>NZ_JBHUQE010000001.1:0-365873 GCF_042687825.1 Sedimentitalea sediminis | reverse complement strand
GCGCATAGGCCAGAGGGGAAGATGCATCGTTGTCCACCGCCGCCATCAGCACCGCACAATATCCGAACAGGCGATGCGCCCAGACGAATTTCAGGAAGGCGTTCACCAGAAACAACAGAACCAGCAGGATCTTGATTTCCCAGACGATGGTCGGCGCCTTGCCCTGTGTCAGGTCGCTGACCAGCCCGGCCAGCTTGTCGGTATTGCCGATCACGGCAAACCCACCGCCAATGGCGATCATGGTGGCCGAGGCAAAAAAGGCAGTGCCCTGGCGCAGGTTGCTGATCAGCTGGGCATCGAAGACCCGCGGTTCCCGGGTGACCATCTGGTGCATCCAGTCGCGGCGAAAGGCAATCATCAGCGACGAGACCGAGGGCCGGTTCGCCGGCGGCGATTCGATGCGCCAGTCAATCCAAATCACCCCCGTCAGCAACAGGGCGATCGCGACGAAATCCAGCGGAGAAAACAGGGTGAGGGTCTGGGCTGTGGTCATGCCGGGACTGTAGGCCGGATCAAAAGGACTTGCTAGATTGGCAAATTGGTAATAAAATTTTACCAAATATGGAGGTTGCCATGGAAATGCCGGTCCCGAATCCCGAGATACTCGGCCGCAAGGCACGGCTGGTCACGCGGCTGTCAAAGGTGCTGGGACCGGATGCGGTGATCCATGATCCTGCCGAGACCCGCGCCTATGAATGCGATGCACTGACCGCGTATCGCTGTCCGCCGATGCTGGTGGTGCTGCCATCCACCACGCAGCAGGTATCCGACGTGCTGAAGATATGTCACGAAGAGAAGGTGCCGGTGGTGCCGCGCGGGGCCGGAACCTCGCTGGCGGGGGGCGCTCTGCCGACCGCGGACTGCGTCATGCTGGGTGTTGCGCGGATGAACGCGGTTCTGGAGACCGATTTTGACAATCGCGTTATTCGGGTTCAGGCAGGGCGCACGAACCTGTCGGTCACCGGTGCTGTCGAAGAGGCGGGCTTTTTCTACGCGCCCGATCCCTCCAGCCAGCTGGCCTGCGCCATTGCCGGCAACATCGCGATGAATTCCGGCGGGGCGCATTGCCTGAAATACGGCGTGACCTCCAACAACCTGCTGGGGGTCACTCTGGTCTTGATGGATGGCACCTTGGTCGAGATCGGCGGCGCGCATCTGGATTCCGGTGGGCTGGATCTGCTGGGGCTGGTCTGCGGCTCGGAGGGGCAGCTGGGCATCGTGACCGAGGCGACCCTGCGCATCCTGCACAAACCGGAAGGCGCGCGCCCGGTTCTGATGGGATTTGACAGCAGCGAGGTCGCCGGAGCCTGCGTCAGCGACATTATCCGTTCCGGGATACTGCCGGTCGCGATCGAGTTCATGGACCGTTTATGCATCCGCACCAGCGACAATTTCGCCAATGCCGGCTATCCCGATTGCGAGGCCTTGCTGATCGTCGAAGTCGAGGGATCGGAGACGGAAATCGACGCGCAGCTGGCCCGGATCGTCGACATAGCACGGCGTCACGACCCGGTCGAACTGCGCGAAAGCCGGTCAGCCGAGGAAAGCGCCAAAATCTGGCTGGGCCGAAAAAGCGCCTTTGGCGCCATCGGCCAGATCAACGACTACATGTGTCTGGACGGTACCATTCCGGTGTCTGAACTGCCGCATGTTCTGCGCCGCATCGGCGAGTTGAGCCGTGAATTCGGGCTGGATGTGGGCAACGTGTTCCATGCAGGCGATGGCAACATGCACCCGCTGATCCTGTTTGACGCCAACGCGCCCGGCGATCTTGAGAAGTGCGAGGCGATGGGGGCGGAGATCCTGAAACTGTGTGTCGATGTCGGGGGCTGTCTGACCGGAGAGCATGGCGTGGGTATCGAAAAGCGCGACCTGATGCTGCATCAGTACACTGTAGCGGATCTGGAGGCGCAGATGGCGGTCAAGGACGTGTTCGATCCGGCCTGGTTGTTGAACCCGGCAAAGGTTTTTCCGCTGGCTGTCTCCAGGGACCGCCGGACACCGGCCATCGTTGTGCAGTAAAGGGGCCAGCCCCTCTTGGCCGTTGGCCAATTCACCCCGGGATATTTGAGGCAAGAGGAATATGGGAACTGCGCAAAGCGAGGCCGAGCTGGCCGAACAGGTGGCGGCGGCGACAGGGCCGCTGGCCATTTGTGGCGGCAGTACGCGGGGCATGGCGGTGCCCGGGCAAAGGCTTTCGACGGCGGGACTGACCGGCGTCACACTGTATGAACCCGGTGCTTTGACCCTGGCGGCGGCGGCGGGCACGCCGGTGGCCCGGATCGAGGCGCTGCTGGCCGCTGAGCACCAGCAGCTGGCCTTTGAACCGATGGATCACCGGGGCCTATTGAACTGCTCTGGTGAGCCGACGATTGGCGGCGTCGTCGCCGGCAACGTGTCGGGACCGCGACGGGTGCAGGCCGGGGCCTGCCGCGACCACCTGCTGGGGGTCCGGTTCGTGGATGGCAACGGCACGGCGATCCGGAACGGTGGACGGGTGATGAAGAATGTCACCGGCTATGATCTGGTCAAGCTGATGGCGGGCAGTTGGGGCACGCTGGGGGTGTTGACCGAGGTTGCGTTGAAAGTCCTGCCGCGGCCCGAGACCCAGGCGACCCTGCATCTGCGCGTGGACGGCAGCAGGCAGGCAGTGCAGGTGATGTCGCGGGCGCTGGGATCGCCGTTCGAATTGACGGGTGCGGCCTATGATCCGGCGCAGTCCGAAGTGCTGCTGCGCGTCGAGGGTTTTGCCGATTCGGTGGATTATCGCAGCGCGCGGCTGGCCGAGCGGCTGCGGGAGCTTGGCGCTGTCGATCGACTCTCCGGTGCGGCGCAATCGGCAGAGGCCTGGCGGGCGATCCGCGATGTTCGCTGCTTTCACGATCGGCAAGGCGATGTCTGGCGCCTGTCGGTCAAACCCGGCGATGCCCCGGACATCGCGCGCCGGCTGAACACCGACGCGCTGTTGTTTGACTGGGGCGGCGGGCTGATCTGGACCTGCGCCCCCGAGGGCACCGACCTGCGGCGCAGGCTGGGCGGGTTCGGCGGTCATGCCACGCTGGTCCGGGCCAGCGCCGAGACCCGGGCGCGGTTGGGCACGTTCCAGCCGCAATCGCCGGCCCTGGAGGCGATCAGCGCCGGATTGCGTGCCCGGTTCGATCCGCGCAACCTGTTCAACAGGGGCCTGATGTCTCCTGCCCAGCCGGTCGGAGGTTAGCCATGCAGACGACGTTCACCGAGGATCAGTTGCGCGATCCGGCCCTCGCGCGCAGCAACCAGATTCTGCGCAATTGCGTGCATTGCGGGTTTTGCACGGCGACCTGCCCGACCTATCAGGTGCTGGGCGACGAGTTGGACAGCCCGCGCGGTCGCATCTATCTGATCAAGGACATGCTGGAAAACGAACGGGTACCCGACGCCCGGACCGTCAGGCATATCGACCGTTGTCTCGGCTGTCTGGCCTGCATGACCACCTGTCCATCAGGGGTGCATTACATGCATCTGGTGGATCACGCCCGGACCTATATCGAGGCGCATTACCACCGCCCGATCGGCGATCGGGCGCTGCGCTGGCTGCTGGCGCGAATTCTGCCCTATCCGACACGCTTTCGGCTGGCGCTGCGGGCGGCGAAACTGGGCCGGCCGTTCACGCGGCTGATACCGGATGCCCGGTTGCAGGCGATGCTGCAGATGGCGCCCAGAACCATACCGCCGGTCAGCCGCAACGACGCACCGCAAAGCTTTGCGCCCCAGGCACCGCAACGGATGCGGGTGGCCCTGATGACCGGCTGTGCGCAACGGGCGCTGAACACCGATATCAATGACGCCACCATCCGCATCCTGCGCCGGTTCGGCTGCGAGGTGGTGGTGGCGGCGGGCGCCGGGTGTTGCGGCGCGCTGACCCATCACATGGGAAAGCAGGCGGAAAGCCATGCCACGGCCGCCCGCAACATTCGGGCATGGGCGGCCGAAATCGACGGTCAGGGGCTGGATGCAATCGTCATCAACACCTCGGGTTGCGGCACCACGGTCAAGGATTACGGCCACATGTTCCGCAACCACCC
Organism: Sedimentitalea sediminis; assembly: GCF_042687825.1. NCBI lineage: Bacteria > Pseudomonadati > Pseudomonadota > Alphaproteobacteria > Rhodobacterales > Paracoccaceae > Sedimentitalea > Sedimentitalea sediminis. Next base: position 361,809 of record NZ_JBHUQE010000001.1, on the reverse strand, counting down.
GCTGGCCGCCGATGCCGCCCGCGTCGCAAGCATTGCGATGGATATCAGCGAGGTATTGACAAGGCTCGGACTGCCCGAGGGCGAAGACAAGGGCCTGACGGTGGCCTATCATTCCGCTTGTTCGCTGCAGCACGGCCAGCAGATCAAGACCGCGCCCAAGGACCTGCTGAAACGGGCCGGGTTCCGGGTGGTGGAACCCGCCGACAGTCATCTGTGCTGCGGCTCGGCCGGCACCTACAACCTGATGCAGCCGGAGATTTCCAGCCAGTTGAAGGTGCGCAAGATCCAAACGCTGCAGGCCGGATCGCCGGACCTGATTGCCGCGGGAAATATCGGTTGCATGATGCAGATCGGCTCGGGCACCAGTGTGCCGGTGGTGCACACGGTCGAGCTGTTGGATTGGGCAACCGGGGGGCCGAAGCCATCGGAACTGATCCGCGCGGCGCATGGGGCACCGCCGGCAAAGGTCGCCAGTTAGATATTGCGGATCGCCGCAATTTCGCCGCAAGAACACGCTAGTGATCTGTCTGACGAGGATTCGGAGTGTTTGCGTTGCGCCATTTGCTGATCTGCCTGTCTCTGATCCTGTGCCCGACTTTGGCCGTCGCGCAGGACGGGCCGTTGCAGCGGCTGGACACCACCGATGCCGGACGCGACTGGCAGGCCGTGGGACGTCTGGACATCGACGGCGCCGGGTTCTGCACCGGCGCGCTGATCGCGCCCGATCTGGTGCTGACGGCGGCGCATTGCCTGTATGACAGCCACTCAAAGGCCCGAATCGACCCGGAAAGTGTCGAGTTCCTGGCCGGATGGCGCAACGGGCGGGCCTCGGCCTATCGCCAGGTGCGCCGGGCGGTGGTGCACCCGGATTATGACTATGGTGATGCCGTCTCGCCCGAACGTGTGCGCAACGACGTGGCCCTGTTGCAGTTACACCGACCGATCCGCAACACCACGGTGACGCCGTTCCAGACAGCTCGCAGGCCGGCCAAGGGCGAACAGGTGGGGGTCGTGTCCTACGCCAAGAGTCGCGCCGAAGCACCGTCGCTGCAGCAGGTCTGCAGCGTGATGGCCCGCCAGCAGGGGGTGCTGATCATGTCCTGCGACGTCGATCACGGTTCGTCCGGGGCGCCGATCTTTTCCTTTGCCGACGGCACCCCGAGGATCGTATCGGTGGTGTCGGCCAAGGCCGAGGTTGAAGGCCAGCGGGTGGCGCTGGGCACGGCGCTGGACCAGCCCCTGGAATTGCTGCGCGCGCAGCTGGATGCCGGGGCCGGATACGCGGTCGCGCCGGCGCCGGACGTGAACCGCATCAGCGTCGGCCAGCCGCGGCGCACCACAGGGGCAAAGTTCATCAAACCGTGACGCGCCGGGTGACATATCTGTTGCTGGCGGTGAGCCTGCTGACCGCGGTCCCGCCGGCACAGGCGCAATCCACACAGGCGCAATCCACCGGGTTGGCCCGGCTGACCGACCGCGAGGACCTGTTGGGCTGGGAGGCGGTCGGACGGCTCGAGATCGGTGGCCGCGGGTATTGCACCGGCACCCTGATTGCGCCCGACCTTGTTCTGACCGCCGCGCATTGTGTCTTTGATCGCCGCACCCATCGACGCCATGCGCCCGAGACCCTGACCTTTCGCGCCGGGCTGCGCGATAGTGTGTCGATCGCGGATCGGTCGGTGGCCCAGATCGCGGTGCCGCCAGACTACGATGCGGGTGGGCCGGGCAATCTGGACCGCGTGCGAAATGACGTCGCGCTGTTGCGCCTGGCGCAACCGATCACCAGCCGCGATGCCGACCCCTTTGTGCTGCATTCCGGTCAGGGGGTCGGCAGCGGCGTCAGTGTCACCTCTTATGGTCAGGGTCGTTCCGAAGCGCTGTCGCGCCAGCGCCGCTGCAGCATCGTGGCGCAGGCGGACGACCTGATGGCCTTTGACTGCGACGTGACCTTTGGCTCGTCCGGCGCGCCGGTGTTTGCCCGGGTCGGTGGTCGCGGCCGCATCCTGTCGCTGATCTCGGGCGGCGGTGTGGTGGAGGGGCGCAAGGTTGCGTTCGGCATGGCGCTGCCGGCGGTGGTCGACCGGCTCAAGGTTCGATTGCGGGCCGACCGGCGTCCTGTCGGCGCCGGGGCCAGGCGGCTCGGTGTCGGGACGGGCCACCGGCCTGCCGGGGCCAAGTTTATCCGCAACTAAAGGTCTTGAAACCGGTTTTGCATCTCCCCATCTTTGTCGCATCGGAATGCCGAACCGGGTTCCGATGTCAGAACCTGCCCGTCCGAACCGGAGGGCTTTCGTAAATCGCTCGCAAGATGAGGATAACGACATGCGTACATTTGACTTTGCCCCGCTGCACCGTGCCACCGTCGGGTTCGATCAGATCGCCGATCTGATGGACCGCGTGATGGCCAATGATGTCAGCCAGTCCACCTATCCCCCCTACAACATCGAAAAAACGGCTGCCGATTCCTATCGCATCTCGATCGCCGTCGCCGGGTTCTCTGGCAATGACCTGGGCGTCGAGGTCAAGGAAAACGCCCTGGTGGTGACCGCCAGAAAGGCCGAAGAGGACGATGACCGCACCTATCTGCATCGCGGCATCGCCACCCGCGCCTTTGAGCGCCGTTTCCACCTGGCCGATCACGTGCGCGTGACCGGCGCCAGCCATATCGACGGCATGCTGCATATCGATCTCGAACGCGAGATTCCCGAGGCGCTGAAACCCCGCCGCATCGAGATCACCGGATCCGACAGCAAGGCGGTGGAAACCGATGTGGTCGATGCCAAGGCGGTGAACTGACCGCCATTTCGACTTGCCACGGTCCGACGTTTTGCCCCGCACCGGACGCGAACCGGTGCGGGGCGATTTCGTTCGGCGGTGCGTTCACTGTGCCGACAGGCTTTTGGCTAGCCGCATCAGCCGGACCGCCTCGGTGCGATAGCCATAGGGATCAGCACCGCGGTTGGCATTGGCCAGCGCGATGGCCTGATCATAGTCCCAATCGCCCAGATAGGTATCATCGCCGCGCAGCACCTGGCCGAAACCGGCGATCGCGGCGGCAAACCCGGTGTCGGTCCCGGCCGGCATGTCGACGGTGATCGCCTGTTCGATCAGGCGGCTGGTGTCGTTGCCGGGGGACTTGTAGCGCAAGCGCAGATAGCCAAGTTCGTCGCGCGCACCTTTGGCTGCGGGCGCGGACCGATAGCGCAGCGGATCGCTGAGCTGCGCGGGCGAGCCGACGGGGGTGATCTCGTACAGCGCCGTCAACGCGTGCCCGGCGCCGATATCGCCGGCATCGACCCTGTCATTGTTGAAATCCTCGCGCCGAAGTGCGCGGGTCTCATAGCCGATCAACCGGTATTCCGCGACCGTGGCGGGGTTGAACTCGACCTGGATCTTGACGTCATCGGCAATCGGAAACAGCGCCCCGGACAGTTGATCCACCAGCACCTTTTGCGCCTCGGCCAGCGTGTCGATATAGGCCGCCTGACCGTTGCCGTTCTGGGCCAGCGCCTGCATGGTGGCATCGTCCAGATTACCCCGGCCAAATCCCAGCACGCTGAGATAGGTGCCACCGTCGCGCTGCTCCGAGATAAAGTGTTTCAGCGCCTCGGGATCGGACAGCCCGACATTGAAATCGCCATCGGTCGCCAGAATCACCCGGCTGACCTCGCCGTCCTCGGCCATGCCGGCGGCGATGGCATAGGCCTGTTGCAGACCGGCCTGACCGGCGGTCGAGCCGCCGGCATTCAGCGCGTTCAACGCCGCCAGGATGGCGCCGCGGTCGCTGGCGGCGGTGGGGGCCAGAACCTGCCCGGCGCTGCCGGCATAGGTGACGATGGCCACCTGATCCTGTTCCCGCAGCTGTCCCAGCATCAGCGCAAAGGATTGTTTCAGCAGCCCCAGCTTGGCGGGTTGATCCATGGAACCGGACGTGTCGATCAGAAAGACCAGGTTCAGCGGCGGGCGATCCTCTGCCGCCGGTACCGCGCCCTGAATGCCGATATGCACCAGCCGCGTGTCGGCGTTCCAGGGCGTCTGCAGCACCGAAACCGTGGGCCGGAACGCCTGATCGCCCTCTGGCCGGGGATAGGCATAGGGGAAATAGTTGACCATTTCCTCGATGCGCACCGCATCCGGGGCCGGCATGCGTCCGGCCATTAGAGAATTGCGCAGCACCGCGTAAGAGGCCGTGTCGACATCTATGGAAAAGGTCGACACCGGGGTCTCGGCGGTCACGTTCAGAGGGTTCGCATCGGCATTCGCATAGCTTTCGCCTTCCGCTTGTGGCGACATCCGGTCAGGCATCGGTGGCGGCGGTGCGATCGCGGTTTCAAGGGCCGCGCCGGGGGGGGATGCCCCCAGGACGCGGGCCGCCGACTTGGCCGTGCGCCCCCGCGCCAGATTGTCCGTCAGGGCCTGGGCCGGTTCCGCCATCGGCGCTGTCATCGGGGCATCCTTCGGCGCGGCCGTTGCGGTCCTGTCGTCCATTTCGAGCAGCTCGGCCGGTAGTCCGTTTTCCGGTGCGGTCGCCGGCGTCGGGGCGGGCACCTGGCGCAACAGCGGCACATCGGGCGGCAGCAGGGTGTCGCGAATCGGGGTCAGCGTTACCAGTGCAACGGCAATGATGGCGGTGGTCGCGGTCAGACCCGCGCGCGAGGTGAGGGGGATCAGCATCTGTCGTACTCCTGTCCAGGGGCCCGGTTTCGGGCGATCGGACATGGGACGCACCCCGGCGCGCGATTCTTGGAACGTTGCAAAGTTTTTCCGCGCCAGCGCCAGATGCGCCTTCTTGGCGTCCGCATCCGGGTCAGGCGTTGCCGCGCGCATCGCGGCCCTGAGATCGTTCAGATCGTCATTCATTGCTGAGCCTCCTGCATGCGCAGCTCTTTCAGGCGTTTCTTGGCCTGCGAAATGCGCCAGCTGACCGTGCCTTCGGAAATTCCCAGGATCCCGGCGGCCTGCGCATGGGTCATCTCGTCCAGCACCAGCGCCAGCGTGTCGCGCAGATCGTCGGGCAGGGCGCGCATCGCCGCTACCAGCCAGTCCACCTGTTCTGATGTCTCGGCATCCGCCGCGCGGCGGGCGATTTCCCAATTGCCCCAGCCCTCGGCGGCGCGGGCATGGCTGGACGCCCGGCGGCGGCGGTCATGCGCGGCGTTGACGGCCACCCGATAGAGCCAGGTGGTGAATTGCGCCCGCCCATTGAACCGTGCGATTTTCGCGGGCAGGGCGGCGCAGATGTCCTGGGTCAGATCCTCGGCCTCGGTGCGCGATCCCGTCAGACGAAAGGCGAGACGGAACAGGCCGTCATAGCGCCGGTCCAGCAAGGCGGAAAACGCCGCAGCATCGCCGCTGGCGGCGGCCATGGCCAGATCCTCGTCGCTTGCATCCATACGCATCACATAGACTTGGACGCGGCGGCGCGGTCAATCCTTGGCGAAGGCGGCAAAAAAGTCGATGGATTGTCTGCCGGATCAGGGGGCGGCACAAACGAAAACGGGGCGGCACTGGACCGCCCCGTCTGCAATTTTACAGTTCGGTCTCAGACCGACATGCAGATGTATTTCATTTCGAGAAAGTCCTCGATGCCGTGATGGCTGCCCTCGCGGCCCAGCCCCGACTGCTTGACGCCGCCAAAGGGCGCGACCTCGGTGCTGATGATGCCGGTATTGACCCCGACGATGCCATATTCCAGCGCTTCGGCCACCTTGTAGACGCGGGAAAGATCCTTGGCATAGAAATAGGCCGCCAGACCAAAGATCGTGTCATTGGCCATGGCGATGACCTCGTCCACGTCGTCGAACTTGAACAGCGGTGCCAGCGGGCCGAAGGTCTCTTCCTTGGCCACGGCCATATCCTGGGTGACGCCGGTGACGACCGTGGGCTGAAAGAAGGTGCCGCCCAGTTCATGCGCCTGGCCGCCGGTCAGCACCTCGCCGCCCTTGGCGGTCACGTCGCCCAGATGTTCCAGCACCTTTTCCACGGCTTCGGCGTTGATCAGCGGGCCGGTGGTGGTGCCTTCGTTCAGGCCATCGCCGACATTCAGGTTCTCGACCGCGACTTTCAGCTTGGCGGCAAAGGCGTCATAGACCCCGGCCTGCACATAGATGCGGTTGGCGCAGACACAGGTCTGGCCGTTGTTGCGGAACTTGCACATCATCGCGCCTTCGACGGCCGCGTCCAGATCGGCGTCGTCAAAGACGATGAACGGCGCGTTGCCGCCCAGCTCCATCGAGCATTTCATCACCTGATCCGCGGCCTGTTTCAGCAGGATGCGGCCGACTTCGGTGGACCCGGTAAAGGTCAGCTTGCGCACCGCCGGATTCTCGCAGAATTCCTTGCCCACGGAACTGGCCGAGGACGAGGTGACGATGTTGAACACACCCGCCGGGATGCCGGCGCGCTCGGCCAGAACCCCCATCACCAGCGCCGACAGCGGCGTTTCCATCGCCGGCCGGCCGACAAAGGCACAACCAGCCGCCAGCGCCGGCGCGGCCTTGCGGGTGATCATCGCGTTGGGGAAATTCCAGGGCGTGATCGAGGCTGCGACCCCAATGGGCTGCTTCAGCACCGTGATGCGCTTGTCGCGCTGGTGGCCGGGAATGGTTTCGCCATAGACCCGCTTGGCCTCTTCACCAAAGAATTCGATGAAGGACGCGCCATAGGCGACCTCGCCGACGGCTTCGGCCAGCGGCTTGCCCTGTTCGGCGGTCAGGATCCGGCCCAGGTCCTGGGCGTTCTCCATCATCAGGTCAAAAAACTTGCGCAGCAGGCCGGCGCGTTCCTTGCCGGTCATGGCCGCCCATTCCTTTTGCGCGGCTTCGGCCTGCGCGATGGCCTCGGCGACCTGCTCGCGGCTCAGGTCGGCAACCTCGGCGATAACATCGCCACGGGCCGGATTGGTCACCGCGAATGTGCCGTTGTCGCCGTCGATCCATTGGCCGCCGACATAGGCTTTGGTGGCCAGCAGGTCGGGATCGTTCAAAAGCGATTTCAGGTCCGTTGTTGCATCCAGCATGAGTCGTGTCTCCCAGAAAAAACTCTTGGCGCAGCCAAACCAGTTGGGGCTAGATTTGTCTAGGGCCACATGCGGGGTGCGAATGGATTTGGACGATGCCTATGCCAACGCGGCACATATTCCTGGCGGTCCGGATTTTCCGGCGCTTTGGGACATGCAGGCGCAGGCATTTCGCGACGTTCTGGGGCCATGGGTCCGGCTGGGCCAGCCCTATGGGGCCGGTGCGCGCCAGGTCTATGATCTGTTCCTGCCACAGGGTCGGCCCCGGGGCACCGTGATCTTTGTCCATGGCGGCTATTGGCGCATGTTCGATCGCAGCATCTGGTCGCATCTGGCCGCCGGGCCGCTGGCGCGGGGCTGGGCGGTGGCGATGCCCGGCTATGATCTCTGCCCGCAGGTCTCGATCGCGCAGATCACCCGCCAGATCGCGGCGGCGGTGCAGGTGATCGCCGGTCACACCCGGGGTCCGATTTCAATCACTGGCCATTCCGCCGGCGGGCATCTGGCGGCGCGGATGCTGGCCCCCGGGCTGCTGCCCGAACCGGTTGCCGCCCGGCTGGCGACGGTGGCACCAATATCGCCCCTGTCCGATCTGCGGCCGCTGTTGCGCACATCGATGAATGCGGATTTCCGGATGACATTGCAGGATGCCGAGGCCGAAAGCCCGCTTTTCATGCAGGACCGCCACGATGCAACGGTCACGGTCTGGGTGGGCGCAGAGGAACGCCCGGCCTTTCTGGATCAGGCGCGATGGTTGTCAGAGTGCTGGGCGGTTGAGCAGATGATCGTACCCGATCGACACCATTTCGACGTGATCGATTTGCTGACGGATGCGAAAAGCGACCTGGTGCGTCGTTTGACGGCTTGATCTGCGCGGCGTTTGCCGCCAAACCGAGCCCAGCCTTGGCGATGGCGTCGCCGCGGGGCGATTCCTGTACCACGTCCTGAACGCCGGGACCTTTCTGAAAAGGAGGGTCAATCATGACCTCACGTCCTGACATGTATCGTTTTCACAACGGCACCAAGGCGCCGCTGCCCTTTGCCGTGGCGGAATACGAGGCGCGCATCGCCGAGCTGCGCGAGCGCATGGAGGCCGCCGGCGCCAATGCCGCCGTCTTCACCTCGATGCACAATATCGCCTATTATTCCGGGTTTGTGTACTGTTCCTTTGGCCGCCCCTATGGGCTGGTCGTGACTGAAACCGATTGCGTGACGATCAGCGCGGGCATTGACGCGGGCCAGCCCTGGCGCCGCTGCTATTGCGACAACATCACCTATACCGACTGGCAGCGCGACAATTTCTGGCGCGCGGTGGCCTCGGTTGCCGGCACCGGCAAGATCGTTGGCTATGAGGGCGATCACCTGACGCTGATGCAGCGCGACAAGCTCGAGGATTTCCTGCAGCCCCTGACCATGGTCGATCTGTTCGAAACCACCATGCGCCAGCGGATGCACAAATCCGAGGCCGAGATCGCATTGATCCGACAGGGCGCGCAGGTGGCGGATGTGGGGGGCTATGCCATCCGCGACGCGGTCAGGGCCGGCGCGCGCGAGATCGACGTGGCGATGGCCGGGCGCGATGCCATGGAGGCCGAGATCGCCAAACGCTTTCCCGACGCCGAGTATCGCGATACCTGGGTCTGGTTCCAGTCCGGCATCAACACCGACGGGGCGCACAACCCGGTGACGGCGCGGGTTCTGGAACGCGGAGACATCCTGTCACTGAACACCTTTCCGATGATTTCGGGCTATTACACGGCGCTGGAACGCACGATGTTCGTGCAAGAGGTCGATGCCGACAGCCTGAAAATCTGGCAGGCCAATGTCGCCGCTCATGAATACGGCATGTCGCTGTTGCAGCCGGGTGCCAGCTGTGCCGAGGTGACGCACAAGATCAACGCGTTCTTCGCCGAGCGCGACCTGCTGCAATACCGCACCTTTGGCTATGGCCATTCCTTTGGCGTGCTCAGCCATTTCTATGGGCGCGAGGCGGGGCTGGAACTGCGCGAGGATATCGACACGGTGCTGGAACCGGGCATGGTGATCAGCATGGAGCCGATGCTGACCATCCCGCAGGGCCAGCCCGGCGCGGGCGGGTATCGCGAACACGATATTCTGGTCATCACCGAGGACGGCAACGAGAATATCACCGGCTATCCCTATGGGCCGGATTTCAACGTGGTGGGCTGACCCCGCAGCCGTGCCGCGCCTGTCTAGGTGCCGGACGGCGCGGCGATCACGTTGTCGATCAGGCGCACCCCGTCCAGCCAGGCTGCGACCAGTATGCGGCCGCTGCCGCCGGGTTCGGTGATCGGTTGCAGGTCGTCCTCGCGGCAGAATTCCAGATAGTCGATGGGTCCGAAACCGGCCGCTGTCAGCCGCTGGCGCACCGTGTCCAGCGCCGGGCCGGGGGCCTCGCCGCTGGCGATCCCGTCGGCGGCTTCGGCCAGGGCGGCGCGCATCGCCGGAGCATTCCGACGCGCCGCCGGACCCAGGCGCAGATTGCGCGACGACATCGCCAACCCGTCCGTCTCGCGCACGGTGGGACAGCCGATGATTTCGGTCGCGATATCCAGATCGGTGACCAGCCGCCGCACCACTTGCAACTGCTGAAAATCCTTTTCACCGAAAAACGCCAGATCTGCATCGGTTTGCAGCAGCAGTTTCGTCACCACCGTCGCCACGCCGTCGAAATGGCCGGGCCGCGTGGCCCCGCACAGCCGGTCGGTCAGGCCCGAGACGGTGATCGCCGTGGCAAACCCCTGTGGATAGATCTGGTCGACATCGGGAATATAGAGAACATCGACGTCAAACGGCGCAAGCTGTTCGGCATCCGAATCCTCGGTGCGCGGGTACTTTTCCAGATCCTCGGCATTGTTGAACTGGGTCGGGTTCACGAACAGCGTCACGATCACCCGGTCGGCGCGGGCGCTGGCGGCGGTGACCAGGCTCAGATGTCCCTCGTGCAGCGCCCCCATGGTCGGCACGACGCCGATCGAGGCACCTTCTGCCCGCCATTTCCGGGTAAGGGCGCGCAGGTCGGATTTCTGGCGGACGATTTTCATGTCGGGTCCGTTTCGTTGCTGAATACATGTTCGGCGGCGGGAAAGCTGCGGCTGCGCACCTCGTCAGCATAGGTGCGAATGGCCTCTGCCGCATCCCCTGCCAGATGCGCATAGCGTTTGACGAATTTCGGCTTGAACGCGTCGAACAGGCCCAGCATGTCGTCGATCACCAGGATCTGCCCGTCGCAGCCCGCCGAAGCGCCGATGCCGACGGTCGGGATGTCGATATCGGCGGTGATCTGATCGGCCAGATCGGCGGGCACTTTTTCCAGCACGACGGAAAAGGCGCCGGCCCCGGCGACCGCGCGGGCATCCGCCAGCACCTGTGCGCCGGCGCTGCCCTTGCCTTGCACGCGATAGCCGCCCAGCGTGTTGAACGCCTGTGGCGTCAGTCCGACATGGGCCATCACCGGAATGCCGCGCTGGACCAGGTGTCGGATAGTGTCGGCCATGTGCTGTCCGCCCTCCAGCTTGACCGCGCCGGCGCCGGTTTCGGCCATCACGCGGGCGGCATTGCGAAACGCCTGTTCCGGGCTTTCCTCGTAGCTGCCGAACGGCATGTCCACCACCATCATCGCCCGGCTCAATCCCCGGGCCACGGCCTGACCGTGCAGGATCATCATCTCCAGCGTCACCGGCAGGGTCGAGTCAAACCCGTGCAGCACCATGCCGACACTGTCGCCGACCAGCACCAGATCGCATTCCTGATCCGCGAGTTGCGCCACCGGCGTCGTATAGGCGGTCAGGCAGACCAGCGGAGTGGCCCCTTTGCGGGCGCGGATGTCAGCAGCATCCAGGGCCTTTTTCGGTGATGTTTGGCTCATGGTGTGCCTCTTGCTTGACGCAGCGTAAATGCGGCGTGAATCCAGTACGGCGAAGCGGTTGCGAATGCAACAGCCGCGCGGGTGCGTTGCGCGGTCATTCCGCGCACCGGCGACGTCAGAAATCCAACCCCAGATCGAGGGTTCTGGCGGAATGGGTCAGCGCCCCGGACGAGATATAGTCGACCCCGGTCGCGGCCACCTCGGCGATGCGTTCCAGTTTCATGTTGCCCGACGCCTCCAGCACGGCGCGGCGGTCGGCCAGCGCCACCGCCTCGGCCAGGGTCGGGGTCTCCATGTTGTCCAGCAAAACCACATCGGCGCCGCCTTCGTCCAGTGCCTCGGCCAGTTGCTCCAGGGTATCGACCTCGATCTCGACCCGGACCATGTGCGAGGCCCCGGCCCTGACCGCCTGCAACACCGGGCGGATGCCGCCGGCGGCGGCGATGTGGTTGTCCTTGATCAGGATCGCGTCCGACAGGGAAAAGCGGTGATTGAACCCGCCGCCATGCAGAACCGCCTGTTTCTCGACCAGCCGCAGGCCCGGCGTGGTCTTGCGGGTGCAGGTGATGCGGGTGCTGGTGCCCCGGGTTTCGGCGACGAACCGGCCGGTCAGGCTGGCGACGCCGCTGAGTCGCCCGGCAAAGTTCAGCGCCACCCGTTCGGCCGACAGGATCGCGGCGGCATCGCCGTCGATCTGCATCAGCACGTCCCCCGCCGCGACGCGGCTGCCATCGGGCGTCAGCACCCGCACGGTCAGGCCCGGATCGACCAGGCGAAACGCAATGGCCGCGATCTGCATGCCCGAGACGATGCCATCCTCGCGCGCCCGCAGGCGGGCGCTGCAGGTGGTGCCGGCGGGGATCACGGTGCGGGTCGTGAGGTCGCCAAAGGTTCCAAGATCCTCCATCAGCGCGGCGCGCACCAGGGGTTCGAATATCAGGTCGGGCATCGGGGCGGTCATGTCGTCTCCGGTTCATGGCGGGCACGCAGCGCCAGCGCTTCGGTCAGTGTCAGCCGGCTGCGCTGGCCGGTGGTGCCAGCGGGTTCGGGGAAATCGGCGCGGTAATGCCCGCCCCGGCTTTCCTCGCGTTTCAGGGCGGCGGCGGCGATCAGCGTGGCGGCGGCCGTCATGTTGGCCAGTTGCGCGCAATCGGGCTGTGCCGCCTCGATGGCGGCGATCTCGGCCAGCGCGCCCTTTAATCCGTCGGCGGTGCGGATGACACCGACCCGGTCGGTCATCGTGCGGCGCAGACGGGGGACAAGCGACGGATCGAGTGGCTGACCGGCGGCCAGGGGGGGCAGGGCGACCGGCGCGCAGTCCGCCGCGGCATCGGCAGGCAGGGCGGCGTCGATGTCGCGGGCGCATCGGCTGGCATAGACCAGCGCTTCGAGCAGCCCGTTCGAGGCCAGCCGGTTGGCCCCGTGCAGGCCGGTCGAGGCGGCTTCGCCGCAGACCCAGAGATTGCCCAGAGAGGCTCGGCCGGATGAATCGGTGGCAATGCCGCCCATCTGTGAATGCGCGGCGGCGGCCACCGGGATCGGGTCGCGCACCGGGTCGATGCCAGCGGCATGGCAGGCCTTTGCCACGGTGGGAAACTGCGTGAGAATGCGGTCGCCGATCGCGGCGCGGGTGTCCAGCATCGGCCGCAGACCGGCCTGGGTCTGGGCATAGATCGCGCGGGCGACGATATCGCGCGGGGCCAGTTCCGCATCGGGATGGATCGCCGGCAAGAACCGCTCGCCGTGCCGGTTGATCAGCTGCGCACCTTCGCCGCGCAGCGCCTCGGTGGCCAGCGGCGCCGGATCCGTGCCGCTGTCAATGGCCGTCGGGTGAAATTGCACGAACTCGGCGTCGGCGATCACCGCGCCGGCGCGGGCGGCCATGCCGATGACCTGGCCGCGGATGCGCGGGGGATTGGTGGTCAGGGCATAAAGCCCGCCCGAGCCGCCGCCCGCCAGCAGATAGGCCGCGCCCCGCAACAGACAGCTTTGCGAGCCCCGCACGCCGGACAGTTGCAGGTCGATGCCGCTGACCCGCCCGGCCCGGGTATGCAGCCCTGTGGCCACCACCCCTTCCAGCACCTGGATCGACGGAGTCTCGCGGGTGCGGGCGATCAGCGCCTGCATGATTTCCGCTCCGGCCTGGTCGCCCTGCACCCGAACGACACGGGCAAAGCTGTGCGCGGCCTCGCGAGACAGGACATAGGCGCCGTCCGCACGCCGGTCGAACGGCGTGCCCAGCTTGGTCAGGTCCAGAATATGCGCCCGCGCTTCCGCCGCGACTGCGGCGGCGACCTCTGGATCGGTGGTGCCGGCCCCGGCCCGCACCGTGTCGGCGGCATGGGCGGCGGCGCAGTCGGCCAGATCCATCGCCGCGGCGACACCGCCCTGGGCCCAGGCCGAACTGGCACCCTGGCCCAGCGGGTCGGGCGAGATCACCAGAACGGGGCGCGGCGCCAGGTGCAGGGCGGCATACAGGGCCCCCAGACCGGCGCCCACAATGACCACCCGACCGGTGGAAAGCGCGTGCATCGCGGTGTCAGACCGCGAGGCGGCGCGACAGATCGATCATCCGCTCAACCGCGACCCGGGCCTGATCGGCCACGGTCGGTTCGACCTCGACCGCGCCGGTCATGCTATGCAGCGACCACAGCACTTTTTCCAACGTGATCTTTTTCATGTAGGGACACATGTTACAGGGCCCCAGGAACTCGACCCCGGGCAGTTGATCCGAGATGTTGGAAGCCATCGAGCATTCGGTGACCAGCATCGCCTGCTCCGGCTGTTCGCGGGTCACATAATCGATGATGCCGCTGGTCGAGCCCGAAAAATCGGCTTCGGCCACCACGGCGGGCGTGCATTCCGGATGCGCGATGATCCTTGTGCCGGGATTCTCGTCGCGAAACCCGCGCAGATCCTCGGGCGTGTATTGCTCGTGCACAATGCACGAGCCCTCCCACCAGACCACGCGCTTTTCGGGCACCTGCTTGGCGACGTTCTGTGCCAAATACTGGTCCGGTGTCATGATCACCGTGTCGCTGTCCATCGCGGCGACGATCTGGGCGGCATTGGACGAGGTGCAACAGATGTCCGAAGCGGCCTTTACCGCGGCGGTGGTGTTGACATAGGTGACCACCGGCGCGCCGGGATATTGCCTGCGCATCTTGTCGATGTCTGCGGCGGTGACCGATTCGGCCAGCGAACAGCCGGCCTCCATGTCGGGGATCAGAACCGTCTTGGACGGGTTCAGTATCTTGGATGTCTCGGCCATGAAATGCACGCCGCACTGGACGATGACATCGGCCTCGACCTCGGTGGCCTTGACGGCCAGCTGCAGGCTGTCGCCGACGAAATCGGCAATGCCGTGATAGATTTGCGGCGTCATGTAGTTATGCGCCAGAATCACGGCATTGCGCTGTTTCTTAAGGCGGTTGATCGCCGCGACATAGGGCGCATGGATTGCCCAGTCGGGCGGCGAGACGACGCGTTCCATCCGGGCATAGATGTCGCGCATCTCCTCGGCCAGCTCGGGCGAGGGGGCGAGATCGTAATGCGAGGACAGTTCGTCGCGTAGGGCCATCTGGTCAAGCAAAGGTCCGGAACCTCGATCTTGGTACGGTGGACGCCGGGCCGGGTAGGCCGATCCGCGCGCCGCGCCGGCACGAGCGCGGCGCGCGGGCTGTTTAGTCGCTGCGCCCCCGGGCGGCAAGTGGAACGGCTGCCAAAGTGCGCAACCGCCGCAAGCCCGCCGGCCCCGCTGCCGCGGCATGCAAGGGGGCTGCGGACCGGAAATGCCGCTTGCACGTTCGGTTTGCGCGGTGTTTCTGCCCTTGGCGGCCGGCGCGGCGGGGCGCGCAGGCACGGGTCGGGGCATATTGACGCTACGGCACCTTTTCTGCCCCTGCAGGCGGCTTCGCCCTTGAGCCGCCCGCCCGTCCTGTGCTTTAGGCAGCGGAATCGTACGGCATCGACCGCGTGCAGCCGCGCACCGGGACAGGCAAAGGATATATCATGCGCAAGATCGTGGCCGGAAAGCTGCACGGCCTTTATGTCACCGACGCGAATATCGACTATCACGGGTCCGTCACGCTGGACCCCGCGCATTGCGAAGCGGCGGGGATTCTGCCGATGGAATTCGTCGAAATCTGGAACAAGAATTCCGGTGCCCGCATCACCACCTATGTCATCTTTGGCGAACGCGGTTCGGGCTGCTGCGTGTTGAACGGGGCGGCGGCGCGCACCTGCCAGCCGGGCGACTAGGTGATCATCTGCAATTCCATCTATGCCGAGGAACAGGACCTGACGCGGATCCGGCCGACGATCCTGACCTTTGACCGGGACAACCGGGTGCAGGACGTGATGACCTATGTCGTCGGGCGTGGTTCGGACGGGCGCTATTCCTTTGCCATCGAACAGGAAACGGCCGCGCCGCGGGACTTGGCTGCCGGCTGATACGGCGGCTGCGGCGGCGCGATCCGGTCAGGCGCCGATCTTGTCATGGTCGGTCAGGCATTCGGCATGGTCGCGCAGCACCTCCAGCACCCGGCAATCGGCGACCGTGCCGCCGGCACATTGCGTTATCATGCGGCGCAACTCGCCGCGCAGGGCCTCAAGCCGGGCAATGCGCGCATCGACATGGCGCAATTGCCGCCGGGCGATGGAATCCGCGTCCGAACAGGGCTGGTCGGGATGGTCCGAAAGGGCCAGCAACTCGCGAATCGCGTCCAGAGAAAAGCCCAGTTGCCGCGCATGACGGACAAAAGCCAGCCGGTCCAGATCGGCCGAGCCATAGCGCCTCTGCCCGCCCGCTGTGCGCCCGGGTTCGGGCAGCAGGCCGATCTGTTCGTAATACCGGATGGTCTGCACCTTGGTGCCGGTTCGTTTGGCCATCGTCCCGATGCTCAGCATGATGCTCCTTTCCGTAAAACCTATGGCAAATGTAGGGTTTACCCGGCGGCACCGCAACAAATCGGATCGCCGGAAAGGCCGATTCTCTGGCCGAACGGCCAACCTCCGCCAATTCGGGCTTGAAGCTCTAGGGGCTGCAGCTTTTATGTTGGCAACAGCGGATATCGCCGCCGGACCAGATCATCAGGCCCAACCTTTGCACCGGGGAAACGGATGACAGAACAGAGCGTAAAACGGCGTGAATGGCGCGTTACCGGCATGGATTGCGGGTCATGCGCGGCCAAGGTGCGGGCGGCGGTTACCGATCTGCCTGGGGTTGCTGATGTCGAAATCGCCCTGATGGCGGAACGCCTGCATCTGACGCTGGACCCGGACCGGACGACGCCGGCACAGGTGGAAAGGGCCGTGCGCGCGCTGGGCTTTGGGATCGGACCCGAGACCGAGCCGGCGCAGCCTGCAGCACATGGCTTTGTACTGCCGAACGCGGTGGCCGCCGCTGCAGCGACCGCGCCCCAGCCGGCCCCGCCGCAGCGAACTCCGCCCTGGTATCGCACCGGCAAGGGAAAATTACTGATTCTGACCGGTGCCATGCTGGCGGTGGCCTGGGCGGTTCGGCTGATCGTCGGCAGTGCCGTGGCCGATCTGGTCTTTGTCGCCGCGACGCTGATCGCGGTCGCGCCGGTGGCCCGGCGGGCCATCGCAACCGCGCGGGCCGGGATGCCCTTTACCATTGAAATGCTGATGACCATTGCTGCGCTGGGTGCTCTGTTCATCGGCGCGGCCGAAGAGGCGGCCCTGGTGGTGTTCCTGTTCGCGGTCGGTGAAAGGCTGGAAAGCCTGGCCGCGGGCAAGGCCCGCGACGGTATCCGCGCCCTTGCAGATCTGGTGCCGCGATCCGCGCGCCTGGTTGTCGGCGACGAAATACGCGCCGTCGACGCCGCCGATCTGACCATCGGCCAGGTGGTACAGGTGCGCCCCGGCGACCGGGTCCCGGCGGATGGCGTTGTTGTCGTTGGGCTGTCCGAAGTCGATGAAAGCCCGGTAACGGGTGAAAGCGTGCCCAGCCTGAAACGCTCCGGCAGCACGGTCTATGCCGGATCCATCAACGCCCAGGCTGAGCTGCGGCTGCGGGTGACGCGGGCGGCGGCGGACAACACGATCGCGCGGATCGTCCGGCTGGTCGAAGAGGCCGAAACCGCCCGGGCACCCACGGAACGGTTCATCGACCGGTTCAGCCGCCACTATATGCCGGCGGTGGTGACCTTGGCCCTGCTGGTCGCTGTCGGGCCGCCGCTGCTGGCCGACGCCGCCTGGCAGGTCTGGATCTATCGCGGCCTCGCATTGTTGCTGATCGGCTGTCCCTGCGCGCTGGTCATCTCGGTTCCGGCGTCGATCGCTTCGGCCCTGTCCGCCGGCGCACGGCAGGGGGTGCTGATGAAGGGCGGTGCGGTGATCGAGACCGCCGCAGCCATCGACTGCGTCGCCTTTGACAAGACAGGCACCCTGACCCAGGGGCGTCCCGATGTCCTGGATATCGTGGCCATCGACGGCCGGTCGACCACGGTCCTTGCGACTGCGGCGGCGGTCGAAACAGGCTCCAGTCACCCGCTGGCGCAGGCGATCCTGCGCCGGGCCGCTGCCGAAGGCGTGGTGCCGCCGCCGTCCAGCGCTGCCGTCGCGACGCCGGGTTTGGGCGCCAGCGCGGTTCTGAACGGCATCAGATGGACGGTCGGCGCGCCCCGCCTTGCCGAGGCGGCGGGTGTGCTGAGCGATTGCGCCCGAAGCCGGGCCGCACAGCTGCAGGCGCAGGGAAAAACGGTGGTAGCGGTGTTCGCGCCGGATCGCCTGCTGGGGCTGATCGCGCTGCGCGACGAGCCGCGCCCCGAGGCCGCCGAGGCGGTTTCGCGGCTGGCGGCGATGGGCGTTCAGTCGGTCATGCTGACCGGTGACAATGCCAGCACGGCGGCGGCTGTCGCCGGACAGATCGGGCTGGATCACCGCGCCGACCTGTTGCCCGAGGACAAGGTGGCCGAGATCCGCGATTTGGCCCGGCTGTCCCGGGTGATGATGGTGGGGGACGGTATCAACGATGCGCCGGCGCTGGCGGCGGCCCAGGTCGGTGTGGCCATGGGCTCGGGCACGGACGTGGCGCTGGAAACCGCCGACGGCGCGCTGCTGCGCAACCGGGTCACCGATGTGGTCGCACTGCTGCGCCTGGCCCGGGCCACGATGTCGAATATCCGCCAGAATGTGGCCATTGCGCTGGGTTTGAAATTGGTCTTTCTGGTGACCACGGTGCTGGGCGTCACTGGCCTTTGGATCGCGGTTCTGGCCGATACCGGCGCGACGGTTCTGGTCACCCTGAACGCGCTGCGATTGTTGGGATTTCGCGACAGGATTTCCGCCACAACAAATCTGCGGCCCGCCGCGACGGCCGCGACTTCCGAACCTCTGACCTGAGCTTTTGCGAAAAGGATACCAGTATGACCCACATGCCAACCGACCGCCGCACACTGATTGCGGGCGCTGCCGCGCTGACGCTGACCTCTGCCCTGCCGGTAGCGGCGGTGCCCGCCCGACCGGCGATTCACGTTCTGAAGGATCCGAATTGCGGGTGTTGCACTGCCTGGGTCGAGATCCTGCAGGCCCAAGGGTTTGAGGTGACCACCGAAAACAGCCTGGGCACCGCCTTGACACGCTTCAAGATCGAGCAGGGCATTCCGCAACGGATGATGTCCTGCCACACCGGGCAGATCGCCGGTTACGTGATCGAGGGGCATGTGCCCGCCGCCGATATCCGCCGCCTGTTGGACGAACAGCCCGATGCCGTCGGGCTGGCGGTGCCGGGCATGCCCTATGGCTCGCCCGGCATGGGGCCGGAAAGCGCGCGCGAGGCGTATCAGGTGTTCCTGATCCGCCGGGATGGCACGACGGCGGTCTATGCCAGCTATGCCGCCGGTCCCGAGGCCTGAAGGCAGCGCCGGGTCCACCCGGCGCCTTTGGGCCTAGCCGGCAATCATCTCGGACTGGCGCACAATGACCTCGGCCTGCTTGATCGAGGCGATATCGACCAGCCGCCCCTTGTAGACGGTGGCGCCTTCGCCATTGGCCTTGGCCTGTTCCATCGCCGCCAGGATTTCGCGGGCCTCGGCGACGGCTTCTTCGGAGGGGGTGAACACCTCGTTGGCCAGGGCGATCTGCTTGGGGTGGATCGCCCATTTTCCGACCATGCCCAGCGTCGCCGAACGCCGCGCCTGGGCGCGAAAGCCGTCATCGTCGCTGAAATCGCCGAACGGGCCATCCACCGGCAACAGGCCGTGCGTGCGGCAGGCGGCGACAATGGCGGCCTGGGCCCAGTGCCAGGGGTCGGACCAGTGCTTTTCGCCTTCGCGCAGCATGTAATAGTTTTCCTGCGTGCCGCCGATCCCGGTGGTCTGCATGCCCATCGACGCGGCAAAGTCGGCGGCGCCCAGGCTCATGGCAACCAGGCGGGGCGAGGCGGCGGCGATGTCCTCGACATGGGCGATGCCCGCCGCGCTTTCGATGATCACCTCGAAGTCGATCTTCTTGCTGCGCCCCTTGGCGGCCTCGATGGCGGTGACCAGCGCGTCGACCGCATAGAGATCGCCGGCGCAACCGACCTTGGGAATCATGATCTGGTCCAGCCGGTCACCGGCCTGTTCCAGCAGATCGACCACGTCGCGATACCACCACGGTNTGGCGGCCTCGATGGCGGTGACCAGCGCGTCGACCGCATAGAGATCGCCGGCGCAACCGACCTTGGGAATCATGATCTGGTCCAGCCGGTCACCGGCCTGTTCCAGCAGATCGACCACGTCGCGATACCACCACGGTGTGTCCAGCCCGTTGATCCGCACCGACAGGGTCTTGTTGCCCCAGTCCACGTCGGAAATCGCGGCGATGATATTGGCGCGCGCGCTGTCCTTGTCGCTGGGCGCGACCGAATCCTCGAGATCCAGGTTGATCACGTCGGCAGCACTGGCCGCCATCTTTTCGAACAGGGCGGGGCGCGATCCGGGGCCGAACAACTGGCAGCGGTTCGGGCGGGAGGGGGCGGCAGGCTGTAGGCGAAAGCTCATGGTGGGCCTCTCGGGTAAGGAAGTTGCGATTTTGCTGCGTCAGGGGGTATTAAATTGCGCGGTGTCGCGCAAGCGTATTGTGCAGGTGCAGAAATATCGCGCTTCTGCGGCAGGGGCGAACTGCTATTTCTTGCGCACATAATGAAGCTTCTGCAAGAAACACTCGAAATATTCATAAAACTTCGAATATTCTTGTGCAATTCGTCCCATTTGACGTGCAATACGCGAAACGCTCTTGCACCCACGGCCCTATTGTGCGGCCGAACGCACCGGGTTCTGGACCCGGGCCGACAGCACAGGAGAGTGGCGCCATGATCGAGACCCCGTATCTGTTGTTTCTGGGCGATGCCCCGGATGCGCTGGCCGCCAAGGTCGCGCAGGGGATCAAGGACTGGCGTCCAGAGAACGCCGTCGGGCAATTCCGGCTGCCCGGTTGCGGCGCCGATCTGGGGTTGGTGGACATGACCCTTGCCCAGGCCCGCGCGGCGGGCGCCAAGACGCTGGTGATCGGCGTGGCCAATCGCGGCGGTGTGATCAGCCAGGCCTGGAAGGATGTTCTGGTGGCCGCACTGGAAATGGGGTTCGACCTGGCCTCGGGGCTGCACAACCTGTTGCGCGACGAGGGCGATCTGGTCGCCGCCGCCCAGACCCATGGCGGCACGCTGCATGACGTGCGGGTGCCGACGGTGGGCTATCCGATCGCAACCGGCGTCAAGCGCCGCGGCAAGCGGGTGCTGGCGGTGGGAACGGATTGTTCGGTCGGCAAGATGTACACGGCGCTGGCGCTGGATGCTTCGATGCGGCAACGCGGCATGAAAAGCACCTTTCGCGCTACCGGCCAGACCGGCATTCTGATCACCGGGCACGGGGTGCCGCTGGATGCGGTCATCGCCGATTTCATGGCCGGGTCGGTCGAGTACCTGACGCCGGACAATGACGACGATCACTGGGACATCATCGAAGGGCAGGGCAGTCTGTTCCACGTCTCGTATTCCGGTGTGACGCTGGCGCTGATCCATGGCGGCCAGCCGGATGCGCTGATCCTCAGTCACGAGCCGACGCGCCCGCATATGCGCGGCCTGCCGGGTTATGATTTGCCGACACTTGAAACCCTGCGCGACACTGCCCTGCCGCTGGCGCGGGTGTCCAACCCGGCCTGTCAGGTGGTTGGCATTTCGGTCAATACCCAGCATATGTCCGAGGATGCGGCGCTGTCCTATCTGCAAGCCGTCGAGGCCCGCATGGGCTTGCCGGCGCTGGACCCGTTCCGCCAGGGGGCGGATCGGCTGGCCGAGGCCTTGCAGGCGCTGTGACAAGCGGTTGCTCCGGATCATCGGACGTGGCCGGGCGGCGCAGAAGGGAAAGGCGAGCGAGATGATCAGGGTGCAACGCGACGTGTTCCGGCTGGCGCAGGTCTTTACCATTTCGCGGGGCTCGCGCAGCGAGGCGCAGGTGCTGACCGTGACCGTCGAGCAGGGCGATCATCACGGTCGCGGCGAATGCGTGCCCTACGCCCGCTATGGCGAGACCCCGGACAGCGTGACGGCGCAGATCGAGGCGCTGCCCGCCGACATCTCGCGGGACGAACTGGCCGCGGCCCTGCCGGCCGGGGCCGCACGCAACGCGGTCGATTGCGCCCTTTGGGATCTCGCGGCCAAGCGGGCCGGCAAGCGGGTCTGGCAACTGGCCGGGCTGGCTGCGCCGGGGCCGGAGCTGACGGCCTATACCCTGTCGCTGGACAGCCCTGCGGCAATGCGCGCGCAGGCAGCGGGCCATGCGCACCGGCCGCTGCTCAAGATCAAGCTGGGCACGCCCGATGACATGCCGCGGCTGGAGGCGGTGCGCCAGGGCGCGCCGCGCGCCCGGATCATCGTCGATGCCAACGAGGGCTGGAGCGCGGAAATCTATGCCGATCTGGCGCCGCATCTGCAGCGGCTGGGTGTTGCGCTGGTGGAACAGCCCCTGCCGGCCGGGGCGGATGATGCGCTGCTGGGCCTGCCGCGCCCGGTGCCGGTCTGTGCCGACGAAAGCTGTCACGACTGCGCCAGCCTGCCCGGGCTGAAGGGCAAGTATGACGTGGTCAACATCAAGCTGGACAAGACCGGCGGGCTGACCGAGGCGCTGGTTCTGCGCCAGGCGGCGCGCGAGCAGGGCTATGGCGTGATGGTCGGCTGCATGGTCGGCTCGTCGCTGGCGATGGCGCCGGCGGTGCTGGTGGCGCAGGGCGCGATGATCACGGATCTTGACGGCCCGCTCTTGTTGGCCGAAGACCGTGACAATCCTTTGACATTCGACGAAAAGGGTGTGCACCCGCCTGATGCGGCACTCTGGGGATAGGAGAGATATATGCGAACCGTTTACGTGAACGGCGATTACCTGCCGGAAAACGAGGCCCGGATCTCGATCTTTGACCGCGGTTTCCTGATGGCGGACGGGGTCTATGAGGTGACCAGCGTGCTGGATGGCAAACTGATCGATTTCGACGGCCATGCGGTGCGGCTGCAGCGATCACTGGACGAACTGGAGATGGCCAGCCCGGTCAGCAAGGACGAATTGCTGGCGATCCATCGCGAACTGATTGCGCGCAACGGCATCGATCAGGGCATGGTCTATCTGCAGATCACCCGCGGTGCGCCGGCGGATCGCGATTTCGCCTATCCCGACCCGGATGAGACCACGCCGACCCTGGTGCTGTTCACCCAGAACAAGCCGGGGCTGGCCGACAGTCCGGTGGCGCAAAAGGGTCTGTCGGTGATCAGCATCGACGACATTCGCTGGGGGCGGCGCGATATCAAGACGGTGCAGTTGCTCTATCCGAGCATGGGCAAGATGCTGGCCAAAAAGGCCGGCGCCGACGATGCCTGGATGGTGCAGGACGGCTATGTGACCGAAGGCACCAGCAACAACGCCTATATCGTCAAGGACGGCAAGATCATCACCCGCGAACGGTCCCAGGACATTCTGCACGGGATCACCCGCGCCGCCGTGCTGCGGTTTGCGCAAGAAGCGCAGATGGTGGTCGAGGAACGCAATTTCACCATCGACGAGGCCAAGGCGGCGGACGAGGCCTTTGTCACCTCGGCCAGCACCTTTGTCATGCCGGTCGTCGAGATCGACGGCACAAAGCTGGGCGACGGCACGCCGGGCCGGGTGGCGTCGCGGCTGCGGGAAATCTATCTCGAGGAAAGCCGCAAGGCGGCGATCTGATCGCCAGGAGGCCGGATCGGAGCAGCGAGGCGCCGGGTCCGGCAGGCCGGCCCGGCGCAGGGCAGCCCGGGGCGGGCCGGCGGTGCCCGGAACCGCCGCCGTGGCGGGGTGCGACCATGCGGCGGCGCGGCGCGCGGGCCCCTATGGCTTGCACCTTGCGTCAAACTTTGCCATTGCCGGGGCCACGCATTTTCCAGCGCAAGGGCCTGTCGCATGAAATTCACGCTTTCCTGGTTGAAAGACCATCTGGACACGCAAGCCAGCCTTGACGAGATACTCGATGCCCTGACCGATCTGGGGCTTGAGGTCGAGGGCGTCACCAACCCGGCGGCCCGGTTGGCGGACTTTACCATCGGCAAGGTGCTGCAGGCCGAAAAGCACCCCGAAGCGGACCGACTGAAGGTCTGCAAGGTGGCCACCGACGAGGGCGAATTGCAGATCATTTGCGGCGCCCCGAACGCGCGCGAGGGCATCACCGTGGTGGTGGCCAAGCCCGGCGTTTACGTGCCCGGCATCGACATCACCATCGGCGTCGGCAAGATCCGCGGCATCGAGAGCTTTGGCATGATGGCCAGTGAACGCGAGATGGAACTGTCCGACGAGCATGACGGCATCATCGAACTGCCCAGCGGCGAGATCGGCGACCGGTTCATCGACTGGCTGGCGGAAAACGACCCGGCCAAGGTCGATCCGGTCATCGAGATTGCGATCACCCCGAACCGCCCGGATGCGCTGGGCGTGCAGGGCATCGCACGCGATCTGGCGGCGCGCGGGCTCGGCACGCTGAAAGAGCACGGCTTTGCCCCGGTCCCTGGTGATTTTCCCTGCCCGATCCCGGTCAGCATCGACGAGGACACGCGCGACGGTTGCCCGCTATTCGCGGGCCGGGTGATCCGCGGGGTCCGGAACGGGCATTCGCCGCAATGGCTGCAGGATCAGTTGCGGGCCATCGGCCTGCGGCCGATTTCGGCGCTGGTCGATATCACCAACTATTTCACCTATGACCGCAACCGGCCGCTGCACGTTTTTGATGCGGCCAAGGTCGCCGGCGGGCTGCGGGTGCACCGCGCCGCGGGCGGTGAACGATTGGTGGCGCTGGACGAAAAGGAATACGTGCTGGACGCCGGCATGATGGTCATCTCGGATGACAACGGGCCGGAAAGCATCGCGGGCATCATGGGCGGCGCCCCAACAGGGGTGACCGGCGACACTGTAGATGTGTTCCTGGAAAGTGCTTACTGGGATCATGTGCAGATTGCCCTGGCCGGGCGGGCGCTGAAGATCAATTCCGACGCGCGTTATCGATTTGAACGCGGGGTCGATCCGAAATTCACGCTGGAAGGTCTGGAACTGGCGACGCAGATGATTCTGGATCTGTGCGGCGGCGAGCCTTCGAACGTGGTCATCGCCGGCGCGATGCCGGATCATGACCGCGCCTATCGGCTGAACGCGGCCCGGGTGCAGAGCCTGGTGGGCATGGAGATCGCCGAAAGCCAGCAGCGCCAGACGCTGACCCGGCTGGGGTTTCGGCTGGAGGGCGACATGGCCCATGTGCCCAGCTGGCGCCCGGACGTGCAGGGCGAGGCCGATCTGGTCGAGGAAGTGGCCCGCGTGGCGTCCCTGACCCGACTCGAAGGCCGGCCGCTGCCACGCCTGACGCCGGGGGTGCCGCGCCCGGTGATGACCCCGGTCCAGCGCCGCCAGCGGGCGGCCCGCCGCACCTGCGCGGCCCTGGGCTATGACGAATGTGTCACCTATTCCTTTATCGATCAGGCCAGCGCCGCGCTGTTCGGTGGCGGCGATGACGCGACAATGCTGGAAAACCCGATCAGTTCCGAGATGAGCCACATGCGCCCGGCGCTGCTGCCCGGGCTGTTGCAGGCCGCGGCGCGCAATCAGGCGCGCGGTTTCATGGATCTGGCGCTGTTCGAGGTCGGTCCGGCCTTTCACGGCGGCGAACCGGAAGAACAGCATGCGCTGGTCTCGGGCCTGCTGGTCGGGCGCACCGGCCCCAAGGATGTGCATGGCGCGTCGCGTCCGGTGGATGTCTATGACGTCAAGGCCGATGCCGAGGCGGTGCTGGCGGCGATCGGCGCCCCGGCCAAGGTGCAGATCCTGCGCGGGGCGCGCGAATGGTGGCATCCGGGCCGGCATGGCCGAATCTGTCTGGGACCGAAAAAGGTGCTGGGCATCTTTGGCGAGCTGCATCCACGGGTGCTGGCGGCGATGAACGTCAAAGGACCCGCGATGGCCTTTTCGATCTGGCCTGACGAAGTGCCCCTGCCGCGCAAGAAGGGTGCCACCCGCGCAGCGCTGGAACTGCGCGATCTGCAGGCGGTCGAGCGCGACTTTGCCTTTGTCGTGGATGCCGATGTCGACGCACTGTCCCTGATCAACGCCGCCGCCGGCGCCGACAAGACGTTGATCGAAGACGTGCGGGTCTTTGACGAATTCATCGGCGGCAATCTGGGCGAGGGCAAGAAATCTCTGGCGGTCACAGTCCGCCTGCAGCCCGTCGACAAGACGCTGAAGGATGCCGAGATCGAGGCGGTCAGCGCGCGGATCGTCGAAAAGGTGACTAAGGCAACCGGCGGCGTGCTGCGGGGATAACGGAACGGTGACGCCGATCATTCGCCGCGCCCGCGTCTCGGATGCGGCGGATTTGGCTCGTTGCATAGAGGCCGCCTATGCGGCGGCCCGGGATAGCGGCGTGTCCTTGCCCCCGGTGGCGCAGGGGGTGGAAGAAGACATTCGACAACATCTGGTCTGGGTGGCTGTTGACGGACCCATTTGTGGCGGGATTGTCCTGTCGGTTACTGGCGAGGCCGCGCATATGATCAACATCGCCGTGGAACCGCGCTGCGCCGGGTGCGGAGTCGGTCGGCGTCTGATCGAGACCGCCCTGGCCGAGGCCCGCCAGCGCAACGCCGTCAGGATCGACCTGGCGACCCACGTGGACATGCCGGAAAATGTCAGCCTGTATCGTCATCTCGGCTGGCGGGAAACCGGGCGAACGGACCGCAAGGTCACGATGTCGCGCCGGCTGGATTGACATCACGGTCGCCTAGGGGTTCCGGAATTTGCCCGAGATCGTGATCATGCCCTTATTGTCCCAGAGCGACAGATCACCGGTGCTGCGCAGATCACCCCCGATGGACCAGCCGGGTTCCTTGTTGATGATGTCGCGATACCAGGGCGCCATGTCCTTTCGCCAGATCGGAATGTCTTTCTTGTCCTCGGGTACATAGTCCTTCGGCTGCAGGCTGATCGCCTTGCTGGTCTTGTCCGTCTCCTTCTTGCAGACCTTGAACAGCTGTTTCAGTTTCTTGTTCCGCGCGGCGGCCCGCTTTTGCGCCTTTTCCAGCGGTTTCTTGGTTTTGTTGGCCAGTTTCTTGATCTCTCCGGCGACCTTTTTCTTGGCTTCGCCGATCTGCTTCTTGGTCTCGTTGTCGGGTCCTGGCATCGTGCGGCCCTCCATGGGGATGCCATTGTGCTAGCGCGCAAGCGCCTCACGTTTCGCGGTTATTCGGATTGCCGGAATGCCAGACCTGCGATAGGTCAATATGGAACCGGGACAGGAGGTGGCCAGTGACGCTCAGAGTATATCTCTCCGGAGAGATTCACACCGATTGGCGCGAACAGATCAAAAGCGCAGCGGCGGATCTGGATGTATCCTTCAGCGCCCCGGTCACAGATCATGGCGCCAGCGACGATTGTGGCGTGGCAATCCTGGGGGGCGAACCGGACAAGTACTGGCATGACCACAAGGGCGCGATGGTAAACGCCATCCGCACCCGCAAGGGGATTGCAGATGCCGATGTCGTCGTGGTGCGCTTCGGGGACAAGTACAAGCAATGGAATGCCGCCTTTGATGCCGGGTATGCCGCGGCGCTTGGCAAGTCCATCATCGTGCTGAACCCGCCCGAACATCAGCATGCGCTGAAAGAAGTGCACGCCGCGGCCCTGGCGGTAGCCGAACAGCCGCGCCAGGTGGTCGAAATCCTGCGCTATGTGCTGGACGGGGTGTTGCCGGGCTAGGCGTGGCGATCCGTCCTGCAGGCCTCCATTCCGGTCCCCTCCGGGGGAGGCAGGGTGGATCTTTCACCTGAACTCCGGTTCCCGGACCGGGCATCCCGGTTCCTGGGTACCAGGCATGCGTTGTCGGGTCTTGCGGGCAAGTCAGGGGAAAACGGACATGATCAGGGAATTCAGGGATTTCATCCCACGGGCAATGTCATGGACATGGCCATCGGCATCATCATCGGCGATGCCTTTACCGCGATCGTCGGATCACGGGTTGCCGATCTGATCAATCCGATTGTCAGCCTGTTCCTGGGCGGCGTTGATTTCGCCGGCCGATACGACCTGTTGGGCCAGGGCGAATTCGGTTCGATCAGTACGGCCGGAGAGGCCGGTGCCGTAGTTTCGCCTGGGGCGGGTTGGTCATGGCGGCGACAAATCTCCTGATCATCGCCATTGTCGTCTGTGTCCTGGTCAAGATTGTCAATCGGGCCAGGGGTGTGGCTCTGAGGCCTCAGCCCGCGACGTCCCCGGAACCGGCAGGCTCCCTGGAACTGGACTTGCTGGTCGAAATCCGCGACGCACTCAAAAAGCAACCCAACCACTCACGCGACCTAAAAGGGCTTGCTTCCGGCAGGCCCTTTTTCTTAACAGGCCGGGACGTTTTCGATTGACCGATATATGAGGTGAACAGATGCAGGAAATGCCACAATTGCAGCAATTGCTGGATCAGTTGGGGGACTATACCCCATTGATCATAAACGGTGCCAAGGCGCTGGTGGTTCTGATCCTTGGCTGGATGGCCGCCGGGATCCTGTCGCGTTTCGTGCGGCGCCGGGTCAACGCCCATCCCGAGATCGACCAGACATTGGGCAGTTTCGCCGCCAGCATCGTGCGCTGGGTGATCCTGCTGATGGTGCTGGTCGCGGTTCTGGGCCTGTTCGGCATCCAGGCCACCAGCCTGGTCGCGATGCTGGGGGCCGCGACGCTGGCCATCGGCCTGGCGCTGCAGGGCACGCTCAGCGATCTGGCCGCCGGGTTCATGCTGATCCTGTTCCGGCCGTTCAAGCTGGGCCAGTTTGTCGATATCGGCGGCACCTCGGGCACGGTTGTCGACCTGAACCTGTTCTTCACCGAATTGTCGACGCCGGACAATGTGCAGATCATCGTGCCCAACGGTCAGGCCTGGGGGGCGATCATTCGCAATTTCTCGCATCACGACACCCGCCGGGTCGATCTGGTGTTTGGCATCGACTATGGCGACGATGCCGATGCGGCGATGCGGATCATCCGCGATCTGGCCGCCGCCGACAGCCGGGTGTTGGCCGATCCGGAGCCCTGGGTCCGGGTGACCAATCTGGGCGACAGCTCGGTCGATCTGACCGCCCGGCTGTGGTGCCAGGCCAGCGATTTCTGGGAACTGAAATTCCACATGACCAAGGCGGTCAAAGAGGCGTTCGACGCGGCGGGCATTTCCATCCCCTATCCGCATTCGGTCGAAATTCAGAAAGCCGGGTAACACGCGGCAATGGGCCGGGCCTGACCATGCGTCGGCCCGGCCCGTTTATGTTTCATCCGTTGACCAGGTCGGCGGCGGACACCACGTCCAGCCCCAGGGCCTCGCCCACGGCGGCATAGGTCAGTTTCCCGTCATGCACGTTCAGACCCGCCAGCAGGTGCGGATCATCCGCGCAGGCCTGTTTCCAGCCCTTG
This sequence comes from Sedimentitalea sediminis, assembly GCF_042687825.1. NCBI lineage: Bacteria > Pseudomonadati > Pseudomonadota > Alphaproteobacteria > Rhodobacterales > Paracoccaceae > Sedimentitalea > Sedimentitalea sediminis. The sequence goes on along the minus strand of NZ_JBHUQE010000001.1, from coordinate 332,954 downwards.
TTGGCCAGCGCCAGCATGAACGGCAGAGTGGCGTTGCCCAGCGCGATGGTCGAGGTCCGCGCCACCGCGCCCGGCATGTTGGCCACGCAGTAATGCATTACCCCGTCCACCTCATAGATCGGATCGCCATGGGTGGTGGCGCGCGAAGTCTCGAAACAGCCGCCCTGGTCGATGGCGACATCCACCAGAACCGCGCCGGGTTTCATGTCCGACAATTGCGCCTTGGTCACCAGTTTTGGCGCGGCGGCACCGGGGATCAGCACCGCGCCGATGACCATATCCGCCAGCGGCAGCAATTCCGCCATCAGGCCGGCCGTGGAATAGCCGGTGTTGAAGACACTGCCGAACACGTCGTCCAGATAGCGCAGGCGCGGCAGCGACCGGTCCAGAACGGTGACATCCGCGCCCATCCCGGCGGCAATGCGCGCCGCATGGGTGCCGACGACGCCGCCGCCGATGACGATGACCCGCGCCGGGCCGACACCGGGCACGCCGCCCATCAGCACACCGCGCCCGCCATTTGCCTTTTGCAGCGTCCAGGCACCAACCTGCGGCGCCAGGCGACCGGCTACCTCGGACATCGGCGCCAGCAGCGGCAGACCGCCACTGCGGTCGGTCACGGTTTCATAGGCGATGGCCGTGCAGCCGCTGTCCAGCAGGTCGCGGGTCTGATCCGGATCCGGCGCCAGATGCAGATAGGTGAACAGCAACTGGCCCCGGCGCAGCATCTTGCGCTCGGGCGCCTGGGGTTCCTTGACCTTGACGATCATGTCGGCGACGGCAAAGACCTCTTCGGCGCTGCCGATGATGGTCGCGCCGACCGCCTCATAGGCGGCATCGTCAAAGCCCGACCCCAGGCCGGCCTTGGTTTCGATCATCACCTCGTGGCCGTTCTCGACCGCTTCGCGGGCCGCGTTCGGCGTGATCCCGACGCGAAATTCCTGTGGTTTTATCTCTTTCGGGCACCCGATTTTCATGTGAACTCCTCCCATTTGCGTGATGGGACCGTGATAGCGCAAACTGGGCGCAATAAGTGTGCAACTTTCCCTCGCAATCAGGGGGGACCTGCGAATATACTTCGAAGAGTTCTGAAAACAGCGCTAAAGTTTTGCGTATATGGTCCTGGATCCAATTGATCGTAAGATTCTGTCTGCGCTGCAGGTTACCGGGCGCATGTCCAATGCGGACCTGTCGGACAAAGTGAACCTGTCGCCTTCGGCCTGTCATCGCCGGGTGCAGCGGCTGGAGGCCGAGGGGTATATCCGCGACTATGTCGCCCTGCTGGACGCCCGCAAGCTGGGCGTCGCGACGACGGTTTTCGTAGAGATCACGCTGCAGGGGCAGGCCGACGAGGTGCTGGACGCGTTCGAAAAGGCGGTGTCGCGGATTCCCGACGTTCTGGAATGCCACCTGATGGCCGGCACCGCGGATTACATCCTGAAGGTGGTTGCCGAGAACACCGACGATTTCGCCCGCATCCACCGACAATACCTGGCGCGGCTGCCCGGTGTGGCGCAGATGCAGAGCAGCTTTGCGCTGCGCACCGTGTTCAAGACCACGGCGCTGCCGGTTCAGCGCTGATCCGGCCCCGGTTTGGCGCCGGATCGGGGCGTTTGTGGTGACGGATCAGGCCAGGGCCAGCCAGTCATCAGGCGTCAGGGTGTTCAGCGTGAACGTCTCCCATTCGCTGACGTCCTCGCCGTCAAAGGCGCGCACTTGCAGCGTGCTGGAGCCGGGCTTGAGGTCAAAACCGACCCGCACCTTGTCCAGATCGGCGGCGGCAACCCGCACCGGCGAACTGGCGTCGATCTTGCCCTCGCCGCGAAAGCGGAAATTGTCACGCCCGACCGTGTCCAGCAGTTCGTACCAGACCGGGCTGTCGCCATCGGCATCCGTGAATGTCAGCTCTTTCTTCAGCTTGACCGACCGGGCGCCGGGATAGCGCGCGACGTTGATGTCATCGACCTCGACCACCGGCGGTGTATTGGCGGTGGGGGCGTTCTGCTGGTCCAGTTGCAGCGGGGCGCTGGTGCGGGCAAAGTTCTGCGTGATCATGACCGCATCCCAGCCCTTGTAGTCGCCATATTCGACGCCAATACCGATCACCTCGTATTCCGGGCGCAGGATGTTGGCCCGGTGTCCGGGGCTGTTCATCAGCGCATTGTGCAGGCTGATCACGTCATCCGCCAGCCCGGTCGCGCCGCGCTCGGATTGCCAGGCGATATTCTCGCCCCAGCCCCAGCTGCCGGAAAACACGAAATCGGCGTCGCGCATCCGGTCGCCGGCATTGGTGCCGTTGATGCCGGTATGCGAAAAGATGTCGGTGCTCAGCATCCAGCTGCTGTGATCCTCGCTGGACTCGTTCAGACGCAGATCCAGCTTGAGCGGCTGCAGCCCGTGGGCCGTGCGCTCGCCGTTGATCAGATCCAGCATCTGCCATTCCAGTTCGTTTGCCTGTGACATTCGGTGCTCCTGTGTCGTGTTGCCTGCCGGGCGGCGCTGGTGTGTGAGATTTACGGCACTGAGACAAGGCGGCTGTGCCGGCACCGGCGGAACTGGGCCGATCGGCGCTGACAGCGGGGGGCGGCGGGCGGCGAAACCCCGCCAAAACGGCCGAGACCGGCAACTGTTGGGCGCGGGATCGCCTGGGGCGGATCGCAGGCCGCCTCGGGCAGTGCGCCCGCTTCGGCGCGTCATGGCAAGGAATCATGCCCCGACGCCGAATGAACAGCGCCGGGGCATGACCCCGCGAGTGGTGGATGACCTGCCCGGCAGCCCGCCGGGCAGGCCGCGACGTCAGGCGTCCTGCGGTTGCAGAATGCCGACGGTCACCTGGCGGGTGACGCTGTTGCCCTTGTGCAGAACCACCATCTCGGCGTGCTGTTCCGGGGCGGTTTCGGCGACGGCGCGGGTCAGGTCGCGCAGCTCGTCGATCCGGGTGCCGTTGAACGACAGGATGATATCGCCTTTGCGCAGCTTTGCGCGGTCCGCGGGGCTGTCCGGGGTGACCGCTTCGACCATCGCGCCCCTTGGGGCGTCATAGCCCAGCACCTGGGCGATCTCGGGCGGCATCGGTTTGATCCGCACGCCCAGCCAGCCGCGGGTGACACTGCCGTCATCCTGCAGATCGGCGACGATCGACTGCACCAGGTCCGACGGCACCGCGAACCCGATCCCGACCGAACCGCCATCCGGCGAAAAGATCGCCGTATTGACGCCGATCACCTCGCCGGCGTTGTTGAACAGCGGCCCGCCAGAATTGCCCCGGTTGATCGCCGCGTCGGTCTGGATGAAATCGTCATAGGGGCCGGACTGGATGTTGCGTGACGTGGCCGACACGATGCCCGAGGTGACCGTGCCCCCCAGGCCAAACGGATTGCCCACGGCCACGACCTCGTCGCCCGGGCGGATCCCGGCCGAAATGCCGAAGCGCACCGCCGGCAAGTCGCTGCCGGCCTCGACCTTGAGCAGGGCGATATCGGTCATCGGGTCGCTGCCGATCACCGTGGCCTGCAGGCGCTGTCCGTCATGCAGCGTGACGGTCACGCGGTCGGCGCCGGCCACGACATGGTGGTTGGTCACGATCTCGCCCTCGGACGAAATGACAAAGCCAGAGCCGACCGACTGGCGCGGGGCGCCGGAGCCGGGCGATGGCAGGTCGGGGATGAGCCCGCCGAACCGGCGGTGCAGCTCTTCGGGCAGGCCCGGGGGCAGGGTGGTCGGCGCGGCCCCGGTCTGCGGCCGGTTCTGGACCTCGATATAGACGACGCTGGGCGAAACGGTTTCGACCAGATCGCCATATCCGCCCGCCGGCACCGCCCGCGCCGCGCCGGGCGTCAGGGCCACCAGGCTGGTCGAAACCAGCGCGGCGGTCAACGCCAGACCGGCCAGGCGATGCGAGGGGCGGGAAAGAGGGCGCAGGTGAAAGCTCATGGCGATGCTCCGTTCTTGGTGTTTGCGGTTTCGTGACGCCTATCTGGGAAGCGGGGCTTACAGGCGCCTCATCGGCGCTATACAAATTTGTCATCTGCCGGCGCGCGCGTGGAAACCGCCCCGCCGGAGTCCTAGAATGCGGGAGCGCGCGGCATGGCACGGGCCGCCTGCGCAAGCAGGGATCGAGGAAGACCATGAAGATACTGGTGGCCGAAGATGACGAGACGACCGGGGCCTTCATCGCCCGCGGCCTGCGCGAAGAGGGCAATAGCGTCGATTGGGTCAAGGACGGGCGCACAGCGCTGATACAGGCCACCGGGGGCGACCAGGACGTGCTGATCGTCGACCGGATGCTGCCGGAAATCGACGGGCTGACGCTGGTCAAGACTCTGCGGGGGGCGGGAACCCGGACTCCGGTGCTGTTCCTGACTTCACTGGGCAGCGTCGAGGACCGTATCAGCGGGCTGAATGCGGGCGGCGACGACTATCTGGTCAAACCCTTTGCCTATGGTGAATTGTCGGCCCGGGTCGCGGCGCTGGCCCGGCGGCCGCCGACGCTGGAACAAGAGACCGTGCTGCGTGCCGGTGGGCTGGAAATGGACCTGATGGCGCGCAAGGTAACCCGCGACGGGGTCGCCATCGATCTGTTGCCCCGAGAATTCGCCATTCTGGAGCATCTGCTGCGCCGCAAGGGCCGGGTTCAGACCCGCACGATGCTGCTGGAATCGGTTTGGGACATCCGGTTCGATCCGATGACCAACGTGGTGGAAACCCATATCAGCCGGTTGCGGGCCAAGGTGGACAAGCCCTTTGATACCGAGCTGATCAAGACGGTGCGCGGCGCCGGCTATCGGATTGACGCGTGAGGGGCCGGCTGTCTCCGCTGTTGCGCTCGATGCCGCTGAGACTGGCGCTGGCGCTGGTGGTGCTGTTCTCGGCCGTCAGCCTGATCAGCCTGACGGCCAGCTATGTCTTTACCCAACGGTCGGTCGAGCAGGCGATTCGCCAGGATCTGACACAAGACATGTCCGGCTTTCGGGCGGCCCCCAATGCGGCGGCGCTGGCCGCCCTGGTCGAGGCAGAGGCCCGGGGCACCGACCCGGAACGCATGGTTCTCAGCTATTTCGGCCCGGACCGGCGTCAATATGGCAATGCGGTGATCGCGCGCGATGACGAGGGCTATCATTTCCTCTCGCTGTCCGAGCAGAGCCCGACATTGCAGGGGCAGTATCTGGCCCTGACAACGGCGCTGTATGGCGGTCAGCTGACCGTCGCCCGCAACCTCTCGGACATCCAGGCATTGCGCCGCGGTTTCCTGAACATCCTGATGCTCAGTCTGGGGCCGACCATCCTGATCGCACTGACCGGCGGGCTGTTCCTGGCGCGCCGCAGCGCGCGTAACGTCGCCGCCATCGGCGGCACGCTGGACCGGCTGACGTCAGGCGATCTGCAGGCGCGGGTCGGGCCGGTCCCCGATTGGTCCGGCGATCTGGCAGAGATCGCTGCAAAGATCGACCAGATGGCGCAGGCCCAGCAAAGCTCGGTCGCGGCGATCCGTCAGGTGTCCTCGGATATCGCCCATGACCTGAAAACCCCGATCCAGCGCGTCGCGGTTCACCTGCAGGATCTGGCGCAGCAGACCGAGCCGGACAGTCCGGCAGGCGATCTGGTGGACCGGGCCCGCCGCGAACTGGACGGCATCGTGTCGGTCTTTGGCGCGCTGCTGCAGATCGCTCAGATCGAATCCGGCACGCCCCGGTCGCGCTTTGCCAGCGTCGATCTGGCCGCGGTGGTGATGACCTGCATCGAACTGTATGAGCCGGCAGCCAGCGAGACCGAACACCGCCTGTGCGCGGATATCGGCGAAGGCGGGTTTCAGGTCGCGGGGGATCGCAACCTGTTGCTGCAATTGCTGGCCAACCTGGTCGAAAACGCGCTGCGTCACACCCCGGCGGGCACGACCGTGACGCTGCAACTGGCGCGTCACTCGGACGCCGTGGTGCTGAGCGTCGCCGATGACGGGCCGGGCATTCCGGCGGCCGAGACCGAAAACGTGCTGCAGCGGCTCTATCGGCTGGACCGCAGCCGCATGACCCCCGGCAGCGGGCTGGGGCTGAGCCTGGTTGCGGTGGTGGCGCGGCTGCACGACGCCAAGCTTGTGCTGAGCGACAACCGCCCCGGGCTGCGCGTCGCGTTGACCTTTGCCACACCGGTTCAGAAGGGCGCGGACCGGCGGGAACGGGCCGGCGCAGATCGCAGGGCCGCCTCGGACGCGACGGCCTGATATCGGTTGGGAGTCAGAGGCGCCGGCTGGGGCGGGCTTAGTCGCGAAGCTCGTCGGGCAATACGCCCCACAGGTGCCGTTTTTCCGCCCAGCCGCGATACCCGCCGGCGCTGATGCGGCACCAGTCGTCCAGACATTTTCCCAGCCGCGCCACCACGCCCAGTTCAAAGGCTGCGTTGACCGGCGATTGCGGATCGGGGCGGGCATGGACCGGCAGCATGTCCTTTTCCACAAGCACCGTGCGCACGCCTGACAACAGCGCGTAATGCACCCATCCGCCGGCGCCGTCGCGGTCCTGGACCCGACGCCAGTGACCGAATTCGGCGGTGATCTGCAGCGGCATGTCGCGGCGTTTGAACACCCAGTCGATGCGGTGGGTCAGGGACGGGCCACGGCGGACATTGCCCTCGCTGGCCTTCATCGAGACATAGCGCGGCATCGGCAAATTCGTCACCGGTCCGCGTTTGGGCGCGACCTGCGCGGCGGCCGTCCCGACCAACAGACAGGCGGCCAGGCACGCCGCCAAAAGATGCTGCCAAACTGATCCCGAACCTGTCACTGCCAGTGTGCCTGTTACGTCCGTGCATGCGCGACGGTTTTTCCACCCGGGGGTTCTTGTGCCCCGCCTGTTCCTGCGTCACCATGCAGCCCGCGAGCTGATTTGAAAAGTGGTGGGAGAGCCAGAGTGCCAAGAGAACGTCTGAGTGTTGTTGTTACGCGACGGTTGCCGGATGAGGTTGAAACCCGTCTGAGTGAGTTGTTCAATGTCCGGTTGCGCGACGACGACACGCCGCTGGGTCGCAGCGAACTGGCCGAGCTCATGCGCGGGGCCGATGTGCTGGTGCCGACCGTGACCGACGAGATCGACGCGCGCCTGATCGCGCAGGCCGGCGGGCGCCTGAAACTGATCGCCAATTACGGCGCCGGGGTCGACCATATCGACGTTGCCACCGCGCGACAGCGCGGCATTCTGGTCAGCAACACGCCCGGTGTTCTGACCGATGACACCGCCGACATGACCATGGCGCTGCTGCTGGCGGTGACCCGGCGCATCCCCGAAGGCCTGGCCGTGATGCAAAAGGGCGAATGGCAGGGCTGGGCGCCCACTGCGCTGTTGGGCGGCCGCGTCGGCGGCCGGCGTCTGGGCATTCTGGGCATGGGCAGTATCGGGCAGGCCGTCGCCCGCCGCGCCGTCGCCTTTGGCATGCAGGTGCATTATCACAACCGCAAACGTTTGCGGCCCGAGGTCGAGGAACAATACGGTGCCACCTATTGGGACAGTCTGGACCAGATGGTGTCGCGCATGGATGTGATCTCGGTCAACTGCCCCTCGACTCCCAGCACGTTTCACCTGCTGAACGCGCGGCGGCTGAAGCTGCTGAAACCCACGGCGGTGGTCATCAACACCAGCCGTGGCGAGGTGATCGACGAAAACGCCCTGACCCGGATGCTGCGCGCGGGCGAACTGGCCGGGGCTGGGCTGGATGTCTACGAGCACGGCACCCAGGTGAACCCGCGCCTGCGCGAGTTGCCCAACGTGGTCCTGTTGCCGCATATGGGGTCGGCGACGCTGGAAGGGCGGATCGAGATGGGCGAAAAGGTGATCATCAATATCAAGACCTTCGAAGACGGCCACCGGCCACCGGATCAGGTCGTTCCTGCCATGCTGTAAGGGCGTTGCGCGCTTTTGTCGCCATCGCCCTGCCCGAGGCGGCGACCGACGCGCTGACGCAGGTGCAGACGCGGCTGCCGGTGGGGCGGATCGTGCCGCGGGCCAACCTGCATCTGACGCTGGCTTTTCTGGACGATCAACCGGTGCAGGTGCTCGAGGCGCTGCACGAGGAGTTGGCGGCGTTGCCTCTGACCGCCCTGATCCTGGACCTGTCCGGTCTGGGCTGCTACGGCGGCGACCGACCGCGCCTGGTCTTTGCCCAGGCGGTGCCAACCGCGGCGCTGGACGAATTGCGCCGTCAGGTTCTGGGGGCGGTCCGGCGCGCCGGAATCCTGCTGCCGCGCCGGCGGTTCCATCCGCATGTGACGCTGGCCCGGGTGCGGGCCAGCCCGGCTGCGGCGCAGCGCCTGCAACAGTTCCTGGCGGTCGAGGCCGGTTTCTCGGTCCCGGCCTTTCCGGTATCGGCCATCGCGCTGATGCGTTCCGAGTTGCACCCGGACGGTGCGGTCTATCACGAAATGGCGCGCTATGCGCTGACCTGAGCCTTGCTGGGGCGCCGTCCGCTGTGCCTGGCTGTTCGCGGCCGCCTATGTCCTGCCCGACGAGGCGCCGCTGCTGGCCCAGGACATCCTGCGCAACCCGGACTATGCCGATACCCTGCGCATCCCGGTGGATCAGGGGCAGCCGGGAACTTACAGCGGCCCGGTGGCCGGCGATATCGTGCGGGCGGTGACAGAGGCGCCCGGAAATCCCGGGGGCTGTCCCAGGTCGATCCGGCGATTTATGGCATGCGCGAACGCGCCCATGACATCTGCGGTATGGGGCCACCCTGGTCCGGGGCGCTGACCGTCGGGCAAATCCTGGGCTTGCTGGAACCCGCCTATCTGGCCGAACGCGCCGCGCAGCAGGGTGGTTTGACGGGCCTAGTCATCTGGAGCTGTAATTCGTATCATTTTCTGGACCGAGGTTCAGGAGGTGTTGCGATGGTTGGGCGGGTTGCGGATGCGGTGGTGCCGAGCGACCAAGAGCGCCGATTTCTCGAAGGTCAGGTTCGGCGGCACCAGGCACCACGGTCTCTATCAGACCGCTGTCGGATGATCCTGTTGTGCGCCGAAGGTTTGCCCGGCAAGGAAGTGGCGGCACAGCTTGGCGTGCATGCGCACACGGTCGGCACATGGCGCAGGCGGTTTGTACGGGATCGGATCGAAGGCCTCACCGACGAATACCGCCCCGGTCGCCCACGCACCGTGTCGGATGAGCCAGTCGCCGAGGTCATCGAGCGCACGCTGAACTCCAGCCCCGGGGATGCGACCCATTGGTCGATCCGCTCGATGGCGGCGGCAACGGGCCTGTCGCACACGACGATCCGGCGGATTTGGACTGCGTTCGGATTGCGACCACATCGCAGCGAGACGTTCAAGCTATCCACCGATCCGCTCTTTGGGGACAAGGTTCAGGACATCGTCGGGCTGTACCTGTCACCGCCGAACCGGGCTATCGTATTGTGTGGACGGAAAATCCCAAATCCGGGCCCTCGACCGCGAGCAACCCGTCCTTCCCTTGGCGCCCGGCGCGGCCGAGCGGCGCAGCGCTTCCGTCAAAAGGTTCGGCCAGAGAAAACAGCGAACCCCATGCGGCGAAATCTAGATTCGGGTGACTAGGCTGCGGCTATGACCGATCTCGACATTCATGACAGCCGGTATTCCTGGCTGCGTTTGAGCATCACACTGGCGATCGCGATGGTGGCCAATGTCGGCATGTGGGCCGTCATCGTTGTTTTACCGGCCATCGAAACCGAATTCGGCGTCGGACGGGCCGAGGCCGCCCTGCCCTATACCTTGACGATGATCGGCTTTGCCGCGGGTAACTTTCTGATCGGGCGAGTGGTCGACCGTGTCGGCATCACTGTTGCACTGAATATTGCCTCGACGAGCATCGTGCTGGGTTATGTACTGTCGGCTCTCGCTCCTGGAATGATCGGTCTGTCAATTGCACACCTGCTTCTGGGGCTGGGCACGGCCGTCGGATTCGGGCCGCTGATCGCTGACATATCACACTGGTTCCTGAAACGGCGCGGCATCGCTGTCGCGCTTGTCGCAAGCGGCAACTACCTGTCCGGGTCCATCTGGCCAATGCTGTTGTCGGACATGCTGGCCGATGGCGGCTGGCGTCAAGTCTATCTGGCACTTGCCCTGATCACATTGACCACACTGATTCCCCTGTCCTTTTCTCTGCGCCGCAAGTTGCCGCTGCAGGCGCATGGGTTGGCCGAAGCCGTTTCCGAAAAGCGAACCCGCGGCACCGGCTTCTCACCCCGCGCGCTGCAGTACATACTGGGCCTGGCAGGCATTGCCTGCTGCGTGGCGATGTCCATGCCGCAAGTGCATATCGTCGCCTACTGCGTCGGTCTGGGCTATGGGCCTGCGGTCGGATCGGAAATGCTGTCGCTGATGCTGCTGGGCGGAGTCGTCAGCCGGTTGATTTCGGGTCTGGTCGCCGACCGGTTGGGTGGCGTGGCGACCCTGTTGATCGGATCGGTGCTGCAATGCATCGCATTGTTTCTGTATCTGCCCTATGACGGCATGGTCTCACTCTATGTCGTCAGTGCGATCTTTGGACTATCACAGGGCGGCATCGTCCCCAGCTATGCACTGGTAGTCCGCGAATACATGCCGGCAAAAGAAGCGGGAACGCGAGTCGGGTTCGTTCTGATGATGACCATTGTCGGCATGGCGCTTGGCGGATGGATGTCCGGCTGGATCTATGACCTGACCGGCAGCTATCGCATGGCCTTCCTGAACGGCATCGCCTGGAACGGCGCCAACATCGCGATCATGCTGATGCTGTTGCTGCGGTCCCGTCCGCGCGCACCACGGGTCGCGGCGACCTGAGGTCCAGCGACGCACAAGGACCGGCCGCAGGCCGGATCGATTTATTCCATGCCGCCAAGATGCGTTTCGCCCCGGGTCCGGGCCAGGCGGATCTGGCGTTGCCGTTCGCGAAAGCGTGCCTTGTCGGCCTGTGAGGTTTCCGCGATGCAGTGATGACAGGACACGCCCGCCTCGAATTCCGGCCTGTCCCTGTCCGCCGGCAGGATCGGCCGCCGGCATCCATGGCACAGCTCATGCGGACCTTCGGCCAAACCGTGACCGACGCTGACGCGGTTGTCGAACACGAAACATTCACCGCTCCAGGTGCTGTCTTCAGCCGGAACCTCTTCGAGATATTTCAGAATGCCTCCCTTGAGGTGATAGACATCCTCGACCCCCTGGCTCAGCAGGTAATTGGTGGATTTCTCGCAGCGAATTCCACCAGTGCAGAACATCGCGATGCGCTTGTTGTGAAAACGCTCGCGATTGGCTGCCCACCAAGCCGGGAACTCGCGAAAAGAACGGGTCTTGGGATCGACCGAACCGTCAAACGTGCCGATCGCGACCTCGTAGTCGTTGCGAGTGTCGATCACCGCGACATCCGGACTCTGGATCAGCGCGTTCCATTCCTGCGGTTCGACATAATGCCCCACCCGTGCGGTGGGATCGACATTCGGCTGACCCATGGTCACGATTTCTTTCTTCAGCCGCACCTTCATCTTGCCGAATGGCGCATGTGAACTGGTGGATTCCTTCCAGACCAGATCGCTGCAGCCCGGCAGCGCACGAATATGCGCCAGCACCGCATCGATGCCGGCGCGCGATCCGGCGATCGTGCCGTTAATCCCCTCGGACGCCAGCAGCAGCGTGCCCTTGACGCCCTGCGCCGTGCACAGATCCAACAGGCCCGCCCGTATATCGGCAGGCGCGGCAAAACGGGTGAAATGATAGAGGGCGGCGATTGTATACATGCGCGCCGATCTAGACCGCAAGGTGCGGCCAATCAAGGGCCTGCATTGACGCGCCGCAACGGCATGCCTAGGCATGAAGGGGCCGAAAGCGAGGAGAATTGCCATGAGCCATGCCCTGATCGTGATCGATGTGCAGAACGATTTCTGCCCGGGCGGCGCACTGGCGGTGCCGGATGGCGATGCCGTGGTCCCGGCGATCAACGACATGATGCCCCGGTTCGACACGGTGATTCTGACCCAGGACTGGCACCCGGCGGGGCATGGCTCGTTTGCCACATCGCATGCGGGCAAGGCGCCCTATGACATGATCGACATGCCCTATGGCGCCCAGATCCTGTGGCCCGATCATTGTGTACAGGGCAGCACGGGTGCCGCTTTTCACCCCGATCTGCGGACCGATGGCGACCTGATATTGCGCAAGGGGTTTCGTCCGGAAATCGACAGCTATTCGGCCTTTTTCGAAAATGACCGGACCACGCCGACAGGGCTGGAGGGCTATCTGCACAGCCGCGGAATCCGGCAACTGACCCTGGCCGGGCTGGCAACAGATTTCTGCGTGCACTATTCGGCGGTCGACGCGGCACGCCTGGGGTTTACGGTCTCGGTGGCGCTGGATGCCTGCCGGGCCATTGATCTGGACGGATCCCTGGCAGCGGCAATGACGGCAATGCGCGACGCTGGCGTGCAACTCTGACCCCGGGCACGTGGGTTCTGGACTTATGCACGGCCCCTTGATCTAACAGGGAAAAGCCAAGGAGTCGCCTGTGGACATCGCAACTCGCGTCTATAACCACAAGTGGAAGATCGATCCGATCGTGCGATCCCTGATCGACACGGATTTTTACAAACTGCTGATGTGCCAATCGGTATTCCGCAACAGGCCCGATACCCAGGTCACGTTTTCACTGATCAACCGGTCCCGTCATGTTCCGCTGGCCCGGCTGATCGACGAGGGCGAGCTGCGCGAACAACTGGATCATATCCGCTCGCTGTCGCTCAGCCGCGGCGAAAGCACCTGGCTGCGCGGCAACACCTTTTACGGCAAGCGGCAGATGTTCCGCCCGGATTTCATGGAATGGTTCGAAAACCTGCACCTGCCCGCCTATCATCTGGAACGTCGGGGCGACCAGTACGAACTGACCTTTGAAGGCACCTGGCCCGAGGTCATGCTGTGGGAAATTCCGGCCTTGGCCGTGTTGATGGAACTGCGCGGTCGCTCGGTGCTGAACGACATGGGGCGGTTCGAATTGCAGGTGCTCTATGCACGCGCGATGACCCGCGTCTGGGAAAAGGTCGAGCGCCTGCGACCGCTGGAGAAAATGGGAATCGCCGATTTCGGAACCCGGCGGCGGCATTCTTTCCTGTGGCAGGACTGGTGCGTTCAGGCCCTGAGCGAGGGGCTGGGCCCGAAATTCACCGGCACCTCGAACTGCCTGATCGCCATGCGCCGGGAGGTCGAGGCGATTGGCACCAATGCCCATGAATTGCCCATGGTCTATGCCGCGCTGGCCAAGGATGACGCGGCCCTGGCGCGCGCACCCTACGAGGTGCTGTCGGACTGGCACGAAGAGCATGAAGGAAATCTGAGAATCATCCTGCCCGACACTTATGGCACCAGCGGTTTCCTGGAAAATGCCCCGGACTGGCTGGCCGGATGGACCGGCATTCGCATCGACAGCGGCGATCCGGCCAAGGGTGCGGAAACCGCGATCGACTGGTGGCGCGCCCGTGGAGAGGACCCCACCACCAAGCGGGTGATCTTTTCCGACGGTCTGGACGTGGACAAGATCATCGAGTTGCACGGACAATTCGCCGGCCGAACCAATGTGTCCTTTGGCTGGGGCACCCTGCTGACCAATGATTTCCGCGGCCTGGTGCCGGATGACGGGCTGGCACCGTTTTCGCTGGTCTGCAAGGCGGTTGCCGCCAATGGCAGGCCGACGGTGAAACTGTCGGACAACCCGGAAAAGGCAATGGGACCGTCAGATCAGATCGCCCGGTACAAACGCGTGTTCGGAGTCGGTGAACAAGAGCGACTGAAAGTCGTGGTCTGACCGGCGCGGCACTGTCCCGAGGGACGGTGCCACGCAAACCCACCCTAAAATCAGCGCGGTATCAGCCGGGGGCTTTTTGCACCTCGGGTTCGACCACCTTTTTGGACACCTCGGGCGAGACTGTGTCGGCATCCGTCTCGGTCACGGTTGCGTCGATCAGATCGGCTGCTGCCTCGTCCGGCAGATCAGCGGGCGCGTCCTCGGTTTTGCCGGCGATCAGTGGCAGCATGTGAACCCCGGTGGCGCTGCCGATTTCAGAGGCTTGCGGAGTCCGCCATTCCAGCGTATCAAAGCTTTCGCATTCCTCGCAGACCGGTGCCCAAGCCGCGTGAATGTGGTGACAGGATTGGCAAACCCATTGCGGGCCGCGCGGCGCGTTCAGCGCCTTTGTCAGCCAGCCCTGCACGACCGCGTCGGGCGCACCCTCGCCGCGTTCGACTGCCGCCATCAGGGTCAGAGCCCGGGCGTCTCCACCGGATTCGACCAGTTCGCTCAGGGCTCGGCGGGCTTCGGGGAAATCCTCGGCGACGATGTTCAGTTCGGCCAGAACCAGCCTGGTTTCCTGATGCCGGGGCTGGATGCTGGTCAGGGCCGCGAACCGCTTGATCCGCTGTTGTGGGGTCTCATCCGGTTCAATTTCGGCAAAGGCCGCCGCCAGGTCCGGGTGCGGTTGTGCCATCCAGGCCTTTTTCAGCACCCGAACAGCTTTGCCCGGTTTGCCCTTTGCGATATAGGATCGCGCCGCCATAGCTGCCGCCGGCACCAGATCAGGAGACAGCTTGTTGGCCTGGATTGCCTGTTCGCGGGTTTCGATGCTGGCACCCTCATCGATCACATCCTGAGCTTCGGACAAAGCCAGAACCGCCTCGCGCCGGGTATAGACGTTGCGCGGCAGAGCGCCGGATTTCAATTTTGCGTTCAGTGTGTTGCGCGCCCCGGCCCAGTCGTGCGCCTGCGCCTGCAATTTCAGCAGGACATCCTGAGTCTCTTCGTGCCGCGGTTTCAGCGCAAAGGCCTTTTCCGCCAGCTTGCGCGCCGTTTCGGTGTCGCCCTCGGCCAGCTTCTGTTTCAGGATTCCGCGCACGCCGACGAACCGCGTCGTGTCATTCTGGATCAGCTGTTTGTAAGTCTCCGCAGCCTTGCGCGTGTCACCGGTCAGTTCCGCCGCCTGCGCCGTCAGCAGATTCGTCAACTCGGGCTTCTGCAGGTATTTTTCCGCCTTGGCGGCCTTGGACATGGCCAGCTTGCCCTCGCCCGAAGCCAGCGCCAGCATGCCGTCGGACAGGGCCTGGAACCCCTTGCGTTCACGATTTCGGTCGAAATAACGCGACAAGGCGGTTTCATCGCCATTCAGGAATCTCAACGTCGCCACAAGCAGGCTGAGCAGTTTCAATCCCAGCCAGACCAGAACCACCAGAACCATTGCTGCGATTGCCGATTGCAGCGGCCCCAGCGTGTATTCTGTGCCCGCGAGCGTGATCTGCACCCCGCCTTTGGATTCCATCAGGTATCCCGCCCCAAGCGCAAGCAACGCGATGATCGTGACAAAAACGAGGATCTTGATAAGTGACCACAACATGGCAGGTCCTTCAGTTGGTGTTCAGGCTTGCGGCCAAGGCATCGGCAGCTTTCACGGTGGCGAGACGGGTTTTGGCCTGCTCCACCCAGTTGGCCATTTCCATCTGGGCCGGTTCGGGCAGCGTGGCGATCTCGTCCAGCGCATCGGACAAGCGGCCCTGGATCACCGCGGCTTCGGCCCGGGACAGCACCGCATCTGGGTCATCGCCGTCGCGCGGCTCGACCGAACGGGCACCCAGATGCCGTTCCAGGAACGACTGAACGTCGCGGGTTGCATCCTTTTGTTCGCGCGCGGCGGCCAATGCCGTGCGGGCCGTCGGCGGAAAGGCGGCGCTAAGCGCCGTCAGGGTCGCCACCCCGTCCTGGGCGGGTGCTGCCAGATCGGCCGGAATTTCGACACCGCCGTCGGTCAGGGTATCCAGCCAAGACTGATAAGGCTCACCAGCATCCAGCGCCGCGCGCAGTTGCGCCAGTATCGCCCGGTTTGCCGCCTGTTTCGCCGCAGCATCGGCGTTTTCCCGCAGCTCGACCGCTTCGGCCTTGATCTGGCGCGCGTTCGCGATCAGATCCTCGACTTCGGCCCGTTGAGTTGCCATGGCCGCCTGCAAGGCAGCCAGTTCGCGTTCATAGGCCGCGATCGCCGCGTCCGACACGCCCTCGTCGATCGGGCGTTTTTCGACATCGGTCAACCGCGCGTCCATGTTGGCCAGCAGATCGGCGACCTCGGCCAGACGAGCCTCTTGGGCCGCCAGAGATTCAGACAGCGGAGCCGTATTGGCCGTCAGTTGCGCCAGCGCCGCATCGACCGGGGCCAGATCGGGAATTTCGATTGCCGCCACCGAACTGTTCAACTCCGTCAGGCTGCTTGCCTGCGCGGAAAGGTCGGATTTCAGGTCCGCAATGTCCTGGGAAAAATCTGCCGACTTCAGGAAATCCGGCAAAATCGGGTTCAGCGCATCGGACCGGGCCGCAAAGAACCCGAGGCTGGCGGCGATCAGGCCACCCAGCAGGGCAGCCCCAAAACCGCCGCGTTTTTCCACGACCTGTTGCACCTGCCCGGCCTCGCCGGATTTTGCCGTGGTCGGTATAGGATCGACCCCGGTGTCCGCCCGGGTTTGGTCCCCATCATTGGCATTTGCCCAGGGTGCGGCGACAGGATCGGCTTCGGCTTCGGCTTCGGCTTCGGCTTCGGCTTCGGAAAGTGGATCAATCGCGGCCTCGGTCAGGACAAGGGGTTCTGTACCGCTACTGTCCGTTGCCTCCGGGTTCAGGTCGGCGGTTTTTGGCGACAGGTCATCGGCCTCCGAGGTTCCGGTCGGGTTCGGTGTTTCGTCCCCGCGGTCGGCGTTATTGTCCTTTCCGGACTTTTTGCTGTCAGCCACCTTGCACTACCCCTTTGATTCTCAATTTAATCAACATCCGGATCCGCGGGATGTTACTGTGCGCCTCGGCTACTCTCAACCCGGCACAGATGGTTCACCATGTTTTCGACCTGCGCGGCCATGGCCGCCGCGTCCGGTCGCACGGCGACGTTCAAGGCCGAACAGGGCATGTTAGACAAGGGCTTGGCGGCCGCCGGGCTGATAGCGATCAGATAAAGATGTGCAATTTTCGGACATTGCCCGACAAAATGTCGCGCGGTTCGTGGTGAGAATATTGGCGCAATCACCGGCTGCGACCCGCCAACCAGCGCCTTTACCGGCTCGGAAAACGGCAACAATTGCTGGTCATAGACAGGTTGGCGGCGTGTGGAGAGACCCGCATTTGTCAACCTTTGGGCGACGTTGCCCCGCGTGTGTACGCCTGTCAGGTGCAGCAATGGGCCGGGCACCGCCGCCTGCGACAGTGCTGCCACCAGGGCATCGGCGGTGGCTCCCAGCATCCGGGCGGACCAGCCGGCCTGCTGCGCGGCCTTCGTCGTGGCGCCTCCGACACAATAGGCCGGCAGGTCCCGCCGTTCGCTTTGAGCCGCGGCCGCGGCAACCCCGTTGGCCGAGCTAAAGATCACACCAGCCACCCCGGCCAGATCGATATCGCCACCCAACGGCTGAATGCGGATCAGCGGTGCATGGCAAATCGTGATACGCGCGCTCACGTCGTTTGGCAGGACTGACAGGAACCGGTCAGAGGCATTGCGCGGTCGGGTCATCAGCAGGATCGGAGTCGGCATGGTCATCCATCGCACCGGGATTGTTTGCGAAAGCATAGGGTGATACCCCGCGACGGAACAGCATGAAACAGTCGGGCATATGGCGCAGACAGTCACCATATTGGGTTTGGAAAGCAGCTGCGACGATACCGCTGCCGCGGTGGTGCGCCAGACCGGGCAGGATGCGGTCCGGATCCTGTCTTCGATCGTGTACGGCCAGACCGAGCTGCATGGCCCATATGGCGGTGTCGTGCCGGAACTGGCGGCTCGTGCCCATGCGGAAAAGCTGGACCTGTGCGTGAAACAGGCGCTGGAAACGGCATCGCTGAGCCTTGGCGACATCGATGCCGTGGCGGTCACGGCCGGACCCGGCCTGATCGGCGGCGTGCTGTCCGGTGTCATGTGCGCCAAGGGGCTTTGCGCCGCCACCGGTCTGCCCCTGATCGGCATCAATCATCTCGCCGGCCACGCCTTGACCCCGCGCCTGACCGATGGCATCGCCTTTCCCTATCTGATGCTGCTTGTGTCGGGTGGTCATTGCCAGGTCCTGATCGCCAACGGTCCCGATGACTTTATCCGGCTGGGCGGCACCATCGACGATGCCCCTGGCGAAGCGTTTGACAAGACCGCCCGCCTGTTGGGGCTGCCGCAACCGGGCGGCCCGTCGGTCGAAGACACCGCAAGCGGAGGCGATCCGGACCGGTTCGCCTTTCCGCGCCCCTTGCTGGATCGTCCGGATTGCAATCTGTCCTTTTCCGGGCTGAAAACAGCCTTGCTGCGGCTGCGCGACAGGATTGTTGCCGAAAAGGGCGGCCTGACCCGGCAAGACCGCGCGGATCTCTGCGCCGGGTTTCAACAGGCCGTGGCCGACGTGCTGGCGGAAAAGACCGCGCGTGCCCTGCGGATCTATATGCAGGATGCACCGCTTCAGCCCACGGTTGCGGTGGCCGGCGGTGTGGCCGCCAACCGAACCATCCGCACAGCGTTGCAATCGGTCTGCGACGCAGCCGGGGCACGGTTTCTGGCACCGCCTCTGGCGCTATGCACCGACAACGCGGCAATGATCGCCCATGCCGGGATCGAGCGCTTTCGCAGCGGTGACCATGATGACATGCAACTGTCCGCACGGCCGCGCTGGCCGCTGGACCGGACCAGCCCCAGCCTGTTGGGCGGCGGCAAGAAAGGCGCAAAGGCATGAGCGTTGGCGTGATCGGATCCGGCGCCTTTGGCACCGCTCTCGCAATATCATTGGCGGATAACGGCCCGGTCCAGCTGTGGGCGCGGTCCACGGACCAGGTGCGTACAATGGAGGAAAAGCGCGAGAACACCGCACGATTGCCGGGTGTGAAACTGCCGCAAAACCTGACGGCGACATCGGATTTTGACCGTGTTGCACAAAACGGAACGCTGCTGATAGCAGTGCCGATGCAACAGTTGCGCAACGTGCTCGCGGCCCATGCCGAGGCGTTGACGGACCGGGTGCTTGTGGCCTGTTGCAAGGGTATCGAACTGAACAGCGGTGTCGGCCCCATCGAAGTGATATCGACGGTCTTGCCGGGCACCCGAAAGGCCCTGCTGACCGGACCCAGCTTTGCCCATGACATCGCACGCGGCCTGCCCACGGCGTTAACCCTGGCCTGCGAGGACCGCGACCTGGCAAGGTCTCTGCAACACCAGCTGACCACCGCCAACCTGCGGCTGTATCGAACCGCCGATGTGATCGGCGCCGAACTGGGCGGCGCGCTCAAGAACGTGATGGCCATTGCCTGTGGTGCGGTCGCGGGCGCCGGACTGGGCGACAGCGCCCGGGCCGCCCTGATGACCCGGGGCAATGCCGAAATTCAGCGCATGGCTATCGCGTTGGGGGCCAGGCCCGAAACGCTGGCGGGCCTGTGCGGGTTCGGCGACCTGGTGCTGACCTGTACCTCGGAACAGTCGCGCAACTATCGCCTGGGGCTGTCGCTGGGACAGGGCAAGAGCTTTGACCCGACCATCACCGTCGAGGGCG
This sequence comes from Sedimentitalea sediminis, assembly GCF_042687825.1. Classification (NCBI taxonomy): domain Bacteria; kingdom Pseudomonadati; phylum Pseudomonadota; class Alphaproteobacteria; order Rhodobacterales; family Paracoccaceae; genus Sedimentitalea; species Sedimentitalea sediminis. Next base: position 313,435 of record NZ_JBHUQE010000001.1, on the reverse strand, counting down.
CCGCCACCGCACGGGCCGCTGCGGCCCGATCCCGCGCTCTCGATCTGGAAATGCCGATCACCCAGGCCGTGGTCGGCCTGCTGGACCACGATCTGACGATTCATGACGCGATGGCGCAATTGCTGGCGCGTCCGCTCAAGGAGGAATGACATGTTGTATGCCCTGATCGCCCGCGACAAGCCCGACGCCCTGCAGACCCGGCTGGACAACCGCGCCGCCCATCTGGCCTATATCGAGGAAACCGGGGTTGTGGCGCAGGCCGGGCCGCTGCTGGACGATCAGCAGCAGATGGTCGGTTCGCTGCTGATACTGGATGTCGCCGATATGGCGGCGGCCCGGGCCTGGGCCGATGGCGATCCCTATGCCAAGGCCGGCCTGTTTGCCGGGGTCGAGCTGATCGCCTGGAAAAAGGTCGTCGGCTGATGGCGTTCTGGCTGTTCAAATCCGAGGCCTCGACCTGGAGCTGGGAAGAGCAGGAGGCCCGCGGCGAGGCCGGCGAGGAATGGGACGGCGTGCGCAATTACCAGGCGCGCAATTTCATGCGGGAAATGAAACTGGGGGATCGCGGTTTCTTTTACCTGTCGCAAAAGGATCGCAAAATCGTCGGCATCGTCGAGGTATGCGCCGAGTCCCATCCGGACAGCACCACCGATGACGACCGTTGGGATTGCGTGGACATCAAGGCGGTGCGCCCGTTCGTTCAGCCCGTGACGCTGGACCAGATAAAATCTGACGAACGGCTGCAGGACATGGTGCTTGTCAAAAATTCCCGCCTGTCCGTGCAACCGGTCACCGACCGCGAATGGCGGATCGTTTGCGAAATGGGGCAAACGGAACCGGATTGATCCACCTGACCTGATCCGTCAGACTCGCCAAAAAGACCGAGCCGGAGAGCAAAGATGGAACTGATCAACGTGATTGCCGCCGCGCTGGTGTCCTTTGCCCTAGGGGCGGTCTGGTACATGGCCCTGGCGGAACCCTGGATGCAGGCGTCGGGTGTTGAGCGCGACGAAACCGGGCAGCCCAAGGGGGGTCAGAGCCCCATCCTGTATGCCGCGACATTTGCACTGCAATTGGTTGTGGCCGGCATGATGCGTCACGTCTTTGCGCTGAGCGGTATCGACACGATGATGGCGGGGATGGTTGCGGGCGCCGGGATCGGCTGCTTTTTCATCACCCCGTGGATCGCCATCAACAATCTCTATGGCGGGCGTCCGGTCAGGTTGACGGCAATCGACGGCGGCTATGCCACGCTGGGCTGTGCCGCGATGGGTCTGGTGCTGGTGTTGTTCTGATTTGACGGTGTTTCACGTTTGCTTGGATACACAAAAGGTCTGAAACAAATCGGGAGGGTCCGGACGCATCTGGACCCTCCCTCTCACCCCGCGTGTTACCTACTCACCACACGCGTCTCGAAAACTCAGGTCACGACCGTCCTGGCCGTCTCTGGTTTCTAGCGCATTGCGAACCCATCTGGCAAACTCAAAGCACCGACGATATGTGTCAAATGATATGCGCCTGACCGGTCGGTCGGGCATGTCCGGCACACTCCGGACCGGCTCAGCGGTAGACTGACTCCTTGTCGAAATGCTTGGTCAGCATGTAATAGACCACCGCCCGATACTTGTTGCGTTCGGATTTTCCGTAGGTTTCGATAACCTTGTTGATCGCATCCATCAGATCGGGTCCGTCGCTGAGGCCCAGTTTCTTGATCAGAAAGTTCTTTTTGACGGTTTCCAGCTCGGATGGTTGCGATCCGGCGACAGTGGAACCATCAGCGTTGTAGATTGCCGGTCCGCAACCGATAGTCACCTTGGTCAAGAGGTCCATGTCCGGCGTCACGCCGCATTTGTTCCTGAGATCGTCGGCATATTGCGCGATCAGATCATCCCGTTTACCCATTAATAGCTCCCACATCAGAAATTGACGGCTTTTTCCGCCATCTCAAAGGTTACCGGGGCGGTCAAATCTGACAAAGGGGAAAATTCCGGCGCCGGTGTCGTCGGCGGATTCTCTGCAATTGTGAAACCCGCAGCATTTCGCAATTTCGCTCGTGAATATGTTCATGGGCCTCTCGAAAAAGGCAAAATGCCGGCAACGGTGTGCCAGCATGTCTTGGCCTTCCTTCTTTGGCAGAATAGATGCCTGCTATTATTCTGAAATCGTGGCGGCGCTGACGCGGCATCCGTGGTTAGACCCTGCCAAGGGCCACTGGCCGACGACGCGAACGCGAGCGTCAGGTAGGTGCTGTAAAGCCCCATCGGCGCAAGCCCTTGGGGCTTTTGCTTTTTTCACACACCTGGTTAAGGATATGGGCCCAAAAAAAAGCGCCCCTGTCTGACAGGGGCGCTGCATTGGCAAATCGTAAAGCCGGTACGATCAATAGCGGTAGTGTTCCGGTTTGAACGGACCCTCGGGTGACACGCCGATATAGGCGGCCTGTTCAGGGCTCAGCGATGACAGTTTCACGCCGATCCGGTCCAGATGCAGGCGCGCGACTTTTTCATCCAGATGTTTGGGCAGGACATAGACCTCGTTCTGATAGTCGTCGCCCTTGGTCCACAATTCGATCTGCGCCAGCGTCTGGTTGGTAAAGCTGGCGGACATCACAAAGGACGGATGGCCCGTCGCATTGCCCAGGTTCAACAGACGCCCCTCGGACAACAGGATGATGCGGCTGCCCGAGGGCATCTCGATCATGTCCACCTGGTCCTTGATGTTGGTCCATTTGTGGTTCTTCAGCTGTGCCACCTGAATTTCGTTGTCGAAATGGCCGATATTGCCAACGATTGCCATGTCCTTCATCTCGCGCATATGCTCGATGCGGATCACGTCCTTGTTGCCGGTGGTGGTGATAAAGATGTCGGCACTGCTCAGGCAGTCTTCCAGCGTGGTCACTTCGAACCCGTCCATCGCCGCCTGCAGCGCACAGATCGGGTCGACCTCGGTCACCTTGACCCGCGCGCCGGCGCCGCTGAGGCTGGCGGCACTGCCCTTGCCGACATCGCCATAGCCGCAGACCACCGCGACCTTGCCGGCCATCATCGTGTCGGTGGCACGGCGGATACCGTCGACCAGAGATTCCTTGCAGCCGTACTTGTTGTCGAATTTCGACTTGGTCACGCTGTCATTGACGTTGATCGCCGGGAACGGCAGGTGGCCCTTTTCCATCATCTGGTACAGGCGGTGCACCCCGGTGGTGGTTTCCTCGGTCACGCCCTGGATCATGTGGCGCTGCTTGACGAACCAGCCGGGATTGGCGGCGATACGCTTGCGGATCTGGGCAAACAGCGCCTCTTCCTCTTCACTGGTGGGGACGGCGATCAGGTCTTCTTCGCCCTCTTCGACGCGGGCGCCCATCAGGATATACAGCGTCGCGTCGCCGCCATCGTCCAGGATCATGTTGGCGCCGCCCTCTTCGAAATCAAAAATGCGATCGGCATAGTCCCAGTATTCCGCCAGCGTCTCGCCCTTGACGGCAAAGACCGGCGTGCCACCGGCGGCAATGGCTGCTGCGGCGTGATCCTGGGTCGAAAAGATGTTGCAGGACGCCCAGCGCACCTGGGCCCCCAGATGCACCAGGGTTTCGATCAGAACCGCGGTCTGAATCGTCATGTGCAGGCTGCCGGCGATGCGCGCGCCCTGCAGCGGCTTGCTGTCGCCATATTCCTCGCGCAACGCCATCAGGCCGGGCATTTCGGTTTCGGCGATGTTCAGTTCCTTGCGGCCATAGCCGGCAAGGCTGATGTCTTTGACGATGTAATCCTGAGCCATTCGGGCACCCTTTGTGAAACTTTGGCGCCACCTAGCAGGTTCACCTGGCATTCTCAACGCCCCGGAGAACGCCGCGGCACGGCCGGGAAATCTTGCCCGCGACTCCGTCCCCGCGGCAAAAAGCGGTTTCCCGCGGAACGTGTTCGTGGGATGTACGGCGCGCCTGCAAGAGGCCGTCAAGAAAAGGAAGCGCCGCATGGCCCAACAACCCCGCGCCTGGCAGCGCATGCTGTCCGGCCGCCGGCTGGATCTGCTGGATCCGACGCCGCTGGATATCGAGATCGAGGACATCGCCCACGGCCTGGCATTCGTGGCCCGCTGGAACGGACAGACCCACGGTGATTTTGCCTATTCGGTCGCCGAACATTCGCTGCTGGTCGAAGAGCTGTTCGGCCGCATCGCGCCCAAGGCACCGCCGCGCTGGCGTCTGGCGGCGCTGCTGCACGACGCCCCGGAATATGTGATTGGCGACATGATATCGCCGGTCAAGACCGCCGTCGGTCCGGGCTATGGCGATCTTGAGATCCGGCTGGCCTCGGCGATTCATATCCGCTTTGGCCTGCCCGCCAGCCTGCCGGCCATGGTCAAACGCCAGATCAAACGCGCCGACCGGATCAGCGCCTGGATGGAAGCGACCCGCATCGCCGGCTTCTCGGAAACCGAGGCCAACAAATTCTTTGGCAAGCCCGACAAGACCATGATTGCCGATCTGGACATCTGCCTGCGCCCGCCGGTCGAGGTGCGCCGGGCCTATACCCTGCGGCACGAAGCCCTGCTGCAACAGCTGGGATAAGGCGGAGTTAGCGCGGGCTGCGCTTGGCCAGGATCCGCTGCAGCGTGCGCCGATGCATGTTCAGCCGCCGCGCGGTCTCGCTGACATTGCGGTCGCACAGCTCATAGACGCGCTGGATATGTTCCCAGCGCACGCGGTCCGCGCTCATCGGGTTTTCCGGCGGCGGCGGCAACTCGTCCGGCTTGGCCAGCAACGCATGGGTGATGTCGGTGGCGTCTGCGGGTTTGGACAAATAATCGGTGGCGCCGATCTTGACCGCGGCCACGGCGGTGGCGATGGCGCCATATCCGGTCAGCACCACGACCCGGCTGTCGGGCCGCTTTTCGCGCAGCACCTCGACCACATCCAGTCCGTTGCCATCCTCGAGCCGCAGATCGACCACGGCATAGGCCGGCGGCCGGGCGGTGGCGATCGCACGACCGGCCGCGACAGACGACGCGGTCTCGATCTCGAACCCGCGCTTTTCCATGGCTTTGGCCAAACGCCTCAGAAAGGGTTCGTCGTCATCCACCAGCAGCATGGATTTGTCGGGTCCGATCTCTTGCAATGCTGGCTCGGCCATGCAGTCCTCCACGAAAGCGCTGTTATTATTGTGTTGTCGCGCGAGTATTAACAACGCTGAGTGAAAGGTCAAACCTGCCGTTGACGTATGGTGAAGCCGTCAACTGTTTTCCAGAAAACAGCCGATCGTGTCCGCCATCTCTTCGGGCGCGATGTCCCGCCGGAAAAACTCGACGAAACCATGATCCGGCAGGACCAGATAGCTGAATGTCGAGTGGTCCACGAGATAGAATTCGTCCTCGGCGGGATGCGCCTTGAAATAGGTCTTGTAGGCCTTGCTGGCCGCCTTGACCTGTTCCGCCGAACCGGTCAGCCCGATCATCCGCTCGTGCAGGTTGGCGGCGAATTCGCCCACCGCCTGCGGTGTGTCGCGTTTCGGGTCGATCGAGATGAACACCGGTGTCACCATCTGGCCACGTTGCTCAAGAATATCAACGGTTTCGGCGTTGCGCGCCGTGTCCAGCGGGCAGACATCCGGGCAGAAAGTATACCCGAAATAGATCAGCGACGGTCCGGTCAAGACATCCTTGTCCGTCACCGTATCACCCTTGGCGTTGACCAGCTCGAACGGTCCGCCGATCTGATCGCCGCCGCCAGCGATCTTGCTGGTACGACATTGCGCAAACCGATCGTCCGATGACGACCGCGCGGTAACCAGCCAAACACCACCGATCAGGGCGGCGAGAACGACGGCAGCGGCAGCGGCATAAAGGCGGATCATGGTACGGGCACTCCGGGTGATGAGCATGGTTGACGTTCTGGCCGGGACTCCTATCAAGTGGGTCAGCCGTTGCAACCGGGTTGGAATGCGGATGAACGAATTTGACATGGGCCTCTTGCACGGACAGTCGCGCAGCAACTGGATTCGCCTGCGTACGCTGATCCTGTTGCGCTGGTTCGCCATTGCCGGGCAGCTGACCGCGATCACCCTGGCCCAGCGCATGTATCATCTGCAGCTGGAACTGGGCCTGTGTTACATGGCCATCGGCGTTCTGGTCATCACCAATCTCGTGGCGACCTTTGTGTTTCCGGAAAACAAGCGCCTGTCGGAAACCGAAAACTTTCTGATGGTGATGTTCGACCTGCTGCAGCTTGCCTTTCTGCTGTATCTCGCGGGCGGGCTGCACAACCCGTTTTCACTGTTGCTGCTGGGTCCAGTGACGATTTCCGCCAGCGTGATGGGGCTGCGCTCGACCATGTTGATGGGATGCACCACGATCGTGCTGGTGACCCTGATGGCCCAATTTCACCTGCCCTTGCGCACGGAACAGGGTGAGATTCTGAAGCTGGAGGACGTCTTTGTCTTTGGCAACTGGGCTGCGATCATCATTGCCGTCATCTTCATGGGGGCTTATTCTCGGCGGATCAGTTCCGAGATGCGGTCGATGAACGATGCCTTGGCGGCGACGCAGTTGGCCTTGTCCCGTGAACAGAAACTGACTGATCTGGGCGGGGTCGTTGCCGCTGCGGCGCACGAACTGGGCACGCCGTTGGCGACGATCAAACTGGCCAGTTCCGAACTGGTCGAGGAACTGGAAAAGCACCCCGATCTGCGCGAGGATGCCGAGCTGATCAGCCAGCAGGCCGACCGCTGCCGGGATATCCTGCGGAACATGGGCCGCGCTGGCAAGGATGATCTGCATCTGCGTCAGGCACCCCTGAGCACCGTGATCAACGAAGCCGCCGAGCCGCATATGTACCGGGGCAAGACCCTGCATTTCGAAGAGGGCGCCGGTCTGGCCAATGGCGGGCCGCAACCCTCGGTCCTGCGAAAGCCCGAAATCATCCACGGTCTGCGCAACCTGATCCAGAACGCCGTCGATTTCGCCCGCGCCAATGTCTGGATCGAATCCACCTGGACGGATGATGTGATCTCGATTCGAATTCTGGATGATGGCCGGGGGTTTCCGCCCCAGATGATCGGCCGGATCGGCGATCCGTTCGTGCGCCGGCGCCGCACCGAATCCGACCGCAAGGAACGGCCCGAATACGAAGGAATGGGGCTGGGATTGTTCATCGCCAAGACCCTGCTTGAACGTTCCGGTGCAGAACTGAGTTTTGCCAACGGATCCGACCCGTATTATTCGGAGATGCAGATCAAGGACCGGCGTGGCGCAATTGTCGAGGTGGTCTGGCCGCGCCGGAAGATCGACGCGCTTTCGGGTGAAAACGCGGTGCCGATCGGGCTGAATCAACCTATCGAGATCTGATCTGCGACAACCCGTTCCGTTAAGAGTTAAGGCCGCATTAACCAATTGCGGCGCAAGCTGCGGCCGGCTCTACAGGGAAAGGCTGCGTCATGCAGGAATTTGCGGTGACAGACTGGTTCGTGCTGACAGCGATCTGCATGATCACCGCCATGGCGGCGGTGTTTCTGCTGGCGCCCCGCCCGGGACGCCAGTCCGGCGGGTTGGACGCGGGCAAGGATGCGACCTGGATTTTTGACGGATCAGATCTGGTCGATGCCACCAGACTGGCGCGCGATCTGATCGGTCACCCGGAGGGCACCTATGAATGGTCCGATCTGCATGCCGAACTGTCCGCCGGTTACCCAACCTTCCCAAAGGACAACGCCCAGGTGCAGACCGCCGGTCGGATCATCGCACCGGCACCGGACCACCGCGACTCGACCGAGGTGATCTGCGAATGGATCGACGGCATCACCCGGGTTCAGCTGCGCCAGCGCGCGGAATCGGAACGTCCGACTCCCGAGGCGGCCAAAATCCTGTCGGCCTCGTTTCACGAGCTGGAGACCCTGCGTCTGGCGGTGAACAACGCCCATTACCCGGTCTGGCGCGTCAGCGACAAGGGCGAAGTGATCTGGTACAACAAGGCCTATGAAACCCTGTGCGAAACCGTTCTGGGCCACTCTCCCGGCCCGGATACCGCATTGTTCAGCGCCGCCTATGAAATACCGATCCCGACCAAGAAGGCGCGGCGCAGCCTGACGATGCCCGAAAGCGGCAAGAAACTCTGGTTTGATGTGACCATCGTGCAATATGACAGCGGCACCCTGATCTATGGCGTCGATATCAACGCGGTCGTCGATGCCGAACAGGCCCAGCGCAATTTCGTACAGACGCTGGCCAAGACCTTTGCCCAGCTGTCGACCGGTCTTGCGATCTTTGACCGGAACCGCCAGCTGGTTCTGTTTAATCCCGCCCTTATCGATCTGACCGCCCTACCGGCCGATTTTCTCAGCGCACGGCCACCGCTGCTGACCTTTTTTGACCGGCTGCGCGATCAGCAGATGATGCCGGAACCCAAGAACTATGGCAGCTGGCGCGACCAGATGGCCGATCTGGTGGCCGCCGCCGCCGATGGCCGGTATCAGGAAACCTGGTCCCTGCCCTCGGGCTCGGTCTATTCGGTCAGCGGCCGTCCACATCCCGATGGCGCCGTGGCCTTTCTGTTCGAGGATATCACCGCCGAAATCACCCTGACCCGCCGGTTCCGGTCGGATCTGGAACTGGGCCAGGCGATCTTTGACCGGCTGGACGACGCCATCGCGGTGTTTTCGATCGAAGGCAACCTGACCTTTTCCAACGCCGCCTATCACGCGCTGTGGAAGGTCGACCCGGAAAAATGCTTTGCCCAAACGGGCATTCTGGACGCCATCCGCAGTTGGCAGGAACAATGCCAGGCAACCCCGGTCTGGGGCGATGTCCGTGATTTCGTCACATCACAGGACAATCGCGCCGAATGGTGGGCCAAGGTAGCGCTTTCCTCGGGCGAGCCGCTGATCTGCAGCGTTCACCCGATCCAGAGCGGCGCGACGATGATCAATTTCACCCGCCCGACGGTGGAAAACCCGCGCATGGCGCAGAATACGCCGGCACTGACCGCCGACTGACAATCTCGCTTGCGGCCAATCTCTGGCATCGGCATTGTGCCGCCATGATCCCGGCCCGCCGCATCCTGACCAGTCGTTCCCCCGAAGAAACCGCCGGTTTCGCAGCGGCGCTGGGCGCGCGACTGGCGCCCGGCGACTGTCTATTGCTGCAAGGTCCGATCGGCGCCGGCAAGACCCATTTCGCCCGCCACCTAATCCAGTCGCTGCTGGCCGAACCCGAGGATGTGCCGTCGCCCACCTATACGCTGGTCCAGACTTATGACACGCGGTGCGGCGCGCTGTGGCATGCTGATCTTTATCGCCTCAACACACCGGACGAGATCGAGGAACTTGGGTTGACCGAAGCCTTCGAAACCGCGATCTGCCTGGTCGAATGGCCGGAAAAACTGGGTCCGCTGGCGCCGGACGCGGCCCTGCAGCTGACCTTTGAAACCGATCCGCACAGCGACGATACCCGGCGGATCCACCTGCAATGGCAGGACCGAAAATGGGACGGGAAACTGGAGCAGATGCAGAATGCCTGATCGCAAGAATCTGGCCCGTTCGTTTCTCGCCACCACCGATTGGGCAAATGCGCGCCGGGCACCGCTGGCCGGGGATGCCTCGAACCGGCGCTATGAACGGCTGACCGACCCGGTGTCTTTGAAAACCGCCGTTCTGATGGACGCCCCTCCCGAGCGCGGCGAGGACGTGCGCCCGTTTCTGCGCATCGCGCGGCACCTGACCGCCCTGGGTCTCAGCGCGCCGGAAATCCTGGCCGAGGACGTGCCCCACGGCTTTCTGCTGATCGAGGATCTCGGCGACGATCTATTCGCGCGCGTAATCCCCGCACAGCCCGGTCTGGAACCAGATCTATATGCCGCGGCAACCGATGTGCTGTTGGTCCTGCACCGGGCCGATCTGCCGCCTCTGGCCGCGTATAACACCGCGGTAATGACCGACCTTGCGGCGCTGGCCCTGACCCAGTACCGCCGGGCGATCACGGGTGACAACGGTCCTGAATCCGCCTTTCGCGACACGTTCGAAACCGTCCTGGACGGGCTGACACCAATGAATTCGGTACTGATACAGCGCGATTACCACGCCGAGAATCTGTTGTGGCTGCCCCATCGCCAGGGCGTCGCGCGGGTCGGTCTGTTGGACTTTCAGGATGCGATGTCCGGTCATCCGGCCTATGATCTGGTGTCTCTGCTGCAGGATGCCCGCCGCGATGTGGCGCCCCGGATCGAGACCGAGATGATCACCCGCTATCTGGCCGAAACCGGTCTGGACCGTGACGCTTTTGAAGTCGCCTACGCCGCGCTGGGCGTGCAGCGCAACCTGCGCATTCTGGGCGTGTTCGCGCGATTGGCGCGGGCCTATGGCAAACCGCACTACGTCGATTTGATCCCGCGGGTCTGGGCACATCTGACGCGCGACTTGCAGCATCCGGCACTGACACCGGTGGCTGGCCTGCTGCAACAGGCGCTGCCACCGCCTGACCCGGAAACCCTGCAAAAGCTGAAGCGATCATGAAGCAGTCCCCCGAGGCGGTCATGCTGTTTGCCGCCGGATTCGGCACCCGGATGGCAGAGTTGACGCGCGACCGGCCCAAGCCGCTGATCAAGGTCGCGGAACGCACCCTGATCGACCACACGCTGGACCTGGTGCGCGACATTTCCCCTGCCAGAATCGTCGCAAACACGCATTACAGGGCCGATCAGATGGACCGGCACCTGCGCCCGCTGGGGGTGTTGCTGTCCCCGGAACAGCCAGACATCCTGGAAACCGGCGGCGGTCTCAAGGCCGCCTTGCCGCTGCTGGGGCCGGGTCCGGTCTACACCATGAACACCGATGCCATCTGGGCCGGGCCGAACCCGCTGCGTCTGCTGCAACGGCGTTGGCAACCGGATCGCATGGACGGCTTGCTGGTCTGCGTGCCGGTCGCATCCACCGTCGGGCATGCCGGGTCCGGCGATTTCACGCTGGCAACAGACGGACGCATCACACGCGGCCCGGGTTGGGTCTATGGCGGGGTGCAGATCATCAAGACCGAGCGACTGGCCGAAATCGACAGCGCCGCCTTTTCGCTGAACCGCCTGTGGGACCTGATGCTGCGGCAGCACCGCCTGTTTGCCCTGTCCTATCCCGGCAAATGGTGCGATGTCGGCCGTCCAGAGGGCATCGGGCTAGCCGAAGATCTGCTGCGGAACAGGCATGTTTGAACGCTCGCCAACCCCACGCGTCTTTGCGCTGCCGCCGGGTGTGGATTTCCCGCGCGAGCTGATCCGTGGGTTGACACAACGGCTGGAAGGTCAGGCACCCGAGCGTCTGGCGCGGGTTCAGCTGATCGTCAACACCAGCCGCATGGCCCGCCGCCTCCGTCACCTGTTTGACGCCGGTCCGGCCGGGCTGCTGCCGCGCGTCAGCCCGCTGGGCGATATCGTCGACGACCCGCGGCTGACTGCACTGCCCGAGCCGATCTCGCCGTTGCGGCGGCGCCTGCAACTGGCGCAGCTGATCGGTCATCTGCTGGATCGCGAACCCGACCTTGCGGCCCGGTCATCGGTGCATTCCCTGGCCGACAGTCTTGCCGAACTGCTGGACGAAATGCAGGGAGAGGGCGTCGCGCCCGAGGAAATCCAGAACCTGGATGTCAGCGACATGTCCGGCCATTGGGCCCGCGCGCAACGGTTTTTCGAAATTGCCCGGCGCTACGTCCAGGCTCAGGACGGCCAGGCGCTGGACGTTCAGGCACGTATGCGGCAGGCGGTTCTGTTGCTGATCAGGCGCTGGCAGGCCAATCCGCCTGACGGGCCTGTTCTGCTGGCCGGCTCGACCGGATCACGGGGCACCACCGCGCTGTTGATGCAGGCAGTGGCCCGGCTGCCACAGGGGGCGGTTGTTCTGCCCGGCTATGATTTCGACCAGCCGCCGCAGGTCTGGTCGGGCATGGACAAGGCGCTGCATGCCGAGGATCATCCGCAATTCCGGTTCAAGCGGCTGATGCAGGCGCTGGATGTCGAACCCGACCAGATCCGGCGCTGGAGCGATGCACCGCCCCCCTCGCCCGCCCGTAACCGGATGATCTCGCTGGCGCTGCGCCCGGCGCCGGTCACCGATGCCTGGCTGGCCGAGGGTCCGGACCTGAGCGATCTGCAACAGGCAACCGCGGCGATGACGCTGGTGCAGGCGCCCGATCCACGGAGCGAGGCGCTGGCCATCGCCCTGCGACTGCGTCAGGCGGCGGAAACCGGGCAAACGGCGGCACTGATCACACCGGATCGAATGCTGACCCGTCAGGTCGCCGCGGCACTGGATCGCTGGCGCATCCTGCCCGATGACAGCGCCGGCCTGCCGTTGCAGCTGTCACCGCCGGGCCGGTTCTTGCGCCATGTCGCCGGGTTGTTCACACACCGCCTGACCGGCGACATGCTGATGACGCTGCTCAAGCATCCGCTTTGTCATTCGGGCGACGCGCGCAACACGCATATGCTGCACAGCCGCGATCTGGAGTTGCATCTGCGCCGCAACGGTCCACCCTTTCCATCGGCCAAGGCGCTGGCCGTTATTTGCGCCGGACTGAAAAACCCGCCGCCGCCGGACTGGACGTACTGGCTGTGCGCCGGAGTCTGCGATCAGGACACGCCGGACAGATTGCCGCTGTCGCAATGGACCGAGCGTCTGCGCCGCACCGCCGAAACCCTGTCCGCCGGCAGCAGCCGCGCGGGCAGCGGCGCGCTTTGGGACAAAAACGCCGGGCAAAAGGCCCTGGCCGTGCTGGATGCGCTGACCGCCGAGGCTGAACATGGCGGCACCATGTCCGCCCGCGATTTCGCCGATCTTCTGGGTGCGCTGCTGGCCGGCGAACAGGTGCGCGACCGCGACGCACCGCACGACCGGATCATGATCTGGGGCACGCTCGAAGCGCGGGTTCAGGGTGCCGATCTGATGATTTTGGGCGGTCTAAACGAAGGCAGCTGGCCGGAAAGTCCCGGTGCCGATCCCTGGCTGAACCGCACGCTGCGCGATGCCGCGGGCCTGTTGTTGCCGGAACGCCGGATCGGGCTGGCGGCGCATGATTTCCAACAGGCCGCCTGTGCCCCCGAAGTCTGGCTGACCCGTTCGGAACGGTCCGACGATGCCGAAACCGTCCCGTCGCGCTGGCTGAACCGGATGCTGAACCTGTTGAACGGGTTGCCCGATCAGCACGGACCGGAAGCCCTGTCCGGAATGCGGGCGCGCGGCGCGGTCTGGCTGGATTGGGCGGCCGGTCTGGATGACGGGCCCGATCTGGCGGCAGCACCCCGTCCCTCGCCGCGGCCACCAGTGGCCGCCCGACCGATGCGCCTGTCGGTGACCGAGATCAAGCGGCTGATCCGCGATCCCTATGCGATCTATGCCAAACACGTGTTGCGGCTGAAACCGCTCGACCCTCTGGTCAAGACCCCGGATGCGATGTTGCGTGGCACCGCCGTGCACGCCTTTCTCGAAGATTTCATCCGCAACAGCCTGCGGCACCCGGATCAGCTGACCCGGTCAGCATTTCTGCAGATGTCCGGTCAGGCGCTGGAGGCATCGGTGCCCTGGCCCGCAGCGCGGCGGTTGTGGTTGGCGCGGCTGGCGCATATCGCCGATGGCTTTTTGCAGAGCGAGGCCGCCCGCCGGGCAAAGGCCACACCTGTGGCGTTCGAGGCGGCGCTGGAATACCGCCTGCAACCGCCGGGCTTTGTGCTGACAGGCCAGGCTGACCGGATTGACCGGGATGACGTCGGCGCGCTGCACATTTACGACTACAAGACCGGCAAACCCCCGACCCAGCCGGAACAGGCCCGGTTCGACAAACAGTTGCTGATCGAGGCCGCCATCGCCGAAGCGGGCGGATTTCGGGGGTTGCCCGCCGCGCCGGTCGCGGCAGCCCGGTTCCTGCGCGTCGGCTCGGTCGGACCCGATGTCGCGGCTCCGCTGGACACAGAGCCGGCGGCCAAGGTTCTGGCCGATCTGCAATGTCTGATCAGTGCCTATTTCGACCCTGAACAGGGGTTCACCTCAAGACGAATGCTGCGACAGGATTCGGATGTCGGCGACTATGACCATCTTGCGCGCTTTGGCGAATGGGATCGCGCGGCAACTCCGCAGCCCGAGGGTCTGACATGAACGCGCGCGATGATGCCACAGAACGTCAGGTACAGGCGGCGCGCCCCGACGCGTCGACCTGGCTGGCGGCCAATGCCGGCTCGGGCAAGACGCGGGTTCTGACCGACCGGGTCGCCCGGTTGTTGCTGGACGGGGTGCGCCCCGAACATATCCTGTGCCTGACCTACACCAAGGCCGCGGCCAGCGAGATGCAGAACCGGCTGTTCCGGCGTCTGGGCGACTGGGCGATGCTGGACGATGCGCGCCTGACCGACACGCTGACGCAACTGGGCGCGGCCAGCAAGATCGCCCCACGTCAGCTGTCGCATGCGCGCACCCTGTTCGCCCGCGCCATCGAGGCCCCCGGCGGGCTGAAGATTCAGACCATCCATTCGTTTTGCGCCTCGCTGCTGCGGCGATTTCCACTCGAGGCCCGGGTCAGCCCGCAATTCACCGAGATCGAAGACCGTGCCGCGGCGTTGCTGCAGGCCGAGATCGTCGAGGACATGGCCACCGGGCCACAATCGCATCTGATCGACGCCGTCGCCGCGCATATCACCGATACCGGGTTCGAAACCCTGACCCGGGCGCTGGTGCAGCGGCGCGAAGCGTTTTCGACCCCCTGCGACCGGGCTGCTCTGCTGGACCGGCTGAACCTGCCCGCCGGGTTAGACGAAGCCGCGTTGACACGACTGGTGTTCGACGGACAGGAAGAAACCCTGCTGACAGAGTTTCGCGCAGCCCTGCGGACTGGGTCGACCAACGACGTGAAACTGGCGGAAAAACTGGCCGGAATTGGGGTCCCGACCCTGGCCGACCTTCCGCTGCTGGAAAACGCCTTTCTGTTCGGTTCCGGGGCCAAGACCCCTTTTGCGGCAAAGATCGGCTCGGTTCCGACAAAGGGCACGCAAAAGAACCATCCCGGGATCATGCCCGCCGTCAATGATCTGATGCTGCGTGTCCAGGATGCGCGACCGTTGCGGCTGGGCCTGGCCTGCGTTCAGAAATCCGCGGCGCTGCACGGATTTGCCGCCGCCTTTCTGCCGGAATATGCCCGCCGCAAACAGTTGCGGGGCTGGCTGGATTTCGATGATCTGATCCTGAAGGCGCGGCAGTTGCTGAACGATCCCTCGGTGGCGCAATGGGTGCTGTACCGTCTGGATGGCGGCATCGACCACATACTGGTGGACGAAGCCCAGGACACCAGCCCGGCGCAATGGGATGTGGTGGAAAAACTGGCACAGGAATTCACCAGCGGTCTCGGGGCGCGCAACGATACCCAGCGCACGATTTTTGTCGTCGGCGACAAGAAACAGTCGATCTATTCCTTTCAGGGTGCCGATCCCGCGGCCTTTGACCGGATGCAGAACGAATTCGGACGGCGGCTGGGCGGGGCGGGACCGGGACTGCAGGATCTGACGCTGGACTATTCCTTTCGCTCGTCGGATGCGATCCTGCGACTGGTCGATCTGGTTTTTGCCGGCCAGGCCGCAGCCGGGTTTCGCAAGGACTCGATGCATATCGCCTTCAAGTCCGACCTGCCTGGCCGGGTCGATCTGTGGCCGGTGGTCGAAAAGGTCACCGACACGGAAGACCGCCCGTGGATCGATCCGGTGGATCGCCCCAGCCCGGTGCATCACAACGTGGTTCTGGCCCAGCGCATCGCCACAACGATCAAGGCGATGATCGCGCACGGCGAGACCATTCCGGTCGATGGCCCAGCGCCTGGCCGCTTTTTACGCCGACCGGTCACGCCTGGTGATTTCCTGATTCTCGTCCAGCGCCGCTCGGATCTGTTCGCCGAGATCATCCGTGCCTGCAAATCGGCGGAACTGCCGATCGCCGGGGCCGACCGGCTCAAGGTCGGGGCTGAATTGGCGGTCAAGGACCTGGCGGCGCTGCTGAGCTTTCTGGCCACCCCCGAGGACAGCCTGGCCCTGGCGACGGTCCTGAAATCGCCGCTGTTCGGGTGGAGCGAACAGGCCTTATTCGATCTGGCGCATCGCCGGACCACTCGGTTCCTGTGGCCCGCCCTGCGCAGCCGGGCCGCAGAATATCCCGAAACCATGTCCGTGCTCGAGGATCTGTTGGGCCAGACCGATTTCCTGCGGCCCTATGATCTGATCGAACGCATCCTGACGCGACATGGCGGCCGACGCAGATTGCTGGGCCGGCTGGGAGCCGAAGCCGAGGATGGAATCAATGCGCTGCTGTCGCAGGCGCTGGCCTATGAGCGGACCGAAATTCCCAGCCTGACCGGTTTTCTGGTCTGGATGGAAACCGACGACCTGGAAATCAAACGCCAGATGGGCAGTGCCGGCGACATGGTGCGGGTGATGACCGTTCATGGCGCCAAAGGGCTGGAATCGCCCATCGTGATCCTGCCCGACACAGGCCCGCGCAACCCGCCACGCGACGAAGAGATCATGCTGATCGGCGACGTGCCGCTTTGGAAGATGAACAGCGATCACATGCCCGACGCGATGATGCAGGTTCGCGACGCGGCCCGCGCAAAGCAGATGAGCGAACGGCTGCGCCTGCTCTACGTGGCTCTGACCCGCGCTGAAAAATGGTTGATCGTCGCCGCAGCCGGCGATCTGGAGCGGGCCGAGGACAGTTGGTACCGCAGGGTCGAGACCGGGCTGATCGCGGCCGGCGCGGTGACACAGGACTTTGAGGACGGGCCGGGTCTGAGGCTGAGCCATGGCGATTGGACCGCGCCCGCCCTGCAGCGACTGGCGTCTGACAATCGGCCGTGCACCTCGGTACCGGAATACCTGAACCGTATCGCACCCATGGCCTGCCCTGCCCCGGCCACGCTCAGCCCCTCGCAGGATCTGGGTGGCGCCAAGGCGTTGCCTGGCGATGCCGGTCAGGACGAGGAAAGCGCCAAACTGTTTGGCCACCGCATCCACCTGTTGCTGGAATATCTGCCGGCAGAGGATTCCGGCCTGTGGCCCGCCATGGCAGCACGGATTCTGGCGGATGTGCCCCCGAATGAGCGTTCCGCGCTGGTGGACGAGGCCCGTCAGGTCCTGTCCTGTGCCGGTTTGACATCGGTATTTTCACCCGAATCCCTGGCCGAAGTACCGGTCACGGCGGATGTTCGCGGCATCCGGATGCATGGCGTCATTGACCGGCTTATCGTGCGCCCCGATCAGGTGCTGGCCGTCGACTTCAAGACCAACCGCACCGTGCCGGATCACGCCTCGACCTGCCCCGAGGGCCTTTTGCGGCAGATGGGGGCCTATGCCGCGATGCTGGGCAGCATCTATCCAGACCGGAGCATCCGCACCGCGATCCTGTGGACCCGCACCGCAACGTTGATGTCCCTGCCGCACGATCTTGTGACAGCGTCTCTGTTGCGTTCGCCGTGCCTTGACGGCAGCGGTCGGCATTCATAGATTCCTACACCAACAACGCCTTTTATTCAGGAGCCAGAATATGTCCACCGTTGCCGTCACGGACGCCACCTTTGACACCGAAGTCAAGAATTCCGATATCCCCGTCGTGGTGGATTTCTGGGCCGAGTGGTGCGGCCCCTGCAAGCAGATCGGCCCGGCGCTGGAAGAACTGTCCGCGGAATACGAGGGCAAGATCAAGATCGCCAAGGTAGATGTCGACAGCAACCCGAATTCCGCCGCTGCCATGGGCGTGCGCGGTATTCCGGCACTGTTCATCTTCAAGGACGGTCAAGTCGTGTCCAACATGGCCGGCGCAAAACCCAAGGCGGCGCTGCAAAGCTGGATCGACGAATCGATCTGAAACGGCTGTTTCGATGAAATCGGGGCGTCCGCGATGCGGGCGCCCTTTTTTTTGGCGGCGTCTCAGTTGAATGTCGCAGGGGCACGGTCTTGTGCCCTGCCCGGTCGCGCTCCATATAGGCAGCCAACGACAGGAGACCGACCATGAGCAACGACAGTTTTCCCGGCTGGCACGGCACCACGATCATCGGCGTCAAGAAAGACGGACAGGTGGTCATTGCGGGCGACGGTCAGGTCTCGCTGGGGCAGACTGTGATCAAGGGAACGGCGCGCAAGGTGCGCCGCCTGTCGCCCGGCGGCTTTGACGTCGTGGCGGGTTTCGCCGGCTCGACCGCAGATGCCTTCACCCTGCTGGAACGGCTGGAAACCAAGCTGGAAGCGACGCCCGGACAACTGGCCCGCGCCAGCGTCGAACTGGCCAAGGATTGGCGCACCGACAAATACCTGCAAAAGCTCGAAGCGATGCTGATCGTGTCCGACGGCACCGACATCTTTGTCATCACCGGCGCTGGCGACGTTCTGGAGCCGGAACATGACGTCACCGCCATCGGATCGGGCGGCAATTTCGCACTGGCCGCGGCGCGCGGCATGATGGACAGCGACCGATCGGCGGAACAGGTGGCGCGCGACGCCATGGCCATCGCCGCCGATATCTGCGTCTACACCAACGGCAACCTGACCGTGGAAACTATTGGCAGCTGAGTAGTTCCGAAAACCCGGTCCGTCCGGAGCCAGGATTTTCCCCCGGAAAAGGATTTGACATGACAGACCTCACCCCCCGCGAAATCGTCAGCGAACTGGATCGGTTCATCATCGGCCAGAACGATGCAAAACGCGCCGTAGCCGTGGCGTTGCGCAACCGCTGGCGCCGCAAGCAACTGTCCGACGATCTGCGCGACGAGGTCTATCCCAAGAACATTCTGATGATCGGCCCCACCGGCGTCGGCAAGACCGAGATCAGCCGGCGGCTGGCGAAACTGGCCCGCGCGCCCTTTATCAAGGTCGAGGCCACCAAGTTCACCGAGGTCGGCTATGTGGGCCGCGACGTCGAACAGATCGTGCGCGACCTGGTGGACAGCGCCATTGCCCAGACCCGCGAATACATGCGCGAGGACGTCAAGGCCAAGGCCCACCTGGCCGCCGAAGAGCGGGTAATCTCTGCCATTGCCGGCACCGATGCCCGCGAAGGCACCCGCGAAATGTTCCGCAAGAAACTGAAATCGGGGGAACTGGACAATACGGTTATCGAACTGGACCTGGCCGACACGTCCAACCCCATGTCGAACCTGGAAATTCCCGGCCAGCCCGGCGGCAGTATGGGGATGATGA
Organism: Sedimentitalea sediminis; assembly: GCF_042687825.1. Classification (NCBI taxonomy): domain Bacteria; kingdom Pseudomonadati; phylum Pseudomonadota; class Alphaproteobacteria; order Rhodobacterales; family Paracoccaceae; genus Sedimentitalea; species Sedimentitalea sediminis. The sequence continues at coordinate 294,246 of NZ_JBHUQE010000001.1, read as the reverse complement.
ATCTGGGCGATATCTTTGGCAAGGCCTTTGGCGGACGCACCGTGCGGCGCAAGATGACCGTGGCCGACAGCTATGAAATCCTGATCGGGGAAGAGGCCGACAAGCTGCTGGACGACGAGACCGTGACCCGCGCCGCGCTGGATTCGGTCGAACAGAACGGCATCGTGTTTCTGGATGAGATCGACAAGGTCTGCGCCCGCTCGGATGCCCGCGGCGGCGATGTCAGCCGCGAGGGCGTACAGCGCGATCTGTTGCCTCTGATCGAAGGCACGACAGTCAGCACCAAGCACGGACCGGTCAAGACCGACCATATCCTGTTCATCGCCTCGGGCGCGTTTCACATCGCCAAGCCCAGCGACCTGCTGCCCGAATTGCAGGGCCGCCTGCCGATCCGGGTCGAGTTGCGTGCCCTGACCGAAGGGGATTTCGTGCGCATCCTGACGGAAACCGACAATGCGCTGACCCTGCAATATACCGCGCTGATGGGCACCGAGCAGGTCGAGATCGGGTTTACCGAGGACGGGATCGCGGCCCTGGCAAAGATCGCCGCAGATGTGAACCACTCGGTTGAAAATATCGGCGCGCGCAGGCTTTATACCGTGATGGAACGGGTTTTCGAGGAACTGTCCTTTACCGCGCCGGACCGGAGCGGAGACAGCATTACCGTCGATGCAGCCTTTGTCGAAGCCAATCTTGGCGCCTTGACCCGATCCACGGATATCAGTCAATACGTTCTGTGATGGCCGCGTGGCCAGGGCGGCTGCGGAACATGTGATGCGTTTTCTTTCGGCCTTGACGGTGTTTCTTGTGTTTGCGGGCTGTGTCGACCGCAGCCAGGCACCGGTCGTACCGGTCGCCCTGCAGATCGGCAGCAACCGCACCGTGTTCGCCGCCACCAGCCGGCTGCCCGAGGCCGATGGCACATTCGGCTACCGGCGCTCGGATACCCTGCGGCGGCTGGAACTGACCGTGTCGATTCCCCCCGGCCATGAGCCCGGGACACTGGATTTCGGCTATGCCAGACCCGATCCGCGCAAGCAATTCACGATGGCCGGGCGCAAGGTTTTCACCGATGCCCAGGCGTTCCGGTCACGGTTGCAACAGGCGCTGGGATCGCAGCCTGACGCTGCGCGCGACATCACGATCTTCGTGCATGGTTTCAACGCCACTCAGGCCGAAACCGCGTTCCGGGCCGCCCAGGTGGCACATGACACCAACATGCCCGGTCTGTTGATGGCCTATTCCTGGCCCAGCCGGGGCAAGCCGCTGGCCTATGCCTATGATGGCGACAGCGCGCTGTTTGCCCGCGACGGGCTGGAAACGCTGGTCCGTGAGGTGAAAGCGGCAGGGGTGGACCGGATCGTTCTGGTGGCCCATTCCATGGGCAGTTTTCTGACGATGGAGACACTGCGGCAGATAGACATCCAGGATCCCGGCTGGGTGGCCCGAAATCTGGCCGGGGTGGTGCTGATCTCGCCCGATCTGGATGTCGAGGTGTTCCGCGCCCAGATGCTGCGCCTGTCGGTTGTTCCGAAGCCTTTCGTCATCTTTGTCTCGTCCAAGGACAAGGTGCTGAACATCTCGTCCCGTCTGCGCGGTACGTATCGTCCGCAGCGGCTGGGCAATCTGTCCAGCATCGACCAGATCCGCGATCTGCCGGTCGAAGTGATCGACGCGACGGCCTTTGCGGACTCTGCCGGCTCGAGTCATTTTATCCCGGCAACATCGCCGGCCTTGTTGGCCATGCTGAAGGGCGCACAATCGGTGAGTCGCACCTTTGGTCCTGAAGAACCGGCCTTGCAGAATCTTCTGTCCGGTCTTGATGTCCGCGCCGAGGGCGCGACCGAGATCGTTCTGGCCCCGGGCACCGGTGGCAACGACAGATAACGTCCTAGCGAAGGCGGCGCAGGTAAACGTAAAAGGCGCCGTCGCCGCCGTGGCTGATATGTGCCGGTGTCACCTGCAGCACCGCCTGTGCCAATGGAGGCATCGCCAGCCACAAGGGCACGTTACGCCTGAGAATGCCGCGCTGGACCGGAATCATCCCGTGATCGGCATCCTTTTTTCCCTTGCCGGTAATCACCAGAATCAACCGGCGGCCTGCGGTCTGCGAAGTCAGGACAAAGCGGGTCAGGGCGGGATGCGCCCGATCCAGCGTCATGCCGTGCAGGTCGATTCTGCCCTCCGGTACCAACTTGCCGCGTTTCATCCGCCCGAACGCCTTGCGATCCATCTGCACCGCGGGCGGTCGTGTGTCGGTGGGTTTGGGGGTCAACAGCCGGGCTGCCGCCGGTTTCGTCAGGCCCGGAGCCGCGCGGGGAATGGGCTGTTTGTCAGGCTTCGGTTTCGGCAATGGCCGGGCCGGGGTCGTCTGCGTCTTTGGGTGCAACCGTTCGGCCTGAATGGCAACCCGTTGCCACAGATCGATTTCTTCGGGGGTCAGACGACGGCGGGTCATCAGGCGCCATCCGGCAACAAAGCATAGGCCCGCTGGATCGGCAGCAATAGCACCATGCGGCCCGGATCCCGCAATCGCCCGGCGGCCTGTCCGGCCGCGTCTCCGGTCCCAAAGAAGATATCAGCCCGTTGCGCGCCCTTGATCGCCGATCCGGTGTCCTGTGCAATCATCAGCCGGCGCAGCGGGTTGGCGCCGTCCTTTTCAACCCAGACCGGCGCGCCAAGCGGCGTATGGTCCGGGTCGACGGCGATGCTGCGCAAGGGCGTCACTGACCGGTTCATCGCCCCAAGCGGGCCCTGATCAGGCTTGAGAGTCCGCAGCTCGCGGAAAAAGACGTAAGACGGATTGTGAAACAGCAGATCGCGGCCGGCCTCGGGGTTGCGGCGCACCCAGGCCTTGATCACCTCTGCACTGACCTGATGCGCCGCGAACACGCCCCGGCGCACCAGTTCCATCCCGATCGAACGATAGGGTTGGCCGTTGGCGCCGCCATAACCGACACGCAGGGTCTGACCACTGGGCAGGCGAATTCTGCCAGACCCCTGAATTTGCAGAAAGAACAGTTCGACCGGATCATCGACCCAGGCGATTTCCAGCCCACGGCCCCGCATGACATCGCCGCCAAGGATCTGTTCCCGCGTCAGCCATGGGCGGATCGTTCGGGCCTCTTGTGGCATCCGGTAGACCGGATAGCGAAACCGCGCATCGGGTTGACGGGCGCCCTGCAGTTCCGGCTCGAAATAGCCGGTGAACAGCGCCGCCGCGCCATCCTCGATCAGAACCGGACGAAAGAACAACTCGAAAAACCGCCGCGCCCCGTCAGGCCGCCGCACCTGTGTCCCGGCCAGAGCGCACAAGGACTGCCAGTCCGGATCCTCGAGATCGCCGCAAGTGTTCAGAAATACTGACAGCGCCGCCGCGTGATCGTCCTGGACCCAACCATCGAGGTTTGAAAAATCCAGAATCTGATAACTGGGGTCCGCCTGAACGCCGCCGACCATGGTCATCGACCCGGCCAGGACCGCCGCCCGCAGCGCTGCACTCATGCGTCCGTGGCGACAAGCAGCCAGTTGGGATCGTCCGCACCCATGGTGCGGGCAAAAGTCCAGGTGTCTTTTTGCCGTTTCACCTGGCTCGGGCTGCCTTCGACGATCTCGCCATCCTTGTTGCGCACGACCGAAGTCAGCTCGCCGACAAAGCGCATGGTGATCTCGGCCTTGTTGGAGTCCTTGTCAAACCGCACGTCCTGCAGCACGGTCTCCCGCACGCCGACAAATTCCGCCTCGATCGTCAGGCCCTGATCTTCGCGGGCCGCGACGACATCGACAAAAGTCTCGAACACGTCCTCGGCCAGGAACGGTTGGATTTCGTCGAGATTGCCGCGTTCGAACCCCATGACGATCATTTCATAGGCACCACGGGCGCCCTGAACGAACTGGGTGACGGAAAAGCCGGGTTCGACGCGTTTCATCGCCGCCAGATCCTGCGCCTGGCTGCTGTTTTCCTCGACATGATCGGTGATATCGCGATCCGGACCGCCTTCGATCACCTCGAATCCCTGACGATCCGCTTTTTCCGGCTTTTTCGGCAAGGTGGGTTTTTCGAAACCGTCACGCGTGCCCAAGACGCTTTTCAGGCGCAGGATCAGGAAGATGGCAATGCCTGCCAGCACCAGAAGCTGGATGATGGGCGAATTCATTTGGACCTCGTGACTACGATGGGCTTTGTAAGCTGTGCCCTTGGGACTTATGTAGGTGACGGGCGGGGTCAAGTCCACCGTCCAGCGCAAGGGAAAGGAAACCCGCAATGTATCTGTTTTTGGCCTTCCTTATGGTTCCGCTGATCGAGATCGCCCTGTTCATCCAGATCGGCGGCCTGATCGGGTTGTGGCCGACCCTGGCCGTGGTTGTCCTGACGGCTGTGCTGGGCACCTGGCTGGTCCGGTCCCAGGGGCGGATGGCCATGAATCAGTTGCGCGCGTCGTTTTCCGAGCTGAACGATCCGACCGAGCCACTGGCGCATGGTGCGATGATCCTGATTTCCGGCGCCCTGCTGCTGACGCCCGGGTTTTTCACCGATGCGGTCGGTTTTGCCCTGTTGATGCCACCGGTACGAGCCGCGGTCTTTCGATATCTGCGCGCCCGGGTCAAAGTCCATCACTTCCAGATGGGGCCGGAGCAACGAAACGGTCCGGGGCAGGGGCCCCAACGCGACCCCAACGACCAAGGCGTCGTCATAGACGGTGAATTCGAAGAAGTCCCGCCAGCCCGCGACCCGAATGCCGGCCCGTCCGGGTGGGTCGAGGATGGCAAGCGGCATTGAGCTACCGGTACCTAGCTGGTAAGCAGCCGCAAATCTTGCATGAGGAGTGAACGCATGTCCGACAATGGCGCGGCGGCTGCAAATGGCGGCCAGCAGGTTCCGCAGGTCAAAATGAACATCCTGGGGCAATTCGTGCGCGACCTGTCCTTTGAAAACGTCATGGCACAAAAGGGCGCGTCGGGAGAGGTGCAACCGGATGTCAGCATCCAGGTCAATCTGGACGCCCAGAAACGCCCGACCGCGCATCAATATGACGTTGTGATCAAGCTGAACATCGATTCCAAGGCCAAGGAAAGCCGTGACCAGCTGTTCCTGATGGAGATCGAATATGGCGGCGTGTTTCACATCGAGGGCGTGCCCGAGGAGCAGTTGCACCCGTTTCTTCTGATCGAATGCCCGCGTATGCTGTTCCCGTTTCTGCGGCGCATCGTCAGCGATGTGACCCGCGACGGTGGCTATCCGCCCCTGAACCTGGAAAACATTGATTTCGTTCAGCTTTACCGATCCGAACTGGCCCGCCGTCAAAGCGAGCAGGGCGGCCAGACCGCCAATGCCTGAACCGACGCCGTGCCTGCTTTCTCAGGCGCGCGTCCACAGGGCCTGATCGCCCAGTTTGGCCACAATGGCCTTGTGCGCGGCGCGTTCGTCGTCGGTCAGCAGCGACGGCAGCGGGGTTGGTCGCGGGGCAGGGCGCCAGTCTGTACCGGCGGTTTCGCTGCGCCCCCTGGCACTGGTCGACAGCGCAAAGTCGGGCTGTCGACCGCCGATCAGTTCCAGATAGACTTCGGCCAGGATTTCCGAGTCCAGCAGCGCCCCGTGCAGCGTGCGCGAGGAATTGTCGATGTTGAACCGCCGGCACAGCGCGTCCAGAGAGGCCGGCGAGCCGGGAAAGCGTTTTCGCGCAATCGCCAAAGTGTCGATCGCCTGTTCCCAGGGCAGTTGCGGCAGCTGGATCCAGCCCAGTTCGGCGTTGAGAAACTTCATGTCAAAGGCGGCATTGTGAATGACCAGCTTTGACTCGCCGACAAAATCCAGAAATGCCTGCCCGATCTCAGCGAATTTCGGCTTGTCGCGCAGAAAGTCGTCACCCAGCCCGTGCACCTCGAACGCCTCTTGCGGCATCGCCCGTTCCGGGTTGATGTATTGGTGATAGGTGCGTCCGGTCGCAACGTGGTTGTTCAACTCGACCGCGCCAATCTCGACGATCCGATCCCCGGATTGCGGGTCGAATCCTGTGGTTTCCGTATCCAGTACGATTTCACGCATGCGCCTGCCGTGCCCTGATCTGCCTGACGATATCCTGAACCTGTTCGCGCGCGTGGTCCAGCGTGTCTGTAACGATCACGAAATCGGATCGCGCCCGTTTCTCCGCATCCGGCATCTGCTTGTCCCGGATCAGCTGGAACTGGTCGCGGGTCATGGTGCCGCGGTCCAGCACCCGGCTTTCCTGTATGTCAGGCGGCGCCGACACGCAGGCCACTGCATCCATTCCGGCGCCGCCGCCGGTCTCAAATAGCAGCGGGATGTCAAAGACCAGGATGTCGGAACCGGCCTGATCCCGGAACTGCGCCCGATCCTGTGCCACCAGGGGATGCACGATCGCCTCAATCCGCGCCAGCGCCTCCGGAGCAGCGCCGATGATCTGCTTCAGCACGCCACGATCCACCGCGCCGTCCTGCACCGCCTGGGGAAATTCCCGCCCCAGCGGACCCACCGCGGCGCCACCCTTGGCATAGAGACGATGCACCGCCGCATCGGCGTCCCACAGGGCACAGCCCTCGTCCACGAACATCGCGGCCGTGGTGCTTTTGCCCATGCCGATGGAACCGGTCAGCCCCAGGCAAAAACTCATCGCAGCGCCGCCGCGCGGGTGTCTTCGTCGACGGTCGGGCGGTACCCGAACCAGCGTTCAAAGGCCGGCACCGCCTGATGCAGCAGCATGCCCAACCCGTCCACCGTTGTGCATCCCATGTCCTCGGCGACCTGCAGCAGATGGGTTTTCAGGGGCGAATAGACCAGATCCGTGACCACTGCGGATTTCGGCAACCCGTCCAGCGGAACCCGCAATTCGGGCTGGCCGGACATGCCCAGCGAAGTCGTGTTGACCACCAAGGCGGCCTCTTCCAGCACATTGCCGGCCTGAACCCAGTCAACCACCCGCACACGTTGGCCGAAATCGTCGCGCAACCGCTCGGCGCGTGCCCGGGTGCGGTTGCTGAGTATGATCTGCGGCACCCCGGCATCGGACAGCGAGGCAATCACCGCCCGTGCCGCGCCGCCGGCCCCCAGCGCAACGGCCGGGCCGGCCTTGGCATCCCAGTCCGGCGCCCCGCTGCGCAGGTTCTCGATAAAGCCGTAGCCATCCGTGTTGTCCGCATGGATCGAGCCATCGTCACGAAAGATAAGCGTATTGGCCGCACCGATCAGCGTGGCACGATCCGTGACCTTATCGGCCATTTCCATTACCCGCTCTTTGTGAGGAACGGTAATGTTGACACCGACAAAACCCATCCGGGGCAGGGCGCGGATCACCTGTTTCAGATCGTCATGGGCGACGTCCATGGGGATATAGTAGCCGCGAATTCCGTAGGTCAGCAGCCAATGCCGGTGCAGTTGCGGAGATCTGGAATGCGCGATCGGAGAGCCTATGACCCCGGCCAAAGGAATTCGTGCCTGCGTCAATGTTCAATCGCTCCCTGCAACGCCAGAAAATTCAGAATGTTCAGCAATGGCATACCCAAAACGTTAAAGTAGTCTCCGTCAATAGCCGAGAACAGGCGCACGCCCTCTTCTTCGAGCTTATAGCCGCCAACCGCGTGGCGAATACTGTCCCAGTTGCGCGCGACATACCCCTTTAGATAGGCGTCGGTCGCCGTGCGCATATGCAGGCGAACCTGCCCGACATGGCGCCACAGGGGCTGGCTGTCCTGATAGATCACCGCAGCGGATAACAGTTTATGCCGATGCCCGCGCATTGCGGTCAATTGCGCCAGCGCTTCTGCGGCGGTCACGGGTTTGGACAGCAGCGATCCCTGGAATTCAAGTACCTGATCGCAGCCGATCACCAGCGCGCCGGGGTTCCTGTCGCTGATCTTTCGGGCTTTCATCTCGGCCAGTGCATCCGCAATGTCGCGGGGCGGAGCGCCTTCGGCGATCAGGGCGGATTTGATCATATTTTCGTCCACCCGCGGCACCTGCACCCGAAAATCGATATCAGCCTGCGACAACAGCTGGGCGCGAATCTGGGAACCAGAGGCAAGGATCACGGGGATAGACATGTGGAAAACCGGGTGCGCAAGATCGGGGATGGGTCGGGACGATTTGTAGGGTTTTTACCCAGTGGCGCAAGTGCGCACAGACCACCGCAATCTCGCGGTTTTTCCGGCGCTTTCATACAGACGGGATAAGGACAAGTCTGATTTGGCCTTGAACCCTCGTCTGTCTTAGTTTTTCCCGATTTTTCCACAGGATTACCACTTGAAAAATTTAGCTATCCCATTGTTTATAAATAATAAATATTCTTCTCCCAAATGTTTGTGCGGAACTTTCCAACATTCGGGTTTTCTGGGGAGAACCCAAGGTACAAATCAATAATCCACTGGTTTCCCGGCTTCCTACAAAACCATCATCCTTTCTTCTTTCATATATTTTTATTAGGAAGGCCCGGCACAGATCCCGGGGACGACATGACTGACTTTCTGATCTCGATATATCCTTGGACCAAGGCGTTTCACATCATGTCGGTGATCGCCTGGATGGCAGGATTGTTCTATCTGCCTCGGCTGTTTGTTCACCATGTCGAACGGGCTGGGGAAAGCAGCGATATGGCGGCGGTTTTTGAGATGATGGAAGTCAAGCTTTTGCGTCTGATCATGAATCCGGCCTTTGTCGCAACCTGGGTGTTCGGTCTGTGTCTCGTGTTCACCCCCGGTATCGTTGATTGGGGCGAGATCTGGCCCTGGACCAAGGCCGGCGCGGTTCTGGTGATGTCCTGGTTCCATCACTGGCTGGGCTGGCGGCGCAAGGATCTGTTGAACGGCACCAACACCTGGACCGGCCGGCAGTTTCGCATGATGAACGAGGTGCCGACAGTACTGATGGTCGTCATCGTTCTGTCGGTGGTGGTTCGGTTCTGATCATCATTTGACTTTTTCCAGGGGCTTGGCTAAAGACCCTGTCAGCCAGCCCGTCCGGGCAGGGCGATTTCCCGTTAGCGATAGATCGCAGCCGGCACCGACCGGATGCAGACAGGCAGTATCTCCATGACCGTTGAAAAGTTGAACCTTTCCGATCTCAAGGCAAAAAGCCCGAAAGACCTGTTGGCCATGGCCGAAGAGCTTGAGATCGAAAACGCGTCGACCATGCGCAAGGGCGAGATGATGTTCCAGATTCTGCGCGAACGCGCGGATGAGGGATGGGAAGTATCCGGCGACGGGGTGCTCGAGGTTCTGCAGGACGGATTCGGTTTTCTGCGTTCACCCGAGGCCAATTATCTGCCGGGACCGGACGATATATATGTGTCGCCTGACATGATCCGTCAGCATTCGCTGCGCACTGGTGACACCATTGACGGTGTCATTCAGGCACCGAACGAGAATGAACGCTATTTCGCGCTGACCAATGTCACCAAAATCAATTTTGAAGATCCTGAAAAGGCCCGGCACAAGATTGCGTTTGACAACCTGACGCCGCTGTATCCGGACGAGCGTCTGAACATGGAAGTCGAGGATCCGACGATCAAGGATCGTACGGCCCGCATCATCGATCTGGTCGCGCCGATCGGCAAGGGCCAGCGATCTCTGATCGTGGCACCGCCGCGTACCGGCAAGACGGTGATCCTGCAGAACATCGCCAACTCGATCGAAAAAAATCACCCGGAATGTTATCTGATCGTATTGCTGATCGACGAGCGGCCCGAAGAAGTCACCGACATGCAGCGTTCGGTCAAGGGCGAGGTTGTATCCTCGACCTTTGATGAACCGGCAACGCGGCATGTGGCGGTCAGCGAAATGGTGATCGAAAAAGCCAAGCGTTTGGTCGAACACAAGCGAGATGTTGTTATTCTTCTCGACTCGATCACAAGACTTGGTAGGGCATTCAATACGGTTGTGCCGTCTTCGGGCAAGGTTCTGACTGGCGGTGTGGACGCCAATGCCCTGCAGCGGCCCAAGCGGTTCTTTGGTGCGGCGCGGAATATCGAAGAGGGCGGATCGCTGACCATCATCGCCACGGCGCTGATCGATACTGGCAGCCGGATGGACGAGGTGATCTTTGAAGAATTCAAGGGCACCGGCAACTCCGAGATTGTTCTGGATCGCAAGATCGCTGACAAGCGCGTCTTCCCGGCCATCGACATTCTGAAATCCGGCACCCGGAAAGAGGACCTGCTGGTCGACAAGATCGACTTGCAGAAGACCTTTGTGCTGCGACGCATCCTGAACCCGATGGGTACCACCGATGCCATCGAGTTCCTGATTTCAAAACTGAAACAGACCAAGTCTAACAGTGATTTCTTTGACTCGATGAATACCTGACGCGGGGCGTCCACACGGGGTATTTTCATGGATACCATTTTTGCTTTGGCCACTGCGCAGGGCAAGGCCGGTGTGGCCGTCATTCGAGTCTCTGGGCCGCGGTCGCATGCTGCGGTGCGCAGTATGTGCGACGTGGACTTGCCTCGCCGCGGCATGCGGCTTTGTGCGCTGCAGGATGGGGCAGGCGGTCATCTGGACGATGCCCTGGTTTTGACCTTTTCCGCACCGGCCAGCTTCACTGGCGAGGATGTGGTTGAACTGCAGCTGCATGGTAGTGTTGCGGTGGTGTCTTCGGTGTTAAATGCGCTGTCATCGATCCCTGGGTTGCGGTTGGCAGAGCCTGGTGAATTCACCCGCCGCGCGATGGAAAACGGCAAACTCGATTTGTCTCAGGTCGAGGGTCTGGCGGATCTGATCGACGCAGAAACCGAGGCGCAAAGGCGGCAGGCTCAGAACGTTCTGGCCGGGAAGTTGGGCGAATTGGCGGAATCCTGGCGTACCGACCTGATTCGGGCTGCGTCGTTGCTGGAGCTCACGATCGATTTCGCGGACGAAGATGTCCCAATGGATGTAACGCCGGAAGTCTTGGCGTTGATCACCGATGTCCAGCATGCCCTGAGCAGGGAAACAGGGGGTGTTGTCATCGCCGAGCGGATCCGATCCGGATTCGAGGTTGCCATCGTCGGAGCTCCGAATGTGGGAAAATCCACTTTGCTCAATGCATTGGCGGGGCGTCAGGCGGCGATTACGTCGGAAATTGCCGGCACCACACGCGATGTCATCGAAGTACGTATGGATTTGAGTGGTCTGGCTGTGACGCTATTGGATACAGCGGGATTGCGTGAGACATCGGATGTTGTCGAGGATATGGGAATTTCGCTGGCGCGCCAAAGAGCTGAGCAGGCGGACCTGCGCGTGTTTTTGTCGGAAACGGCAGATGACCTGGATGTCGGGTTCCGCCAAGGCGATATTCTGATCCGACCCAAGGCCGACGAGCGGCAGGATAAAACCAACGCCGTATCCGGCGTGACCGGGGAAGGCTTGGATGATCTGGTGGCCCGGATTTCTGCCGTCCTGAAAACCCGTTCTGCCAGCGCGGGCCTTGCCACACGCGAGCGGCACAGAATTGCCATGGAACGCGCATCCTGTGCCCTGCAGGCGGCCCGCCTGGTTTTATCCGAGGGTGCAGACCGCTATGAAGTGGCATCAGAAGAGCTGAGGACCGCGATTCGCGCGCTGGAATTCCTGGTTGGCCGGATTGATGTCGAGAATCTGCTGGACGAGATTTTCAGCAGCTTCTGTCTTGGCAAATGAGGAGTGTTTCACGTGAAACATTTTGATGTGATTGTGATTGGCGGCGGACATGCCGGGACCGAAGCCGCTCATGCCGCGGCACGGATGGGAGTTCGTACCGGTTTGATCACGTTGAAACGAGAAGGAATCGGTGTGATGTCCTGCAATCCGGCTATTGGCGGGTTGGGTAAGGGGCATCTGGTACGTGAAATCGACGCGATGGACGGCGTCATGGCGCGCGTTGCTGACAAGGCCGGAATTCAGTTCCGATTGTTGAATCGTCGAAAAGGACCGGCGGTTCAGGGACCTCGAACGCAGGCAGATCGTCAGATTTACCAAAGAACCATGTTGTTCGAGATCGAAAACAACCCGGGGATCGAGATCATTGTCGGCGAAGCAGTAGATTTTCTGATGGCAGGTGACACAGTTTGTGGCGCGGTCCTGCAGGACGGTACTGAAATTCCGGCACGGGCGGTCATACTAACCACCGGAACCTTTTTGCGTGGGGTGATTCACATCGGTGATGTCGCTAAACCAGGCGGGCGATTGGGTGATAAGCCTTCGGTACGTCTGGCGGATCGCATCGACTCTTTCGGCCTGCCGCTGGGCCGCCTCAAAACCGGCACACCACCTCGGCTGGATGGGCGCAGTATCGACTGGTCTGATCTGGAAATGCAGCCGGGAGATGTGGATCCGACGTTGTTTTCCTTTCTATCGACATCGGTTCACGCCAGACAGATTTCCTGCGGTATCACGCACACAAATTCGCGAACTCACGAGATCATCGAAAAGAACCTCGAAAGATCGGCGATGTATGGGGGTCATATCGACGGCGTTGGCCCACGCTACTGTCCGTCTATCGAAGACAAAATCGTGCGATTTTCCGAGAAGCAGTCCCATCAGGTTTTTCTGGAGCCTGAAGGTCTGGCGGATCACACAGTCTATCCAAATGGCATCTCAACCTCGTTGCCGGTCGAAGTTCAGCAGGACTATGTACATTCGATCAAAGGGTTAGAGCGGGCGATCATCCTTCAGCCAGGTTATGCAATTGAGTATGATTTTATTGATCCTCGCGCGCTGACTTCGACTTTACAGCTCAAGGATGTGCCCGGGTTATATCTGGCTGGGCAGATTAATGGGACAACGGGTTACGAAGAGGCTGCGGCACAAGGTTTGGTTGCGGGTTTGAACGCAGCGCGACGCATCCAGGAGCGGGAACCCGTTATTTTCAGTCGGTCCAGCAGCTATATCGGCGTGATGATTGATGATCTGACTGCGCGTGGGGTCTCCGAGCCTTACCGCATGTTCACTTCTCGCGCAGAGTTTCGATTGTCCCTCCGTGCGGACAACGCGGATCAGCGTCTGACCCCGTTAGGACTTCAGCTTGGCTGCGTGAGCGATGTCAGGAAAGCGATTTTTCAAAAGAAGATGCAAAGCCTGGAACGCGTACGGGGTATTCTGACCGAGACGACATTTACGCCAAAGGAATTGCAGAGTGCGGGAATTCGCGTGGGGCAGGACGGAAAGCGGCGCACCGGCATGGATGTTCTGGCTTTTCCCGAAGTGTCGCTGGACAGTCTGCACCTCTTGTTGACAGAGCTTCGGTCCGTTTCTCCCGAAATCGCAACTCAGGTTGAAAGAGACGCTTTGTACGCCAACTATATCAGTCGGCAAGAAAATGATGTCGACGCGCTCAAACGTGACGAGGGACTGGTCATTCCCCCAGATTTCGCCTTTTCGGCTATCGAAGGCCTGTCGAACGAACTTAAACAGAAACTTGTGCGATCCCGTCCCGGCAATCTGGCTCAGGCTGCGCGCATTGACGGCATGACTCCCGCGGCCTTGGCTTTGATTCTGGCAAAACTCAGGCAGCAAGACCGGGTTCGACGGGCATGACCGGAGGGGTTGATCTGGATTGTCTGGATTGGAGTGTTTCACGTGAAACACACGATCGTCTCAATGTTCTGGACTCGCTGGTAAAAAAATGGAACCCGAGAATCAATCTTGTTTCCCGCAGCAGCCTTGATCATCTTTGGATACGGCATATTATTGATTCCATTCAAGTTTTCCGTTCCGGAGAAAACCCGCGACATTGGGTCGATCTGGGCAGTGGAGGTGGGTTTCCGGGGCTTGTGGTCGGAATTTTGGCCCTGGATGAGCAACCGGAGCTAAATGTAACCCTGATCGAAAGCGATCAACGAAAATGCGCATTTCTCAGGGCGGCTGCCAGAGAAACCGGACTTTCTTGCACGGTGCTTGCCCAGAGAATCGAACAGGCCGCGCCACAGAATGCGGACACGGTGTCGGCTCGAGCCCTGACTGATTTGAACGGATTGTTGACCCATTGTGAGCGGCATCTGGCCGCTGGCGGAACTGCCTTGTTTCCAAAGGGCGTCACTTGGAAAAAAGAGGTGGAACATGCGCGGAAATCATGGCGTTTTGACGTCGAGGCGATTAACAGCAAGACAGAAGAGGGAGCGGTTGTTTTGAAAATTACAGGAGCGTCTCGTGTCTGACATTCTGCCGGTAAGCGGTACTCATGTCATTGCCGTCGCCAATCAAAAAGGCGGCGTTGGCAAAACGACAACGTCGATCAATCTGGCGGCTGCCTTGGCAGAGATCGGGCAGAGGGTTCTGGTTGTGGATCTCGATCCTCAGGGGAACGCGTCGACCGGATTGGGGATCGATGTCGTCGACCGCAAGGTTACAACCTATGATTTGCTTGTCGACAATGCGCCGTTGGCGGATGCGATTCAAAAAACAAATGTCGGAAATCTGTCAATCATCCCGGCGACAGTGGATCTGAGTTCGGCGGACATAGAACTGATTTCAAACAAGAACCGCAGCTATCTGTTGAAAGAGGCACTGCATCAGCCCGCGATGGCGGATTTTCGGTGGGACTATATCTTGATCGATTGCCCGCCTTCGCTGAACCTGTTGACGGTCAACGCGATGGTTGCCGCGCATTCGGTTTTGGTGCCGCTGCAAAGCGAATTCTATGCGCTCGAGGGTTTGTCGCAACTTATGCTGACCATGCGCGAAGTGCGACAGACTGCGAATGCTGACCTGCGGATCGAAGGCATCGTTCTGACGATGTATGATCGGCGCAATAACCTGTCTCAGCTGGTTGAACAGGATGCCCGCGACAATCTGGGTGAGCTTGTGTTCGAGACCCTGATTCCACGCAATGTCAGGGTCAGCGAAGCGCCGTCCTTTGCCATGCCGGTTCTCAGCTATGACACCCGGTCTCAGGGAGCGATCGCCTATCGGGCGCTGGCGCAGGAAATTCTGACAAACCACAAGCAGATGGCCGCCTGAGCGGCGTGAGGAGCAGTGCGAATGGACAAGAGGGCGAAACCCCGGGGATTGGGACGCGGACTGTCGGCGTTGATGGCGGATGTCAATTCGGAACCCGAGGCCAAACCAGATGGGGGGCGTAGCCCTGATATTCTGGTTCCTATCGAGAAGCTGCAGGCAAACCCCAATCAGCCGCGCCGCACCTTTGTCGAAGAAGACCTGAATGACCTGACGGCTTCGATCAGGGAGAAAGGCATTCTGCAGCCGCTGATCGTGCGTGCGCGCCCAAATGGCAATTTCGAGATTGTCGCCGGGGAGCGCCGCTGGCGGGCCGCACAGCAGGCGCAATTGCACGAAATTCCGGTATTGGTTCGCGACTTTGACGATGTCGAGGTTCTCGAGGTCGCGATTATCGAGAATATCCAGCGCGCGGATCTGAACGCCATCGAAGAGGCTGCGGGCTATCGGCAGCTGATGGAGAATTTCGGCCATACCCAGGAGAAGTTGGCCGAAGCCCTGGGCAAGAGCCGCAGTCACATCGCCAATCTGATGCGCCTGTTGAATTTGCCGCGGGATGTGCAGACACTGGTTCAGGAGGGCAAGCTGTCGGCGGGCCATGCGCGGGCATTGATCACCGCGGCGAACCCGACCGAGTTGGCGCAGGCGATTCTAAAGGGCGGGTTGTCGGTGCGCGCGACCGAGGCCTTGGTGAAAAAGCAGTTGGCAGCAGTCTCGGATGCAACCCGGCCCCGCAGCCGTCCGGTGGAAAAGGATGCTGATACAAAGGCGCTTGAGGGCGATCTGTCGGCCAATCTGGGCATGAAAGTGCTGTTGACTCACAAGCCGGGGCAGGAGGGCGGTCAGATGACCATCAGCTATGGTTCACTCGAAGAGCTGGACACGCTGTGCCAGCTGCTCAGCAACGCCTAGTCGGCCAGAAACTTCGAAATCACCGCATTCAAAACCATAACCCCTTGATCGGTAACAATTATCTTTCCTTCTTCGTTACGGATCATTCCCAGTTCGGCCAATGTACGCCGCGCATTGGGGTCCAGAGGGCGTTGGGCCAGGTTTTCATAGCGTACCACATCTACGCCACTGGTCAGCCGTAACCCCATCATCAGGTATTCTTCGGCCTGTTCCAGTCCGCTCAGCCTGGTGCGCAGAGATTCGGCGCATCCCTCGGCGGCAGCCGTCAGCCAATCTTGCGGCAGGCGCGGGCATTCGGTGGCAAAGCGCTGGCCATTCCGGCTGAGACGACCATGCGCGCCGGGACCGATCCCGGCATAGTCTCCGCCTTGCCAATAGATCAGGTTGTGCCGCGATTGCGCGCCCGGCGCGGCATGGTTGGAAACCTCGTAGCGCGGCAAACCCTGGGCACCGCACAGTTCCTGGGTCAGCTCGTACATGTCCGCGGACAGGTCTTCGCCGGGCAGACCGCGCAGTTTGCCGGCCGAAAAGCGGTCGCCAAAGGCCGTGCCGGTTTCGATGGTCAGCTGGTACAAGGACAGATGATCCGCTGCCAGAGTCAGGGCAGTCGTCAATTCATCCCGCCATTGCGCCAGAGTCTGATCCTGGCGCGCATAAATCAGATCGAAACTGACCCGTTCGAAACAGGTTCGAGCGACATCAAAAGCCGCGCGTGCCTCGGCGACGGTATGAATTCGGCCCAGCCGGCGCAGGTCGGTGTCGTTCAGCGCCTGGATGCCCAGGGACACTCTGTTGACGCCGCCGTCGCGAAAGCCCCGAAAGCGACCGGCTTCGACTGAACCGGGGTTGGCCTCGAGCGTGATTTCGATGTCGTTTGCCGGGGTCCAGTGCCGACAAGCCGCCGCGATGATCTCTGCCACGGTGTCCGGGTGCATCAGGCTGGGCGTGCCGCCGCCGAAAAAGATCGACTTGAGAACCCGGCCCGGTGTTTCTGCAGCAACACGGTCCAGTTCGGACAGATAGGCCGTCAGCCAGACGGCATGATCGATCTGGCGCGACACGTGGCTGTTAAAATCGCAATAGGGGCATTTCGCCTGGCAGAACGGCCAGTGCACGTAGAGGCCAAAGCCGCCGTGCCGCCAGTCTGCGGTCAGGTCTTCAGTCAAAACAGCCGGCGACGAACTGGGCCACAGCGCGGGCGCGGTGACTGATGCGGTTCTTTTCCCAGCGCTCCATTTCGGCAAAGGTGACCTGATGGCCGTCGGGAACAAAGATCGGGTCATAGCCATGCCCCTGGTCGCCGCGCATCGGCCAGACAACCCGGCCCGGCATCACACCGGGAAACACTTCGTCATGACCATCGGGCCAGGCCAGAACCAGTGTACAGCAGAATCGCGCGGTCCAGGGCTGCGGCGTGCCGGTTGCCTCGATTTCGCGATGGGCACGCGTCATGGCCATCGCGAAATCCCGTCCGTTCTCGGTTTCGGCCCAATCTGCGGTGTAGACACCGGGCGCGCCGTCCAGCGCATCAATCTCCAGTCCGGAATCATCGGAAAGGGCAGGCAGGCCGGTGGCCCGGGCCGCGGCATGGGCCTTGATCCGAGCATTGCCGACAAAAGTGGTTTCGGTCTCTTCGGGTTCCGGCAGGTTCATCTCGGCGGCACCGACGACCGAGACCCCGTAGGGTTTCAGCAGGTGCGCCATCTCTTCCAGCTTGCCGGTATTGTGGGTGGCAATCAGCAGCCGGTCACCGATGAACTTGCGGGTCATGCCGCCGCTGTCTGCGCCGCGACCAGTTCGCCAACGCCCTTTTCGGCCAAATCCATCAGCTGATTCATCTGATCGCGCGAGAACACCGAGCCCTCGGCGGACATCTGCACCTCGATCAGCTTGCCCGACCCGGTCATGATGAAATTGCCATCGACCCCGGCCTCGCTGTCCTCGGGATAGTCCAGATCCAGCACCGGCTGGCCGGCATAGATGCCGCAGGACACAGCGGCCACCGGATCGACCAGCGGATCGCTGATCACGTCACCGGCCTTGATCAGCCGGTTCACCGCCAGGCGCAGCGCGACCCAGCCACCGGTGATCGAGGCGCAGCGGGTGCCGCCATCGGCCTGCAGCACGTCGCAATCGACGGTGATCTGGCGTTCGCCCAGCGCCACCCGATCAACGCCGGCCCGCAGCGACCGCCCGATCAGACGCTGAATCTCGACGGTGCGGCCGCCCTGTTTTCCGGCTGCTGCCTCGCGGCGCATGCGGGTGTTGGTGGCGCGGGGCAGCATGCCGTATTCGGCGGTGACCCAGCCCAGACCGGTGCCTTTGATAAAGGGCGGCACCCGATCCTCGATGGTGGCGGTGCACAGCACGTGGGTTTCACCGATCTTGATCAGGCACGAGCCTTCGGCGTGTTTCGTGAACCCCGTCTCGATTGAAACGGCGCGCATTTCGCTTAAGTCTCGTCCTGAAGGTCGCATTCAGATTTCC
This sequence comes from Sedimentitalea sediminis, assembly GCF_042687825.1. NCBI lineage: Bacteria > Pseudomonadati > Pseudomonadota > Alphaproteobacteria > Rhodobacterales > Paracoccaceae > Sedimentitalea > Sedimentitalea sediminis. The sequence continues at coordinate 275,925 of NZ_JBHUQE010000001.1, read as the reverse complement.
TTTGTATGTCGGGGCCGCAATACCGTTGTGGCCCCCCTTGATGCAACCCCGATCGACCCATGCGGCCTGTGGACTTTTGCGGCTTTCCGGCCAAGGATGCAGCGCATGAATGACGCGACCAAAATGCTTGAGGAATTGAACGACCGGTCACGCGAAGTGTTTCGGCTGGTCGTCGAATCCTACCTGGACACCGGTGATCCGGTGGGCAGCCGGACCCTGACCCGCACGCTGAGCGAAAAGGTCAGCGCCGCGACCGTCCGCAACGTGATGCAGGATCTGGAATATCTGGGTCTGCTGGACAGCCCGCATGTCAGTGCCGGGCGCATCCCGACCCAAATGGGTTTGCGGATGTTTGTCGATGGATTGCTCGAGGTCGGAGACCTGGACGCGACCGACCGGCAGAAACTGGACGACACGCTCAAGCGGAACACCCCGGATGTCGGCGGCATGCTCGATCGGCTGGGAGCGGCGCTGTCGGGGGTGACCCATGGCGCCTCGCTGGTATTGACGCCAAAACACGAGGCCGAGATCCGCCATATCGAGTTCGTTTCGCTGGCCCAGGATCGGGCGCTGGTGGTGATCGTGTTTTCTGACGGGCATGTTGAGAACCGGCTGTTCACGCCACCGCCGGGTCAAACCCCCAGTTCGATGCGCGAAGCGGCCAATTTCCTGAATGCGCTGATCGAGGGCAGGACCCTGAACGAGGTCAAGCGCGTCATCGAGAAAGAGGTGCGCGAACGGCGGCGGGAAATCGACGATCTGGCCCGCGAACTGGTCGAAAGCGGCCTGGCGATCTGGGATGGCGACGGCGCCGAGCGTGACCGCCTGATCGTACGGGGTCGCGCGAATCTGCTGGGATCCGAGGAGAACGCAGAAGAACTGGAGCGGATTCGGACGCTGTTTGACGATCTGGAACGCAAGCGCGACATCGCCGAATTCCTGCAGCTGACCGAAGAGGGCGACGGCGTGCGAATTTTTATCGGTTCAGAGAACAAACTTTTCTCACTTTCGGGTTCCTCTTTGGTGGTGTCTCCTTATATGAACGCTGATCGAAAGATCATTGGCGCGGTGGGTGTAATCGGACCGACCCGCCTGAATTACGGACGGATCGTGCCGATCGTGGACTATACGGCGCAGCTGGTGGGACGGCTGTTATCCGACCGCAGTTAGAGGTGAAAGATGGCAGACCCCAAGAACAACGATTTTCTCGACGACCTGGCGGCAATGGAAGCCGAGGACCTGGCCGCCGAACAGGCCGAGCTAGAGCCCGAGGCGATCGAACTGGATTCGCTGCGCGCGGAGCGCGACGAGTACAAGGATCGCTATATGCGGGCTCTGGCCGATGCCGAAAACGCCCGCAAACGGTCGGACCGGGCGCGGCGCGAGGCCGAGCAATATGGCGGCAGCAAGCTGGCCCGCGACATGCTGCCGGTCTATGACAACCTGAAACGCGCGCTGGAAACCATCACCGACGAGCAGAAACAGGCGTCGGCGGCCCTGATCGAAGGCATAGAGCTGACCATGCGCGAAGTGGTCAACGTCTTTGGCAAGCACGGCATTGAGGTGATCGCCCCCGAGATCGGCGACCGTTTTGATCCGCAATTTCACGAGGCGATGTTCGAAGCGCCCCTGCCTGGCACAAGGGCCGGGGACATCATTCAGGTGTCGGCCGAGGGCTTCATGCTGCACGACCGCCTGTTGCGCCCGGCCCAGGTCGGCGTGTCCTCGACTCCGGCATCTTCCTAGGCGGTACCGGGTCAGGGCCGCTCAGACCCTGGCCGCTTCCTTCAGCTTATAGACCAGTTCCAGCGCCGCCTTGGGTGTCAGATCGTCCGGATGGATATCGGCCAGCAAATCCAGCGCGGGCGAGGCCGGGGCCGGGGCGGGTGGCGGTGCAACCGCGAACAGCGGCAGATCGTCGATCAGCGCCTTTTGCCGCGTCCCGCCTTCGCGCTCGCCTTCTTCCAATGCTTTCAGAACCACGCGGGCGCGGTCCAGCACCGATTTCGGCAGACCCGCAAGTTGTGCGACCTGAACCCCATAGGACCGATCCGCCGCACCCTTGCGCACCTCGTGCAGAAAGATCACCTCGCCCTGCCATTCCTTGACGGCAACGGTGGCGTTTTCCACGCCATCCAGCTTGCCGGCCAGTGCGGTCAGCTCGTGGTAATGGGTGGCGAACAGTGCCCGGGCGCGATTGCTGGCATGCAGATGTTCCAGCGTTGCCCAGGCAATCGACAGCCCGTCATAGGTGGCCGTGCCGCGGCCGATCTCGTCAAGGATGACCAGCGCGCGGTCATCCGCCTGATTCAGGATCGCTGCGGTTTCCACCATCTCGACCATAAAGGTGGACCGGCCCCGGGCCAGATCGTCACTGGCGCCCACCCGGCTGAACAACTGGCTGACCAGCCCGATATGGGCTGACCGGGCGGGCACATGGCTGCCCATCTGAGCAAGCAGGGCGATCAGCGCATTCTGCCGCAGAAAGGTCGATTTGCCGGCCATGTTGGGTCCGGTCAACAGCCAGATCGCGGCCCCGGCATCAGCGCTGAGCGTGCAGTCATTGGCGACGAAACTGTCGCCGCCCTGTTGCTGCAACGCCTGTTCGACCACCGGGTGCCGGCCATCGGAAATGGCAAAGGCGCGGCTGTCATCCACATTGGGTCGGCACCAGTCCTCGCCCCGCGAAAGATCAGCCAGCGCGGTCGCCAGATCGATCTCGGCCAGAGCGCGAGCGGCGGTGTTTATGCGCGCGGCCTGTTCCAGAACCTGCGCCCTGAGTGCCTGAAACAGGCGCTTTTCGATGTCCAGCGCGCGGTTGCCTGCGTTCAGGATTCGGGTTTCCATCTCGCTCAGTTCGACGGTGGTAAACCGCACCTGGTTGGCAGTGGTCTGGCGGTGGATATAGGTTTCGGACAGGGGGGCCGACATCATCCTGTCCGCATGGGTTGCGGTGGTCTCGATGAAATAGCCCAGCACATTGTTGTGCTTGATCTTCAGTGACCCGATGCCGGTATGTTCGGCATAGCGTTGTTGCAACCCGGCGATCACCGACCGGCCCTGATCGCGCAAGGTGCGCGCTTCGTCCAGTTCGCCGTCATATCCCGGGGCGACAAAGCCGCCATCGCGCGCCAGCAGGGGCGGATCGGCCACCAGGGCGGACCCCAGCAGGTCCGCCAGCGTGTCAAATCCCTGCAGATCGGCGGCGGCCCCGGCCAGCAGCGCCGGCAGGTCCACGGCCTGGCACAGGTTTGCGATCCGTTCGGCTTGTTCCAGCCCGTTGCGCAAAGCTGCCAGATCGCGCGGACCGCCCCGGTCCAGCGACAGGCGTGACAGGGCGCGGTCCAGATCGGGTGTCTTGCGCAGCGCCGCGCGCAGATCGCCGGCCAGCCGGTCCTGTTGCAGCGCAAAGTCGATCGCATCCAGCCGCGCCCGGATCACGGCCAGATCGCGCGAGGGGCTGGACAGGCGCTGTTCCAAAAGGCGGGCGCCGCCGGGTGTCACCGTGCGATCGATCACCGACAACAGCGATCCGGCACGCGACCCGGACAGCGCCCGGGTCAGTTCCAAACTGCGCCGGGTCGCCGCGTCGATCTGCACCACACGCTCCTGGGTCTCGCGGATCGGGTTCTGCAGCAGCGGCAGTTTCCCCTTCTGGGTGATTTCCAGATAGTCGATCAGGGCCCCCATGGCGGAAATCTCGGCCCGGGAGAACGCCCCGAACGCTTCGAGCGTGCCGACACCGAACAGATCGCAGATGCGTTTTTCCGCTGCGGTACTGTCGAATTGCGCTCGTGCCAGCGGTGTCAGCGCAATGCCCAGCTCTTCGGTCAGATCGTCCAGTGTCTTGCCGTGGCTCTCGCAGACGATCAGTTCGGAGGGCGCCAGCCGTGCCAGTTCAGGCCCCAACCGCACCGCCGCCAATGGCATCACGTGAAACGCCCCGGTCGAGATATCGGCCCAGGCCAGCGCCGCCTGATCGCGCACCTCGGCATGGGCCGCCAGAAAATTGTGCCGGCGCGCCTCTAGCAGCGCGTCCTCGGTCAGGGTGCCGGGGGTCACCAGACGCACGACTTCGCGCCGAACCACGGATTTAGAGCCGCGTTTCTTGGCTTCGGCCGGGCTTTCCATCTGTTCGCAGACTGCCACCCGGAACCCCTTGCGGATCAGGGTCAGAAAATATCCCTCGGCGGCATGCACAGGCACGCCGCACATGGGAATGTCGGCGCCGTCATGTTTGCCCCGCTTGGTCAGGGCGATGTCCAGCGCCTGCGCGGCGGCGGCGGCATCTTCAAAGAACATCTCGTAGAAATCGCCCATGCGATAGAACAGCAGGGCATCCTGATGCTCGGCCTTGATTTCGAGATATTGCGCCATCATCGGCGTGACTTTGGTCACGGATCGTCCCCCGGAATTCGGATCGTCCGGGACCTTACAAACGCGCCGTCCTTGACGAAAGGCGAAAACGCATCCGTATTGAGACCGGCGTATTGAGGCCGGCGGCCGCACGCTGTATCACCCCGCAACCGCAGTGAGGAGACGCGCCGCTCATGGCCAAGATCAAATATACAGCCGAAGAGGCGCTTGCCTTTCATCTGGACCCGACGCCTGGAAAATTCGAGATACAGGCGACCGTACCGATGAACACCCAGCGCGACCTGTCGCTGGCCTATTCCCCCGGTGTCGCGGTGCCCTGCGAAGAGATCGCCCGCAACCCGGAAACCGCCTATGACTATACCAACAAGGGCAATCTGGTGGCGGTGATCAGCAACGGCACCGCGGTTCTGGGGCTGGGCAATCTGGGAGCGCTGGGCAGCAAGCCGGTGATGGAGGGCAAGTCGGTGCTGTTCAAGCGCTTTGCCGACGTCAACAGCATCGACATCGAGCTGGACACCGAGGATCCCGACGAATTCTGCCGCGCGGTCAGGATGATGGGGCCGACCTTTGGCGGCATCAATCTCGAAGACATCAAGGCGCCGGACTGTTTCATCATCGAACAGCGTCTGAAAGAGGAAATGGATATTCCGGTCTTTCATGACGACCAGCACGGCACGGCAGTGATCTGCGCAGCGGGTCTGATCAACGCCTTGCACATCTCGAACAAGAAGATCGAGGATGTAAAGATCGTGGTGAACGGTGCCGGGGCGGCCGGCATCGCCTGTATCGAACTGCTAAAGTCGATGGGCGCGCAGCACGACAATTGCACGGTCTGCGATACCAAGGGGGTGGTCTGGCAGGGCCGCACCGAAGGCATGAACCAGTGGAAATCGGCTCATGCCATCCAGACCGATGCCCGCACGCTTGAGGACGCGATGAAGGGGGCCGACGTTTTCCTGGGGGTCAGCGTCAAGGGCGCGGTGACCCAGGACATGGTGGCCAGCATGGCCGACAACCCGGTGATTTTTGCCATGGCCAACCCGGATCCCGAGATCACGCCCGAAGAGGCGCACGAGGTGCGCATGGATGCCATCGTTGCCACCGGGCGCAGCGATTATCCGAACCAGGTCAACAACGTGCTGGGGTTTCCCTATCTGTTTCGCGGGGCCTTGGATATCCATGCAAGGGCGATCAACGACGAAATGAAGATTGCCTGCGCAGAGGCATTGGCCGCCCTGGCCCGCGAGGATGTGCCAGACGAGGTGGCGCTGGCCTATGGTCAGAACCTCAGTTTCGGGCGGGACTACATCATTCCGACACCGTTTGACCCGCGGCTGATCCACCGGATACCACCTGCCGTGGCGCGGGCCGGCATGGACACGGGCGCGGCGCGGCGGCCGATCATCGACATGGATGCCTACGAGGTGACGCTCAAGGCGCGCATGGACCCGACCGCCAGCATCCTGCGCGGTCTCAATGCTCGGGCCCGGTCTGCTCAGGCACGGATGATCTTTGCCGAAGGCGACGATCCGCGTGTTCTGCGTGCCGCCGTGACCTATCAGCGGTCCGGGCTGGGCAAGGCGCTGGTCGTCGGCCGGCAGGACGACGTCAAGGCCAAGCTCGAAGCCGCGGGACTGGGCGATGCGGTGCGCGAGCTCGAAGTGGTCAATGCCGCCAACACCCGCAATCTGGAGACCTACAAGGAATTTCTCTATGACCGCCTGCAGCGCAAGGGGTTCGACGCGCAGGACATCCACCGGCTGGCGGCGCGGGACCGGCATGTGTTTTCCGCCCTGATGCTGGCGCATGGCCATGGCGACGGGCTGGTGACCGGCGCCACCCGCAAATCGGCGCACATTTTGGACCGGATCAGCCACGTCTTTGATGCCGATGCCGCGCATGGTGTGGCGGGTGTGACGGCGTTGCTGCACAAGGGCCGGATCGTGCTGATTTCCGACACCCTGGTGCAGGAATGGCCGGATGCCGAGGATCTGGCCACCATCGCCGAACGCGCCGCCGATGTCGCCCGCCATATGGGTCTGGAACCGCGCGTGGCTTTTGTCAGCTTTTCGACCTTTGGCTATCCGGTGTCCGAGCGGGCGGAAAAGATGCATCGCGCGCCCAATGTACTGGAACAGCGTGGCGTCGATTTCGAATTCGAGGGCGAGATGACCGTGGATGTGGCGCTGAACACCGCGGCGCAATCGGCCTATCCGTTCTCGCGCCTGACGGGGCCTGCGAACATTCTGGTGGTCCCGGCGCGCCACTCGGCCAGCATCTCGGTCAAGCTGATGCAGGAAATGGGTGGTGCCACCGTGATCGGGCCGATCCTGTCGGGGCTGGACAAGCCGATTCAGATTTGTTCGTCGGTTTCGACCGCGAACGACATTCTGAACATGGCGGTGCTGGCTTCGTGCAAGATCGGCTGACGGTGGCCGTTCTAAGGCCGGCGGTGCCTTCAGCTGCCGGCAAAGGCAGCGGCATCGCCCCATAGCTGCCGGACGCGGGCATCGCGTCCGCAGGAGTCGCGGTACAGCTTATAGGCCTTTTTCTGACTGCGCGGCCCATACCGGGTCAGCATGTATGACCTACCTTTGTAAAAATCCTGGTGATAGTCTTCGGCCCGATAAAAGGGGGCACTGGGAAGGATCGGGGTCACGATCTTTTGCCCCAGTTCGGCCTGCGCCCGTGCGATAGCCTGTTGTGCCAGCGCTTGCTGGTCCGGACCGGAGACAAATATCGCGGTGCGGTAACTGTCGCCGCGATCGCAGAACTGACCGCCCGCATCGGTCGGATCGACCGAGCGCAGAAACAGGTGCAGCAGCGTGGCGCGATCGATGACGGCAGGGTCAAAGGTGATCTGAACCGCCTCGTAATGGCCGGTACCGCCGCGCGTCACCTGCTTGTAGGTCGGGTTCGCCAAGCTGCCCCCGCTATAGCCGGACACCGCCCCGGTCACCCCTTTGACCTTTTCGAAATCGGCTTCGACACACCAGAAACAGCCGCCGGCGACGGTCAGCGTCCTGGTTTCGCCGGCATCGGCCGGTGTGTGCCGCAGACACAGCGCCAGCACGATTAACAGGATCAGTGTCCAGGGTTTGATTTTGTCCATCACGGTCATAGCGGAACCCCTCTTTTTGAAAGATGGTGGCGCGGCGGGCGCGGACGGACAAGGCGCTGACACCGTATGTCACGCCGAGGTGAGGGTATTTTACCGCTTGGCCTGACACCGCCACCATCCTAGCGTTCACGCAGCAGGAGATCGCCATGACCGACCAGATAACGACGCATCAAAGCCACGAGGACGCGCGCAACGACTCGATTCGGATCTATCTGAACGGGCGGATCGTGCCGCGTGATCAGGCGGTAATCAGTGTCTATGACAGCGGGTTCATGCTGGGAGACGGGGTTTGGGAGGGGATCCGGTTGTATGACGGCACCTGGGCGTTTCTGGACGAACACCTGGATCGCCTGTTTCAGGCGGCGCGTGCGATTGATCTGGATATCGGCCTGGATCGCCAGGGCGTGACCGACGCGATTTTGGCGACTCAGGCGGCCAATGACATGCAGACCGATGCCCATGCCCGGCTGATGGTGACCCGCGGGGTCAAGGCCCGGCCGTTCCAGCATCCGGCCCTCAGCCGCTCGGGGCCGACGGTGGCGATCATCATGGAACATTCGCGCCCCAGCCTGCCGCGTCCGGTCCGGCTGGCAACGGTGCCGCATATGCGCGGCCTGCCGATGACCCAGGATCCCAAGTTGAACAGCCATTCGAAACTGAACTGCATCCTGGCCTGCATCGCCGCGGAAAAGGCCGGGGCCGACGAGGCGCTGATGCTGGATGTGCACGGATTTGTGAACACCACCAATGCCTGCAATTTCTTTATCGTGCGCAAGGGGCAGGTCTGGACCAGCACCGGTGACTATTGCATGAACGGCATCACCCGGCAAAAGGTGATCGACCTGTGCCGTGCCGAAGGCATCCCGGTTTTCGAACGCAATTTCAGTCTGGTCGATACCTATGATGCCGACGAAGCGTTTCTGACCGGCACCTTTGGCGCCCAGACCCCTGTGAGCGAAATTGACGGGCGCCGGATTGGCGCGGGCGGCATCGGGCCGGTGACCGAGCGCATTCGAGACCTCTACAAACACCTGATCGAAAGGGAATGCGCCTGATGCGGATCGCGATGTGGTCGGGGCCGCGCAACCTGTCGACGGCGATGATGTATGCCTTTGGCGCGCGGGGCGATTGCGCGGTGGTGGATGAACCGTTCTATGCGGCCTATCTGGCGGCGACCGGGCTGGATCACCCGATGAAACAGGCTATTCTGGCGGCGCAACCGACCGACCCGGATCAGGTGGTGGCGCAGATCACCGGGCCGATCCCGCAGGGGGCCGCGCATTTTTACCAAAAACACATGACGCATCACATGGTGCCCGGAGTCGATCGGCGCTGGATGCGCGACATGGTCAACGTGTTCCTGATCCGCCATCCGGCGCGGGTGATCGCCAGCTATGCAGCCAAGCGCGAGGATCCGACGCTGGAGGATATCGGCTTTGCCCAGCAGGCCGAACTGTTTGACACGGTAAACAGCTGGCAGGGCAGTCCGGTGGTGATCGACAGCACCGATATCCGCCGCGATCCGCAGACGATGCTGAAACGCCTGTGCAACGCGATCGGCCTGCCATTCACGCCCCGGATGCTGTCCTGGCCGCGCGGCGGTCACCCCGAAGACGGCGCCTGGGCGCCCCATTGGTACGGATCGGTCTGGAACAGCACCGGCTTTGCCGGGGCCGAAGGCCCCTTGCCGCACGTGCCCGAACATCTGCAACCGGTTCTGGATCAGGCGATGCGGCATTACCGCCGCCTCAGGGCGGTGGCGCTTTAGGTCAGCTCGCTCAGCGTTGCCGTGCAGCGTTCGCCTTGGAAAAACGCGCCGAGCACCTGATCAAAGACCGGCGGTGCGCCGGGCACTGTGGCGAACAGGGTCATCGAAGATCGCAGCTTCATCGCGTCGATATGGCCCAGGATCTCTTCGGCGGACCGCGACTGGTGTTTCAGCAGCAGAGAACAGACCTGGATCAGCCGGTCGCGCAGAACGGGATGGGCCAGATAGGCCTGAGCTTCGGCCAGATCGTGTATGCCATAGAGCTGGGACATGTGCGAATGCCCCAGATGCGCCAGTTGCGGAAACACGAACCACATCCAGTGGCTGGTCTTGCGGCCTGCGGTCAATTCCGACACGACCGCATCCCAGACAGAATCCTGTGCCTCTATGAACAGCTCGGCGTCGGTCTCGCCGCCCATGTCGTCGGTCATTTCAGGCGACGGTCCCGCAGGGCAAGCAGGCGCAGGCGCAAGGCGTTCAGCTTGATGAACCCGGCCGCATCCTTTTGATCATAGGCGCCGGCGTCGTCCTCGAAGGTCACGTGTTCCTCGGAATACAGCGAGCGGTCGGACCAGCGTCCGACCGTGCGCGCCAGACCCTTGTACAGCTTGACGCGGACCGTGCCAGTGACGTGTTCCTGGCTCTTGTCGATCAGCGCCTGCAACATCTCGCGTTCGGGGCTGTACCAGAATCCGTTATAGATCAACTCGGCATATTGCGGCATCAGCTGGTCCTTGAGATGCGCCGCGCCGCGGTCCAGCGTGATCTGCTCGATGCCGCGATGGGCTTCCAGCAGGACGGTGCCGCCCGGGGTCTCGTAGATGCCGCGTGATTTCATCCCGACAAAGCGGCCCTCGACCAGGTCCAGACGCCCGATGCCGTGTTTGCCGCCCAGTTCGTTCAGTTTCGTCAGGATCGCGGCGGGGCTCATCGCGGTGCCGTCGATGCTGACTGCGTCGCCCTTTTCAAAGCCGATCTCGACGAATTCGGGCGAATCCGGCGCGTCCTCGGGATTGGTCGTGCGCTGATAGACGTAGTCGGGCGCATTCTCGGCGGGATCCTCGAGCACCTTGCCTTCGGACGAGGTATGCAACAGGTTCGCATCCACCGAGAACGGTGCTTCGCCCCGCTTGTCCTTGGCAATCGGAATCTGGTTCTTTTCGGCGAAATCGATCAGCTTGGTGCGGCTGGTCAAATCCCATTCGCGCCATGGCGCGATCACCTTGATATCGGGGTTCAGCGCATAGGCGGCCAGTTCGAACCGCACCTGGTCGTTGCCTTTGCCCGTGGCGCCGTGCGCGATGGCGTCGGCCCCGGTCTCTTCGGCAATCTCGACCAGACGTTTGGAGATCAGCGGCCGGGCGATCGAGGTGCCCAGCAGATACAGGCCCTCGTAGACCGCATTGGCACGAAACATCGGAAACACGAAATCGCGCACGAATTCCTCGCGGACATCCTCGATATAAATGTCCCTGACGCCCAGCATCTCGGCCTTTTTGCGCGCCGGTTCCAGTTCCTCGCCCTGACCCAGATCGGCGGTATAGGTCACGACCTCGCAGCCGTATTCGGTTTGCAGCCATTTCAGGATGATCGACGTGTCCAGACCGCCTGAATAGGCCAGCACGACTTTCTTGGGCGCAGACATGGGCAATTCCTTTCACCTTGGGTCGGCTGCGGGTTATCGGGTTTTGCGACAAGGGGCAAGCTGCGCTTGCGCCGCCGGGAATGCTGGGTCAGACAGGGGTATGAGCACAGGCAACGACAGGTTTCGTGATAGCGCGCGGGCGGCGGAAAGCGCCATGCGGCAGGTGTTTCCGCATACGCCGTTGCAGCGCAATGCGCTGCTGTCGGATCGCTTTGGCGCCGACATCTGGCTGAAACGCGAGGATCTCAGCCCGGTGCGGTCCTACAAGCTGCGCGGCGCCTGCAACGCGATGCGCAAACAGGCCGGGCAAGAGCTGTTCGTGTGCGCCAGCGCCGGCAATCACGCGCAGGGCGTGGCCTTTATGTGTCAGCACCTGTCGGTCCGGGGCGTGATTTTTATGCCGGTGACAACGCCGCAGCAGAAAATCCAAAAGACCCGGATGTTCGGTGGCGAGCGGATCGAAATCCATCTGGTTGGTGACTATTTCGACGACACTCTGGCGGCGGCTCAGGATTGGTGCGCGCAACGGGGCGGGTATTTCCTGTCGCCCTTTGACGATCTGGACGTGATCGAGGGACAGGCCTCGGTCGCGGTCGAGATCGAAGATCAGCTGGGCCGGGCCCCGGATATGGTGGTTTTGCCGGTTGGCGGCGGCGGTATGTCCTCCGGCGTGGCCAGCTATTTCGGCGACCGAACCCGCGGTCTGTTCGTCGAGCCGGCCGGAGGCGCCTGTCTGCGGGCGGCGCTGGCGGCGGGTCATCCGGTGACGTTGCCGCATGTGGATACTTTCGTGGATGGCGCTGCGGTGGGCCGGATCGGGGAAAAGACCTATGATTTGCTCAGGGATACGGCGCTGTCGGACGTGATCGTCCTGAGCGAGGACCGGATTTGCACCACGATGATCGAGATGCTGAACGTCGAGGGTATTGTGCTGGAACCTGCCGGTGCGCTGTCGGTCGAAGCCCTGTCCGAGATGGCATCGCAGATCCGCGGCAAAACCGTCGTCTGCGTTACCTCTGGTGGCAATTTCGATTTCGAACGCCTGCCCGAGGTCAAGGAACGCGCCCAGCGCTATCTGGGGGTCAAGAAATACCTGATCCTGCGGCTGCCGCAACGTCCGGGCGCCTTACGCGAGTTCCTCGAGGTTCTGGGTCCCGATGACGATATCGCCCGGTTCGAATACCTCAAGAAATCCGCGCGCAATTTCGGCTCGGTGCTGTTGGGGATCGAAACCAGGGACGCCGACAATTTCGTGCGCCTTTTTGCGCATCTGGATGAGGCCGGGTTCATCTATCGAGATATCACCAATGACGAGACGCTGTCCCAGTTCCTGATCTGAGACGGTTCGGTCAGGCGGCCAGCCGCTGTGGCAGTTCGGTCATGAAAACCGTTTTCGAGGCATGAAAGGCCTGGATGATTTCGGCCACGTCCACCGCTTCGGCATGGCCTTCGCTGGATAGGCGCTCGCCGGTCTGGCACAGGTTGGAAAAGACGCTGAACCCCAGGCTGAGCGCGCTGCCCTTGAGGAAGTGCAGGTTCTGTTCCAACTGCAACAGGTCGGGACCCTGCGCGAGTGTCGCGATCACGTCTTCGACCTCTTCCAGGAACAGTTCGACCACCTCATCGAATTCATCGGCGCCGACCTCGTCGCGCAGCTGGTTTACCCGGGACCAATCGATCATGAGACTCTCGCATTACCTGTACAGTTTCACCAACCACATCTTTGATCCGACATTAATACAGTCAACGTTAACGCCATCTTAAGAGATTCCGACGCTTGGGAACATTTTGAATCTTCACCGGGCATTAAGGGCTGGTTCGGATAAAGGACCGGTTGAAAAGTTACAGAGCGTTTTTTATGCCCAGTCATGCGTCGGACAGACAGGTAGATTCTGGAGCGCGGTCGGATCTTGGGTCGATCCGTCGCGTCCTGGTGGCAGATGACAGCCGCCTGCAGCGTCGTATCCTCGTGGCGTCTCTGAAAAAGTGGGGCCTTGAAGTCATCGAGGCGGATAGCGGCGAAGCGGCGATGGAGATTTGCCGAGATTCTTGTCCCGATCTGGTTCTCAGCGACTGGATGATGCCCGGGATGAACGGGCTGGAATTCTGCCGTGCCTTTCGCGAATTGCCGACCGAGGGATACGGCTATTTCATCCTGCTGACGTCGAAAAGCGAGAAGAACGAGGTGGCGCAGGGGCTGGATGCCGGCGCCGACGATTTCCTGATCAAGCCGGTGAATGCCGACGAATTGCGGGCGCGTATCTCGGCCGGCGACCGAATCCTGGAAATGCAGCGCGAGCTGTCGGCCAAGAACCGGATAGTTTCCGAAACGCTGGATCAGTTGCGGGCGGCGTATGACACGATCGACAAGGATCTGATCCAGGCCAAGAAAATCCAGGAATCCCTGGTGCCCGAACTGTCGCGCAGCTTTGGCGCCTCGCAGGTCAGCCTGCTCTTGAAACCCTGCGGTCACATCGGTGGCGATCTGGTCGGCATGTTTTCTGCGGTCAAGGACAAGGTGGCGTTCTATTCCATTGACGTGTCCGGCCATGGTATCACCTCGGCGATGATGACGGCGCGACTGGGTGGCTATCTCAGCAGTTTCTATTTCGATCAGAACCTCGGGATGGAAAAACTTTTGAATGGCACTTATGCGCTGCGCGATCCGGCCGATGTTGCCACCATGCTTAACGAACGTTTTCTCGCTGATACCGGTATCGAGGAATATTTTACGATGAGCTATGCGGTGGCCGATCTGAAGACCGGATCGCTCAAGATGGTCCAGGCCGGTCATCCCCACCCGGTGCTGCTGCGGGCCGGTGGCCAGATGGAATTTGTAGGCGAGGGCGGTGTGCCCATCGGGTTGCTGGCGGGGGTGCCCTATTCCCAGTTCGAGGTACAGATGCAGCCCGGCGAACGGCTGTTGATGTATTCCGACGGTTTCACCGAGGCACGGCTGACCGATGGCGACATGCTCGAAGAAGAAGGGCTGGTGAAGCTGATCCGTCAAAACCGCGCCGGACAGCCGGGGCGTGAATTTCTGGACGATCTGTTCTGGTCTCTGACCCAGATCATGTCGCCGGAATTCGGCATGGAGGATGACGTGTCCGCCACCCTGTTCGAATATAACGGGTGCTAGACGCCGGCGGCGAACCAGGCCGCGAAATGCCGGTCGCCGGCATTGCCCAGTTCCCGTGCGGCTCGGGTCGGCGACATCCACGTGGCGCGATGACCCGATTCGATGGGCGGACCCAATCGACGGATCGGGCGTGCCACATAGATGAGACAGACCTTTTCGGCCCAGATGTCGTATTCCGGCATGTACACGAAACGGCGAAAGGCACCGACCCGGCGCGGTGCAGCGATGCGCCAGCCGGTTTCCTCATAAACTTCGCGGTGCAACGCCCGGACCGGCGACTCGCCGGGATCGATACCGCCCCCGGGCAGCTGAAGATCGGGACCGGGCCGCTGTTGCCAGGTCAACAACAGACTTCCGTCGCGCGGCAAAAGCGCATAGGCACCGGGCCGACGCTGGTAGCGGCAGCCGCGCTGCGGACCCGGGCCAAAGCGTCTGATCATCGGATTTGCCCTTACATCATCTGTTGTGAGACCTATATAGCCGCGGTATGCCAACCCGCGGCGTGTAAGGAAACCCCATGGACTTTGGATCAAAACTAGCGTGGGACGACTCGGTTCTGCCATTTCAACTGGACGCTTCGGACATGCGCGGCCGGGTGGCCCGCCTGGACGGGGTGCTGGGCGGAATACTGAAACAGCACGATTATCCGCAGCAGGTCGAGGCGCTGGTGGCCGAAATGGCGCTGCTGACCGCGCTGATCGGTCAGACGATCAAACTGCGCTGGAAATTGTCGCTGCAGGTTCAATCCAAGGGCGCGGTCCGGATGATCGCGACCGACTATTATGCCCCGGAAGAGCCGGGAAAATCGGCACGGATTCGTGCCTATGCCAGCTTTGACGCCGATCGGCTGACCGATCAGGCACCTTTCGAGCAGGTCGGCGAGGGCTATTTCGCGATCCTGATCGATCAGGGCAGGGGCACGGCGCCTTATCAGGGCATCACACCCCTCAATGCGGATTCGCTGACCGCCTGCGCCGAGGCCTATTTCGCCCAGTCCGAACAATTGCCGACCCGGTTTTCGCTGAGTTTCGGCAAGTCTGCGGAACCGGGGGTCGAGCCGCATTGGCGCGGCGGCGGTATCATGCTGCAGCACATGCCCAAGGCAACCGGCTTTGCCGCCGGCGAACCCGGCACCGGCGAAATTCTGACCGCCGCCGACCTGGTCGATGGCGAAGAGGGCGAAAACTGGAACCGGGTGAATATCCTGCTGGATACCGTCGACGATCTGGAACTGATCGGCCCGACCGTGCCGCCGACCGACCTGCTGGTCCGGTTGTTTCACGAGGAACAGCCGCGCGTATTCGACGCGCAGGCGATCCGGTTCGGTTGTACCTGTTCCGAAGACCGGGTGCGTCAGAGCCTGTCCATCTATTCCGCCGGCGACATCGAAAAGATGACCACCGCGGATGGCCGCGTGACCGCGGATTGCCAGTTTTGCAGCGCGCATTATGAACTGGACCCGGCCACCGTGGGATTTGACGCCGACGAGTCCAAGAGTGACTGAGCTGATCGACAGGCTGACGGCGGCGCTGGCGCGGCCCGGAGACCGGTCCTCGGATTTCGATCTCAACCCGGATCTGGCGCTGCCGGCAGAGCGCCGGTTGCGGCCCGCCGGGGTCCTGATACCGGTGTCTCTGACGCAGGGCGCGCCGCGGGTGATTTTGACCAAACGGTCCTCGGCGCTCAAGCATCATCCGGGGCAGATCGCCTTTCCCGGCGGCAAGCAGGACGACGGCGACCGGGATGTTACCGATGCCGCGTTGCGCGAAGCGCAGGAAGAGATCGGCCTGCCGCGTGCGCTGCCTCAGGTTCTGGGCACCCTGCCGGAACATGAAACCGTGACCGGATTCCGGGTGACACCGGTGTTGGCGCTGTTGTGCAGCGAATTTGATATTACTCCCGAGGCCGGCGAGGTCGAAGAGGTGTTCTCGGTGCCGCTGGAACATCTGCTGGATCCCGCGAATTACATGGTTGAATCACGGCGCTGGCAGCGGATGCGGCGGTATTATTACACCGTCCCCTTTGGTCCCTACTATGTCTGGGGCGCAACCGCACGTATCCTGCGCGGACTGGCGGCGCGCATGTCGGAATGATCCGGATCACCGGCGACTGGATCACAAACCCGGCCACGCAATCGGTTTGCGCGGCACTGGCGCGGGACGGTGCGCAGGTGTTTTTTGTCGGCGGCTGCGTGCGCAACGCGCTGCTGGGTGCGCCGATCAGCGATATCGACCTTGCCACTGACGCCCCACCGCAGACGGTCAGCGATCTGGCAAGCGCGGCAGGCATTAAGGTGGTTCCCACCGGACTGGACCATGGCACAGTGACCTTGGTGCTGGACGGGGTGGCACATGAGGTGACGACGTTTCGTCGCGACCTGTCCACCGACGGGCGGCGCGCTACCGTGACCTTTTCGCGCGATGTCGCCCAGGATGCGGCGCGGCGCGATTTCACCATGAATGCGCTCTACGCGCGCCCGGACGGCACGCTGGTCGATCCGCTGAACGGGCTGCCCGATCTGCGCGCGCGCCGGGTGCGGTTCATCGGCGATGCCCGCGACCGGATTCGCGAGGACTATCTGAGATCGCTGCGCTATTTTCGGTTTCATGCCTGGTATGGCGACCCCGGCGCCGGGTTCGATCCCGGCGCTCTGGCGGCCATTGCCGGCAATCTGTCTGGGCTGCAACGCCTGTCAAGGGAACGGATCGGGTCCGAACTGTTGAAACTGCTGGCTGCGCCCGACCCGGCACCGGCCTGTGCTGCCATGCGGTCGACCGGGGTGCTGGGACAGGTGTTGCCGGGTGCCGATGACCGGGCTTTGGGGCTGTTGGTGCATCTGGAATCCCAGGCCGGTGCCGATCCCGAGGCGCTGCGCCGGCTGGCCGCACTGGGCGGCACGGATGTGATGGCGGCGCTGCGTCTCAGCCGATCCAAAAACGCCTGGCTGACAGCTGTGCGCACAGCGGCCACCGGCACGGCGGGCATTGCCGAACTGGGCTTTCGCCTGCCACCCGATCAGGCACAAGACGCGCTGCTGTTGCGTTGTGCGCTGGCCGAACAGCCCTGGCCCGCGCGGGCGGCGCACCTGCTGGAAAAGGGCGCCCAGGCCCGGTTTCCGGTCTCCGCCCAGGATCTGATGCCAGAGTTCCAGGGGCCTGCCCTGGGTGCGGAACTGGCCCGGCTGCAAGCGTTGTGGATCGCATCGGATTTCACCCTGGACCGGGCGGCGCTGCTGGCACGCTAAGCTTTGGTGATGACAAATTTGTCGCAATCGGCTAGATCCGAGGCGTGGCAGACGGAGGATACGAAATGATTTGCGGGATTCAGTTCAGCCGAGGCTGACGGCCTTGCCCCGGTCCGTACGATCGGCAGGCACCACCCCAATTGCATTTCGAATTCCGGCTCATCAGGAGCACCCGCCATGTTTCGCATCTTTGAAAACCTCGTGGATCCCTATTGCGACTATCCGCAACAGGACATTCCGCCAACGCGGCTGTGGCCGTTCCTGGCCGACTATGCACGACCTTTTCGCCGGGTCTTTGTCTGGGCCGGGATCCTGTCGGTTCTGGTTGCCACGGTCGAAATCGCGCTGATTTATTACATGGGCCGGATGGTCGATTTGTTGGCCGGCGAGCCGGTGCAGGTTCTTGCCGATCACGGCGTCGAACTGGCGGTTGTGGCGTTGTTTATCCTGCTTGTCCGTCCGGTGTTGCATCTGCTGGACGTGTCGGTTCTGAACAATGCCATCCTGCCCAATTTCACGGCTTTGATCCGGTGGCGGGCGCATCGGCACGTCCTGCGCCAGTCGGTTGCCTGGTTTGAGAATGATTTTGCCGGGCGCATCGCCAACCGCATCATGCAGACGCCGCCCGCGGCGGGCGAAGTGGTGTTTCAGGTCTTTGACGCGCTGTCCTATGCGGTGGCCTATCTGGTGGGGGCGGCGGTTCTGCTGATGGCGGCGGATGTGCGGCTGCTGATTCCGCTGCTGGTCTGGCTGGTCCTCTATGCCGCGCTGGTCCGGTGGACGGTGCGCCGTATCGGTCCGGCCTCTCAGGCGGCGTCCGAGGCGCGGTCGATGGTCACGGGCCGGGTGGTGGACAGCTATACCAACATTCATTCGGTAAAGATGTTCGCGCATCACGATCAGGAACTGGACTATGCCCGCCAGGCCATCGAGACCAGCCGCCGGACCTTTCAGGCCGAGATGCGGATCTTTACCCTGATGGACATCGTTCTGGTCTGGCTGAACGGCCTGTTGATCGTCGGCATCGTCGGCTGGGCGATCTACCTGTGGTATCTGGGTCAGGCCAGTGTCGGTCTGGTGGCGGCAGCGGCGGCGCTGACCCTGCGACTGAACGCCATGACCGGCTGGATCATGTGGGCGTTGACCACGTTTTTCCGCGAACTGGGCATCGTCGCCGAAGGTATGCAGACCATTGCTCAGCCCATCGGCCTGGTGGATGACGCGGCTGCGCGGCCGTTGCAGCTGAGCGAAGGCCGGATCGAGATTCGCGACTTGTCGCATCACTATGGCCGCGGCGCCGGCGGTCTGGACCGGGTCAGCCTGACCATCCAACCCGGCGAAAAGGTCGGGCTGGTCGGTCGCTCGGGGGCCGGCAAATCGACACTTACAAAGCTGTTGCTGCGGTTCTACGATGCGGAATCGGGTCACATTTTCATCGACGGGCAGGACATTTCCGGTCTGCGGCAGGACAGTCTGCGCCGTCATGTGGGCGTGGTCCAGCAGGACAATTCGCTGCTGCATCGCGCAGTGCGCGACAATATCCGCTATGGCCGCACCGAGGCGACCGAGGCACAGATCATCGCCGCCGCGCAGCAGGCACAGGCGCATGAGTTCATCCAGGACCTTGTCGATCCCGAGGGACGGCGGGGCTATGACGCGCATGTCGGTGAACGCGGCGTGAAACTGTCGGGCGGTCAGCGCCAGCGCGTGGCGCTGGCCCGCGTGATCCTGAAAAACGCGCCGATCCTGGTGCTGGACGAGGCCACAAGCGCGCTGGACAGCGAGGTCGAGGCGGCGATTCAGGATACGCTGTATGGCATGATGCAGGGCAAGACGGTGATTGCCATTGCGCACCGCTTGTCTACGATCGCCCGGATGGATCGCATTCTTGTCATGGATCAGGGCCGCATCGTCGAGCAGGGCAGTCATTCCGGGCTTTTGGCGCAGGATGGGCTATATGCGCAGTTCTGGGCCCGGCAATCCGGCGGGTTCCTGAATGTCGAGGCGGCGGAATGAAGATAGGCAACCTGATTGATGCGTTTCGTCCCGTCGAAACGCCGCCCCCAAGGCGGCTGGCCGGGTTCATCCGCTGGTGCCTGACAGGGGCCTGGCCGATGTTGTTTCTGGCCGCCCTGTTCTCGGGACTGGCCGGCGCGATGGAGGCAGGATCGGCCTGGATTCTGGGGCTGGTGATCGACATCGCCGCGACCAGCGGCGCCGAAAATCTGTTTTCCGGGCCGAACCTGCAGCGCATGGCGCTGGCGGCGGGGTTTTTTCTGCTGCTGCGCCCGGTGCTGTTCGGCCTGTCGTCCCTGTCCAACAACTATGTCGTGATGCCCAATGTCACGCCGCTGGTGCTGGCGCGGCTGAACCGCTGGACCCTGGGCCAGTCGGTAACCTTTTTTGACGACGATTTTGCCGGGCGTATCGCGCAGAAACAGATGCAGACCGCCAATGCGCTGACTTCGGTCGTGTCCGAAGTGATCAGCGCCATCGTCTTTGCCCTGGCCTCGCTGGTCGGGTCGCTGGTTCTGCTGGGGTCGATTCACCCGATGGCCATCCTGCCCTTTGCGGTCTGGCTGGTCCTGTATCTGGCCCTGATCCGCTGGTTTCTGCCGCGCATCCGCGCCCGGTCGGCAGCGCGCGCCGGCGCGCGGGCGATGGTCACCGGCCAGGTCGTGGACACGATCACCAATATCAAGACGGTCAAGCTGTTCGCCCACGCCCGGCACGAGGATAACGCGGCGCGTCAGGCGATGATGGCGCTGCGCGATCGGGCACTGGAGTTCGGCGGACTGTCCGCCGCCTTTCGGTTTCTGCTGATGACGCTGGCCGGCATTCTGCCGGTTTTGCTGATCGGGGCGACGCTGTTGCTGTGGCATGCCGGGTTGGCGACGACCGGCGATATCGTTGCCGCCGGCGCGATCTCGATCCGCATATCGCAGATGACCGGCTGGGTCAGTTTCACGCTGATGGGCATCTTTGCCCATGTCGGCGAGATCGAGAATGGCATGAACACGCTGGCGGTGCGCAATCGCATCGAGGATGCGCCCGAAGCCCGGGATTTGCAGGTCGCGCGCGGCGAGATCGTCTTTGAGGGGGTCGGGTTCGCCTATGGCCGCGATGTGGGCGGCGTGCAGGGCCTGTCTCTGACGATCAGACCGGGCGAAAAGCTGGGGATCGTCGGGGCCTCGGGGGCGGGAAAGTCGACCTTGGTGTCGCTGCTGTTGCGGCTTTATGAGGCCGAAGAGGGCCGCATTCTGATCGATGGTCAGGATATCAGGCAGGTCACGCAGAACAGCCTGCGCCGGCAGATCGGCATGGTCACGCAGGAAACCGCGATGTTCAACCGCTCGGCCCGCGACAACATTCTGTATGGCCGCCCCGATGCCGGCCCGGACGCGGTGATCGCGGCGGCGCAGCGGGCCGAAGCGCATGATTTCATTCGCGATCTGCAGGACTTTTCCGGGCGCCAGGGATATGACGCGCATCTGGGCGAGCGGGGCGTCAAGCTGTCGGGCGGCCAGCGCCAGCGGATCGCGTTGGCCCGCGCCATTCTCAAGGATGCGCCGATTCTGGTGCTGGACGAGGCCACCAGTGCGCTGGACAGTGAGGTCGAGGCAGCGATTCAGGCCGCATTGCATCGGGTGATGGAGGGCAAGACGGTGCTGGCCATCGCCCATCGCCTGTCCACCCTGTCGGAAATGGACCGGATCATCGTCATGGACGAGGGCCGCATCGTGGAAACCGGCGATCATGCCACCCTGTTGGCGCGGGGCGGGCTGTATGCCCGGTTCTGGAACCGGCAATCCGGTGGGTTCATTCACACAGAGGCAGCGGAATAGGGGCTTTTTCGCGCCTTCAGAGCCTTGTATCAGGCAGCGATGACCACATACACCATCACCCGTCTGGGGCACCAGGGCGACGGCGTCGCCGATGGGCCGATCTATGCGCCACGCACCTTGCCGGGCGAGGCGGTCAGCGGCGTCGCCGTGGGCAGCCTGCTGACCGATATTCGCATCGTGACACCTTCACCAGAGCGGGTCCGGCCGCCCTGTCCGCATTACCAGTCCTGCGGCGGCTGCCAGTTGCAGCACGCCGCCGACGACTTTGTGGCCGACTGGAAACAGCAGGTCGTGATTGCTGCCCTGGCCGCGCAGGGATTGCGCGCCGAGCTGCGCCCCATGCATATTTCACCGCCGCGCTCGCGGCGGCGGGCGACCTTGTCAGTCCGGCGGACCAAAAAGGGGGCGCTGGCGGGTTTTCACGGTCGTGCGTCAAATGTCATCACCCGGATTTCCGATTGCCATCTGCTGGACCCGCGCCTTTTGGAGACCTTGCCCGTGGCCGAGGTGCTGGCTGGGCTGGGAGGCAGCCGCAAGGGCGAATTGTCGGTAACGGCGACGCTGTGCAGCGCCGGGCTGGATCTGGCCGTGACCGGCGGTAAACCGCTGGACGGTCCCTTGCGTCAGGCGCTGGCGCAGACAACCGAGCAATTCGGTCTGGCCCGGTTGTCCTGGGACAACGAGGTGATCGCGATGCGCGCACCGCCCGCACAGCAGTTCGGTGCCGCCCGGGTCGTGCCGCCGCCGGGTGCGTTCTTGCAGGCAACGCCTCAGGGCGAAGCGGCGTTGTTGGCCGCGGTGCTGGAGATCGTGCAAGGCGCTGGCCGCATCGCCGATCTGTTCGCCGGGTGCGGCACCTTCAGCCTGCCTTTGGCGGCGACGGCGGCGGTGCATGCCGTCGAGGGCGAGGCGGATATGGTTGCGGCCCTGGATCGTGGCTGGCGTCAGGCACAGGGCTTGAAGCGGGTCACCACCGAGGCCCGCGATCTGTTTCGCCGACCGCTGACGCCGGACGAACTGGCCGCCTTTGACGCGGCCGTGCTGGACCCGCCGCGCGCCGGGGCCGAGGCTCAGGTCGCCGAGCTGTCGCGGGCTGCAATGCCGCGCATTGCCTACGTGTCTTGCAACCCTGTCAGTTTCGCCCGCGATGCCAAACAACTGGTGGCCGTCGGCTACCGTTTGAACTGGTTGCAGGTCGTCGACCAGTTCCGCTGGTCGTCGCATGTCGAACTGGTTGCGGGCTTTGATTTTCCCGGGGCCGGGTGAATTCCGCCTTCGCCGGAAAAAGTGAATTTCATTTTCCGACCATCGACGGTATGCCGGTGGTGAGGCAAAAAAGCGAGCAGAAGAATGAAGCGGCGGGTATTCGGGCTTGGTGCGGCGTCGGCGCTGTTGGTTGCAGGCTGTACGCGAACGCGCAGAATTCCACGTTATACCGGACCCGAGGTCACCTCGGTCGTGGTCAACAAGGGCGCGCGACGGATGTACCTGCTGCACAATCAGGACATTCTGAAGGCGTATAATTTCGATCTGGGTTTTGCACCCGTTGGCGCAAAACAGATCGAGGGCGACGGTCGGACACCCGAAGGCACCTATCTGATCGACCGGCGCAACCCGCGCAGCGCCTATCACCTGTCAGTCGGCATCTCGTATCCGAATGCACGCGACATCGCCCAGGCCCGGGCGATGGGCAAGAAACCCGGCGGCGACATCTTCATTCATGGTCAGCCCAACCGAACCAAGGCCAAGGGCCGCGACTGGACGGCGGGTTGCATCGCGGTGCAGAATCACGAGATCGAAGAGATCTATGCCATGGTGCGGGACGGCACCGTGATCACCCTGCGGCCCTAGCCGCCCATCACCAGCGTCCACCAGATTTTTCCACTGCGTTCCTGATACCAGGATATGCCCATATTGATCGCCTCGGGGTCCATGATCACCCGCCGGGTGCCCGGGGATTCCATCCAGGCGGCCAGGGTCTCAAGCTCGGTTTCAAAAGTTTCCGAGATATTCTCGCCCAGCATGGCCCCGGTGTAACCGGCACGCTGCACCCGGTCGATCGGCGACGATCCGTCCGAGCCGAAATGCCAGGGCCGGTTTTGCACCGACATGTCGCGCGAATGCGTTGCCGCCGCCGCCGTGAGCTGGGCGTTCAATTGCACCGGGCCGGCCCCGGCGGCGCTGCGCAGGGCGTTGACCGAATCAAGAACGCGGTACTGGATCTTGGAGGTATCGCTGTTGCGGATCTTGTAGACCTTGGGCAACGGCTGACCATCTGCGCCGATGCCACCCGACGGACCCTGTTGGGTGCAACCGGCCAGAATCAGCAACCCGGCCAGAAAAACAGATAGAACGCGTGCCATGCTTCACCTAAAATTATGTGCTGACGGTGCAAATACATTGCCGGGCCCGTCGGCGCAAACTCACAAATCCGCCAGTTCGCGATATGGCGGCGGTTTAGTTTGCGACTGCGGCTTTCCGGCAATATCATGCCCATCGACTCGTGAAACCGAATGGAAATAGGCACCCGACATGGCATCCAAGCCCCTCTTGACCCCTTCGCGCCGCGGTTTTTTGGCGGGCAGCGCCGCTTTTGTCGGTGCGCCGGTCTTTGCGCAAAGCGACATCGAAGACGCAGCACAAGCGGTGGATCCGCTGCGTCCGCCGCCGGAGCCCGAACCTCCGGTGCGGCGTAACATCTCGAGCTTTCGCGCGATGCGGTGGCAACCCTATTTCAGCAACCTGAACAATGGCGCGATCCTAGTCGATACCACATCACGAGCCCTGCATTACTGGTCTGAAGACCAAAGCGTCTACAAGCTGTACCCGTCCAGCGTGCCTCTGAGCGAGGAGTTGACCCGCCGTGGGCGCACCAGCGTCATTCGCAAGGTCGAAGGGCCAAGCTGGAGCCCGACCCCGTCGATGCGCAAGCGCAATCCGGAATGGCCGGCTTATATCCCGCCCGGGCCGGATAATCCGCTGGGTACACACGCGCTGTATCTGAGTTGGAAATACTACCGTATCCACGGCACGCACGACACTCGCAAGATCGGCCGTCAATCGTCGAACGGTTGTATCGGTCTGTACAACGAGCACATAGCCGAGCTTTTCGGGATGGCGCGGGTGGGCACGCAAGTGTTGCTAATTTGACGACATCGCGCGATTCGTGGGCCGACTGAACCCAACAAGCATTTGCAATCTCTGCGTATTGCTGCTTAGAAAATCTTACGAGGTAAGTCTTGGTGCGCGGTTCCGATGTGGGCCGCGCGAACTCTGGAGGTTAACATGAAGAAACTCGTTCTCGCGGCCGCACTGGCTGCTGCCGCTTCGTCCGCTTCTGCCGGTAACCTGGCCGAGCCGGTTGTCGAGGCGCCTGTGATCGTCGAAGAAACCCGCAGCTCGAGCAGCGGCATTTGGCTGCCCCTGATCCTGCTGGTTCTGGTTGGCGCCGCAGTCGCATCCAGCTAAGCTGAGCGAAATACGACTTGAAAAGGCGGTGACAGTGTCACCGCCTTTTTTCTTTCTCCCGGGGGCGGACCGGAAACGCCCTAACTCAGCCAGCCCTGCAGGTTCTGGTCGATGACCTCTGCCAGAGCCGCGATATGGGCCGCGTCGTCGTTCAGGCAGGGAATATAGGTAAAGTCCTCGCCGCCCGCCTCGACGAAACTGTCGCGAATCTCTTCGTTGATCTCTTCCAGCGTTTCGATGCAGTCGGCCGAAAAGGCCGGTGCGCAGATTGCGATGTTCTTCTTGCCCTGCTGCGCCAGCCGCGCCACCTCTTCCACCGTATAGGGTTGCAGCCATTCTTCGGGGCCAAAGCGGGACTGGAATGTTGTGACGATATCGGTGTCCTGCCAGCCCAGCCGCTGTTTCAGCAGCCGCGTGGTTTTCTGGCACTGACAATGATAGGGGTCGCCCTCGGTCAGATAGCGGATCGGCACGCCGTGATAAGAACAGACCAGGATGTCCGGGCGCCGATCCAGCCCGGCATAGGCCCGTTCGACGGACTGGGCCAGCGCGTCGATATAGGCGGGCTGGTCGAAATAGGCCGGAACCGTCCGCGCGGCGGGCTGCCATTTCTCGTTCATCAGGGCGCGGAAAAAAGCGTCGTTTGCCGTGGCCGAGGTGGCGCCGGCATAGTGCGGGTACAGTGGGAAAAACAGGATCCGGCGGCATCCGGCCTCGATCATCGCGCGCAGCTTCGACCGGGTCGACGGATTGCCATAACGCATGCAGAAATCGACCATCACCCGATCACCATAGCGCTGTTCGGCCGCTTCGGCGATCCTGGCGGTCTGCGCCTTGGTGATGGTCATCAGAGGGCTTTCGCCGGCCGTGTGGTTCCAGATCGACTTATAGGCGGCGCCGCTGGTGAAAGGGCGTTTGCTTAGGATCACCAGTTGCAGCAGCGGTTGCCATTTCCAGGACGGGTAATCGATCACCCGCTTGTCGGACAGGAATTCGTTCAGATAGCGGCGCATCGACCAGTAATCGTAATTGTCCGGCGTGCCCAGATTGGCCAGCAGCACGCCGATCTTTTCGGTCGGCAATGCCGGATGATCGGCGGGGGCATGCGTCGGGCGCTGGTCAGTGTCGAACATTCGGTCTTCCTGATCTGTTGGGTTCCGGTGCACATAGTCGGATTTGCCGGTGGGTCAATCGGGCAATTTTGTCTCGCTGGTCTGAAGGGCATCGGCCAGCCGGGCCTGCGCCGAGCCGGGCCGCAGCGGTTTGGGCTGGCTGTCTGCCGGGGCCCAGCCGGTCAGGCAGACCAGTTCGAAACTGGCGGGCAACCGGCCGTCGGGCGTGCCGAAACGGTCGCGATACAGAGTTTCAGCCGCCTGAAAGACGCCGCGCCGCGTCGGTTGCCGCAGCCGCCCGGACAGGGCGTTGCCTTCGCCCATTTCGCGTAGATCGTGCATCAGATGCGCAAGATCGCGATATTGCGCGACGCTGACCACATTGTCGGCCACCGGAAGAGCCAGATCGGCGCGTTGCAACAGGGCGCCCAGTTCGCGAATTTCGGCCATCGGTGCCACACGTGGTGACAACCCGCCGGTCAGGCGGCTTTCCGCCTCGGCCAGCGTCGCGCGCAACTCGTGCAGGGTCTGCCCGCCCAGCATGACCGCCAGGAACAGCCCGTCCGGTTTCAGCGCGCGGCGGCACTGGATGATTTGACCCACGGGATCGTTTGACCAGTGCAGGCACATGGCATGAATCACCAGATCATGCGCCTGTGCCTGCAGATCCAGCACATCGTCATCGGCGACCAGCTGGGCGGCGGGCATGGCCGCCTGCCACGGCGCGGCAAAGCCCGTCACCACGGCGGGTGTCGTAAACGTTCTGTTAACCATCGAGAGGCGATCCTGCACCTCGTCTACCGCCATCTGTTGCAGAAACAGGTCGTCACGCCGTGCCCGCTGGCGGTGGCAGATCAGGGCGGAGCGGTCGAATATCTGGGGCGCTTGGGTCATGGGTGGTAACTAGGCAAATGCTGGCAAGGATTCAAACGGCGGTTTCGCTCTTGTACCCGCCGCGCTGTCTGGGCTGCGGCGCGATGGTGGATAGCGACTTCGGTCTGTGCGGGACGTGCTGGCGCGATACGCCCTTTATCGGCGGCACCGTGTGCGAAAGCTGCGGCACGCCGGTGCCCGGCGGGGCCGACGGCTACAGGATCGACTGCGACGACTGCATGCAGACGCCACGCCCCTGGTCGCAGGGCCGTGCCGCGCTGACCTACAAGGACCGCGCCCGGCGCATGGTGCTGGCGTTGAAACATGGCGACCGCCCGGAAATCGCCCGTCCGGCGGCCCTGTGGATGGCGCGGGCGGCACGGCCGTTCCTGTGCCAGTCGATGCTGATCGCTCCGGTGCCGTTGCATTGGTCGCGACTGGCGAAACGCCGCTATAACCAGTCCGGCCTGCTGGCACAGGCGCTGGCGCGACAGACCGGTCTGGCGCATTGCCCCGATCTGTTGCAGCGCACGCGCCGCACCGCGATGCTGGACGGGCGCAGCGCACAACAGCGCTTTGCGGATCTGGAGGGCGCCATCCGCGTGCATCCCCGGCGCCGCCACCGGCTGGTCGCGCGGCGTATCCTGCTGGTCGATGACGTGATGACCACCGGCGCAACCCTGACCGCCTGCGCGCAGGCCTGTCTGGACGCCGGCGCGGATGACGTGTGCGTGCTGACGCTGGCGCGTGTTGCAAAGCTGGACTAAATCCCCGACAAACGCGCCGACAATCAAGGGGCTCTGACATGCAATCGGTCGAAATCTACACCTCTCCACTCTGTGGTTTCTGCCATGCTGCAAAACGGCTGCTGAACGAAAAGGGCGTGGCGTATTCGGAAATCGACGTTTTGCGGAACCCTGACCGCAAACCGGAAATGATTCAGCGGGCCAGCGGCGGCCGCACCGTGCCGCAGATTTTCGTAGGCGATATCCATGTTGGCGGATGTGACGATCTTTATGCTCTGGAGCGCGCGGGCAAGCTGGACGCCTTGCTGACAGAGTGATGAAAACCGCGCTTGTCCAACTCACATCCGGCGATGATCCGGCGGCAAACCTGCCGATGGTTCAGCGCTTTGTTGCGCAGGCTGCCGCCGAGGGGGCCGGGTTCGTCGTCACGCCCGAAGTGACGAATTGCCTGTCCAACAGCCGTGATCAGCAGACCGGCGTACTTGTCCGGGAACAGGATGATGCGATGCTGGCGGCGCTGCGGCAGCAGGCCAAAGCGCTGGAAATCTGGCTGCTGATCGGCTCGCTGGCGCTGAAAACAGATGACCCGGACGGACGTTTTGCCAACCGCTCGCTGCTGATCGCGCCGGATGGCACGATCCGGGCGCGCTATGACAAGATCCATATGTTCGACGTGCAGGTCACGCCGCAGGAAACCTTTCGCGAATCCGAGGGCTATCGCCCGGGCGACCGCGCGGTGGTGGCGGATACGCCCTTTGGCCGAATCGGCCTGACGATCTGCTACGATTTGCGGTTTCCGCATCTTTATCAGGCGCTGGCAAAGGCGGGCGCAGGCATCCTGACCGTGCCGGCGGCCTTCTCGCCCGTGACCGGCGCGGCGCATTGGCACAGCCTGTTGCGAGCCCGGGCGATCGAGACCGGATGCTACGTTCTGGCGCCCGCGCAGACCGGCACCCATCCTTGCAGCCGCGGCAAGGTGCGGCGCACCTATGGCCACAGCCTGGCGGTCTCGCCCTGGGGCGAGATCCTGGTCGATGGCGGGACGGACCCCGGGGTTTTCCTGTTCGATCTGCAGGTCGAGGCGATTGAGGACGCGCGGCGACGGATACCGTCGCTGACCCATGTCCGCCCCTTTCAGGGTCCGGATCTTCCCGGCGCAGGCAAGGACAAGCCATGAATGACGACGTCAACGCGCTGGCCGTGACCCTGTTCAGCGAGATCCTGACGGCGGACCAACTGTTGCGGAACCGCCTGTCCAAGGCGTTGCCAAAGGGCATGGAGATCTCGCATTTCTCGGTTCTGAACCATCTGGCCTTTGTGGCCGATGAACGGTCACCGGCACAATTGGCGGGCACGTTCCATGTCACACGCGGCGCAATGACCAACACGCTGACCAAGCTGGAGTGGGCCGGCTATGTTCATATCCGCCCGGACTGGGACGATGCCCGGCGCAAGATGGTGGCGATCAGCCCGGCGGGACGTCAGGCCCGGGAACAGGCGATCTCGGCGCTGACGCCCATGATCAACCAGGTTGTCGGCGAGTTGGGCCCCGACAAGGTGCGTTCGGTTCTGCCGGTGATGCGGGAATTGCGGATCCGGTTGGAAAACCGCGGCTGACGGGCCGTCGGGGCGATCAGGCGGGTTTCGTGCTGGCGGTGACGTAGTTGACGCTCAGATCTCGGGGCGACAGGCTCCAGGACCAGGCGACCGGGTTGAATACGAACCCCTTGCGGTCGACCGGGGTCAGTCCGGCGCGGCCAAGCAGGTCGAAAAGCTCGTCCGGGGTGATGAATTTCGACCATTCATGGGTGCCCTTGGGCAGCCAGCGCATCACGACCTCGGCGCCGATGATCGCCATCATATAGGATTTGGCATTGCGGTTGATGGTCGAGCAGATATGCAACCCGCCGGGTTTCAGCAGGGTCTGGCAAGCAGTCAGATAGGCCAGCGGGTCCGCGACATGCTCGACCACCTCCATGTTCAGCACCACGTCGAACCGTTCGCCATCGGCCGCCAGCGCTTCGGCCGTGGTGTGGCGATAGTCGATGTCCAGACCCGATTGCGCCGCGTGCACCCGAGCCACCGGAATATTGCCGGCGGCGGCATCGGCGCCCACCACCTTTGCCCCCAACCGCGCCATGGGTTCGGCCAGCAACCCGCCGCCACAGCCGATATCCAGCAGGCGCAGGCCGGCAAAGGGCCTGTTTTCCGTCACGTCACGGTCGAATTCGCCCGCTATTTGTGTCGTAATATAGTCCAGACGGCAGGGGTTGAGCATGTGCAGAGGCTTGAACTTTCCCGCCGGGTCCCACCACTCGGCCGCCATGGCTTCGAATTTTGCGACTTCGGCCGGGTCCACCGAGTTCTGTGGCGCTTGCATTCCTGTCTCCATGTGATTTTCATACTCGCAGCGACTATATAGGGCATTCATGGACAAACACTCGGACCAAAAGCGCGCAGTGCAGTATCTGTATCCGCCGGTTGATCCCTTTGATCAACGCATGGTGAGTGTTGGTCAAGGCCACAAGATCTATGTCGAACAATGCGGAAATCCAGGCGGAATTCCAGTTGTCGTGATGCATGGCGGCCCCGGTGGCGGTTGCAGCCCGGCGATGCGACGGTATTTCGACCCCGATGTCTATCGGGTCGTCCTGTTCGATCAGCGCGGCTGTGGACGGTCGCGGCCGCATGCTTCTGTGACCGACAACACCACCTGGCATCTGGTTGCGGATATCGAAACGATTCGCCGCGAACTGGATATCGAGACCTGGCTGACCTTTGGAGGCAGCTGGGGCGCGACGCTGTCGCTGATCTATGCCCAGGCGCATCCGGACCGGGTGCGCCAGCTGGTTCTGCGTGGTGTGTTCCTGATGACACGGGCCGAGCTGGACTGGTTCTATGGCGGTGGCGCCGGGAAATTCTGGCCGGAAACATGGCAGCGCTTCGTGTCGCTGATTCCGCCGGACGAGCGTAACGACATCATCAGCGCGTATCACCGCCGGCTGTTTTCCGGCGATTTGCAGCTTGAAATTCGCTATGGCCGAGCCTGGTCGGCCTGGGAGAACGCGCTGGCCTCGATCCATTCCAGCGGCACCTCTGGCGAAGGCCCCGGAGAATATGCCCGCGCCTTTGCGCGGCTTGAAAACCATTATTTCATCAATGGCGGTTTTCTCGAGTCCGACGATCAGATCGTGTCGCATATGGACCGGATCGCGCATATTCCCGGCGTCATCGTGCAGGGCCGGTATGACATGATCTGCCCGCCGACATCGGCCTGGCGACTGGCCGAACACTGGCCGGCGGCGGAGCTGAAGATGATTCGCAACGCCGGCCATGCGTTGTCGGAACCGGGAATCAGCCTGGAACTGGTGCGGGTGATGGACCGGATCGCCGAGGCGGAGGCCTGAGATGAATCGTATGGACCGGCGCGCGCTGTTTTCATCGGGGGTCGCTGCCGCCTTGCTGGCGGCGTCCGGCGTGTCATTGCACGCCGCCCCGCGCCCGGGCGGACGGTTGCGGCTGGCCTTGCCGCGTCAGGACGATGCGCTGGGCCGGTTGGTGCGCGGAGCGGCGTTCGAAACCCTGACTGAAATCGCTGCAAATGGCGGGCTGCAGGGTGAACTGGCCACCAGCTGGCGGGCCGATGCGACCGCACGCAACTGGCAGATCACGCTGCGCAGCGGGCACCGGTTTCATGACGGGCGTCAGCTGACCAGCCGCGACGTGGCCGACTCGCTGCTGGCGCACAGGGCGCTGGGCCATATCGATTTTGCCGCGGTGCGCGCCACGGCGCCCGACGGGATTCGTCTTGATCTGGCGCTAGGCAACCCGGATCTGCCGATTCTGCTGGCCGATCCGGCGCTGATCATCTGCGCCGGCGGGCAGGTCGATCTGCCCCTGTACCAGGCTGTGGGCAGCGGCTGCTATCGCACCCTGCGGCTGGATTCGCAGCGGCACTATCTGGGCGAAAGGGTCCTGGAACATCACAAGTCCGGGCGCGCCGGATGGCTGGACCGTGTCGAGGCGCTGGTGATTCCCGACGCTGGCGTGCGCGCCGAGGCTCTGCGCGACGGATTTGTCGATGTCGCGGTTCTGCCGAAACCTGGGGACCTGCGCGGTCATGGCGATCTGGTCTTTCATCCCTCGGCGGACAACATGGTTCTGGCCATGCATGCCGGGGTTGGAAAACCACCGCTGATCGGCGCCTCTCATCCGCTGGATGACGGGCGTCTGGCGGAACGCTGGTGGCGGGTGTAGCCGGGTCGTGACATTCGCCCCTTGCGAAACCGACCCGGCGCGCGTATATGCCTAACAACAGCGGCGCGCCGGGCTCTGGACCCAACGCTCCACCGGAAGACGATAACGGGCCGCGAGCCCGTTTTTTTGTGCTTGCGCCCCGGATGATGGAAGACATGACGAACGATTTGATTGCAAAAGCGGCGATTGACCGGCGGCTGGCCGAGATCATCACCCCGGTCATCGAGGATCTGGGGTTCGAACTGGTGCGCGTCCGGCTGATGTCGGGCAAGACCACGACGTTGCAGATCATGGCCGACCGGCCCGGTGGCGGCATCGAAGTGGACGACTGCGCCGCCATTTCCAACGCGGTCAGCGCCACACTGGATGTCGAAGACCCGATCCTGGACGCCTATACGCTGGAGGTTTCCAGCCCGGGCATCGACCGGCCGCTGACCCGGCTCAAGGATTTCGACATGTTCGAGGGCTATGAGGCCAAGCTGGAAACCGCCGATCTTATCGACGGCCGCCGCCGGTTCAAGGGCGCGCTGGCCGGTATCGACGGCGACGAGGTTCTGATCAATATCGACGAAGGCACGATCGGATTGCGGTTCGACTGGCTGAGCGATGCCAAGCTGGTGCTGACCGACGATCTGATCAAGGAAATGCTGCGTCAGCGCAAAGCCGCCGGAGCGCTGAACGAAGACCAGTTTGACGAAATTTCAGAAGAGACTCCCCTGCGGGGCGATATCCAGACCGACAGGTCACACGAGGAGAACACCTGATGGCCATTACATCCGCAAATCAGCTCGAACTGTTGCAGACCGCCGAGGCTGTGGCCCGCGAAAAGATGATCGACCCCGGCCTGGTGGTCGAAGCGATGGAAGAGAGCCTGGCCCGCGCCGCCAAGAGCCGCTATGGCGCGGATATGGATATCCGGGTCTCGATCGATCGCAAGACCGGCAAGGCGACCTTTACCCGTGTGCGCACCGTGGTCGAAGAGGAAGAGCTGGAAAACTATCAGGCCGAGTTCACCGTCGATCAGGCCAAGCAGTACATGGACGATCCCAAGGTCGGCGATCAGTTCGTCGAAGAGGTCCCGCCGGTGGAAATGGGCCGGATCGCGGCGCAATCGGCCAAGCAGGTGATCCTGCAGCGGGTCCGCGAGGCCGAACGGGACCGCCAGTACGAAGAATTCAAGGACCGCGCCGCCACCATCATCAATGGTGTCGTCAAGCGCGAGGAATACGGCAATGTCATCGTCGATGTCGGCGCCGGCGAAGCGATCCTGCGGCGCAACGAGAAGATCGGGCGCGAAAGCTATCGCCCAAATGACCGCATCCGCTGCTATATCAAGGACGTGCGCCGCGAACCGCGCGGCCCGCAGATTTTCCTGTCGCGCACAGCGCCGGAATTCATGGCCGAACTGTTCAAGATGGAAGTGCCGGAAATCTATGACGGGATCATCGAGATCAAGGCGGTCGCCCGCGACCCGGGCAGCCGCGCCAAGATCGCGGTGATTTCCTATGACAACAGCATCGACCCCGTGGGCGCCTGCGTCGGCATGCGCGGCAGCCGGGTCCAGGCCGTTGTGAACGAATTGCAGGGCGAAAAGATCGACATCATCCCGTGGAACGAGGATCAGCCGACCTTCCTGGTCAACGCGCTGCAACCGGCCGAGGTGACCAAGGTGGTGCTGGACGAAGAGGCCGAACGGATCGAGGTCGTGGTGCCCGAAGAGCAGTTGAGCCTGGCCATCGGCCGGCGCGGTCAGAACGTGCGTCTGGCCAGCCAACTGACCGGTCTGGACATCGACATCATGACCGAGGAAGAGGAAAGCGCCCGCCGTCAGAAGGAATTCGAAGAGCGGACCCAGCTGTTCATGGATACGCTGGACCTGGACGAGTTCTTTGCCCAGCTGCTGGTGTCCGAAGGCTTTACCAATCTCGAAGAGGTCGCCTATGTCGAGCAGGACGAACTGCTGGTGATCGACGGCGTCGACGAGGGCACCGCGCAGGAACTGCAGACCCGCGCCCGCGAGCATCTGGAAGCCCAGGCCAAGGCGGCGCTGGAAAATGCCCGCGCGCTGGGCGTCGAGGACAGCCTGGTTGAATTCGAGGGCTTGACGCCCCAGATGATCGAGGCGCTGGCCAAGGACGGCGTCAAGACGCTGGAAGATTTCGCCACCTGCGCTGACTGGGAACTGGCCGGCGGCTGGACATCGGTCGATGGCGAGCGGGTCAAGGATGATGGAATACTGGAATCCTTTGACGTGACGCTGGAAGAGGCGCAAGATTTGGTCATGACCGCGCGAATCCTTTTGGGTTGGGTCGATCCCGCCGATCTGCAGGTCGAAGAAGACGTTGAAGACGCAGAAGACGCCGCCACCGAAGATCAGGACAAGCCGACGGAGGTCGGGGCCTGATCTCAGGCTCCGGAGTTTTCTCATGGGTCGCGGTGGCGCCTCGAAAGACCGGTCCGACGGTCCCGAACGCAAATGCATTGCCACGGGCGAGGTGCAGCCAAAACATGGGCTGATCCGGTTCGTGGCCGGGCCTGACGGTCAGGTCGTGCCGGATATCCGGGGCAAATTACCGGGGCGTGGCGTCTATGTGGCCGCCGAGCGGGCTGCGCTGGATCGGGCGGTGGCGAAAAAACTGTTTGCGCGCGGGCTGAAACAGTCGGTGCAGGCGCAAGCGGATCTGGTGGATGCGGTCGAACGCCAACTGGCCCGGCGGGTCGTCGATCTGATCAGCCTGGCGCGCAAGTCGGGCCATGCGGTGGCCGGCTATGAAAAGGTCAAGACCTGGCTGGCCAAGGAAGAGGCGCTGATTCTGATCCAGGCGTCGGACGGGTCGGGCCGGGGAAAATCGAAACTGAGCACGCCTCATTTCGGCCATTACATCGGCTGGTTGACCGCAGATGAGCTTGGAATGGCCTTTGGCCGCCAAACTGTGATACATGCGGCGCTCGCCTCTGGTGGACTCACGCAACGTGTTGTAGAGGAAGCCCAGAGATTGCGGGGCATGCGCAAAACGGAAAGCGGCAAGGGCCGCTTGGAAGGATAAAGAGCTTTATGAGCGATACTGACGGCAAAAAGACTTTGGGTCTGCGTGGGAGTTCCCGTCCGGGGAACGTGAAACAGAGTTTCAGCCACGGACGGACGAAGAATGTCGTGGTTGAGACCAAGCGCAAGCGCGTTGTGGTGCCCAAGCCCGGTGCCGGAAAGTCCGGGGGCGCATCATCGGCTCCGATCGGTGACCCATCCAAACGGCCCGCCGGCATTTCGGACGCGGAGATGGCGCGCCGCCTCAAGGCGGTGCAGGCTGCCAAGGCCCGCGAAGTCGAAGAGGCCGCCCGCCGCGCTGCCGAGGAAAAGGAACGGGCCGAGGAGCGCGAACGCCGCCGCGCCGAGGCCGAAGCCAAGGAGCGCGAGGAGAAGGAACGCGAAGAGCGGGCCCGCGCCAAGGCCGAAGAAGAAGACCGCAAACGGGCAGAAGCCGAGGCTGCCGCCAAACGGGCCGCTGCCGCACCTTCGCCGAGCGAACCCGGTGCCGCGCCGCGCCCCGGTGCGCCGAAACCGGCCGCCGCGACCCCGCGTAAATCCGACCGCGACCGGGACCAACGCCCGTCGCGCGGCAAGGGCCGTGATGACGATGGCCGCCGCTCCGGCAAGCTGACGCTGAACCAGGCCCTGCGCGGTGGCGAAGGCGGCCGTCAACGGTCGATGGCGGCAATGAAGCGCAAGCAGGAACGCGCACGTCAAAAGGCGATGGGCGGTAGTGTCGAACGCGAAAAGGTGGTGCGCGAAGTTCAGTTGCCCGAGGCAATCGTGGTGTCCGAACTGGCCAACCGTATGGCCGAACGGGTCGGATCCGTCGTCAAATCGCTGATGCAGATGGGCATGATGGTCACGCAGAACCAGACCATCGACGCCGATACCGCAGAACTGATCATCGAGGAATTCGGCCACA
Organism: Sedimentitalea sediminis; assembly: GCF_042687825.1. Lineage (NCBI taxonomy): Bacteria > Pseudomonadati > Pseudomonadota > Alphaproteobacteria > Rhodobacterales > Paracoccaceae > Sedimentitalea > Sedimentitalea sediminis. The sequence goes on along the minus strand of NZ_JBHUQE010000001.1, from coordinate 240,377 downwards.
AAGTGGTGCGGGTTTCGGATGCCGACGTCGAGGATGTGATCACCCAGATCGAGGACGAAGAAAAGGATCTGCAGCCGCGCCCGCCGGTGATCACCGTGATGGGTCATGTCGACCACGGCAAGACTTCGCTGCTGGACGCGATCCGCAATGCAAAGGTGGTGGCCGGCGAGGCCGGTGGCATCACCCAGCATATCGGCGCGTATCAGGTCACCGCCGAGGACGGTCAGGTGCTGACCTTTCTGGATACGCCCGGCCACGCGGCCTTTACCTCGATGCGGTCGCGCGGGGCCCAGGTGACGGATATCGTCGTGCTGGTCGTTGCGGCGGATGACGCGGTGATGCCGCAGACCGTCGAAGCGATCAACCATGCCAAGGCCGCCGGCGTGCCGATGATCGTGGCGATCAACAAGATCGACCGCCCCAATGCCGACCCGGACAAGGTGCGCACAGATCTGCTGCAGCACGAGGTGATCGTCGAAAAGATGTCGGGCGATGTGCAGGATGTCGAAGTATCGGCAATCAACGGCACCGGCCTTGATCAACTGCTCGAGGCGATCGCCCTGCAGGCCGAAATCCTGGAACTGCACGCGAACCCGAATCGCGCCGCCCAGGGGGCGGTGATCGAAGCCAAGCTGGATGTGGGCCGCGGTCCGGTGGCGACGGTTCTGGTACAGACCGGCACCCTGCGCCAGGGCGACATTTTCGTTGTTGGCGAACAATGGGGCAAGGTCCGTGCGATGGAGAACGACAAGGGCGAGCGGGTGACCGAAGCCGGCCCTTCGGTTCCGGTCGAGGTTCTGGGCCTGAACGGTACGCCCGAGGCCGGCGACGTTCTGAACGTGGTCGAGACCGAGGCGCAGGCCCGCGAGATCGCCGACTATCGTGCCAATGCCGCCAAGGACAAGCGCGCCGCGGCCGGCGCCGCGACGACGCTGGAACAACTGATGGCCAACGCCAAGGCCGACGAGAGCGTTAGTGAACTGCCGATCCTGGTCAAAGCCGACGTACAGGGGTCTGCCGAGGCAATCGTGCAGGCGATGGAAAAGATCGGTAACGATGAGGTGCGCGTGCGCGTGCTGCATTCCGGTGTCGGTGCCATCACCGAGACCGATGTCGGTCTGGCCGAGGCCAGCAATGCGCCGATCATGGGCTTTAACGTGCGTGCCAATGCCAGCGCCCGAAACACCGCCAATCAGAAGGGCGTCGAGATCCGGTATTATTCGGTGATCTATGATCTGGTGGATGACGTCAAATCCGCGGCCAGCGGCCTGCTCAGCGCCGAGATTCGCGAAAAGTTCATCGGGTACGCCGAGATCAAGGAAGTTTTCAAGGTCACCGGTGTCGGCAAGGTCGCCGGCTGTCTGGTCACCGAGGGCGTCGCCCGCCGCAGCGCCGGTGTGCGTCTGCTGCGCGACAACGTGGTGATTCACGAAGGCACCCTGAAAACGCTGAAACGTTTCAAGGACGAGGTGCCCGAGGTTCAGTCCGGCCAGGAATGCGGCATGGCATTCGAGAATTACGACGATATCCGTCCCGCGGATGTCATCGAGATTTTCGAACGCGAAGAGGTTGTCCGCACGCTGGACTGACGCATCAGCAGTTTCAGAGAACAAGAAAAGGGGCGCGGCCAGATATGGCTGCGCCCCTTTTTTCGACGTTCGCTCACGCTGGCGTCAATCGGACAATTCCTTGCCGGATGATTAGCCCATAGGCGTGACCGGCTGGCCCCTGTATTCGGTCGAGCCGACCAGGATGGCGATGCGCCCATCCGGCAGGGACCGGACGAATTTGCCCTGGATGAACACGCAGGTTCCAACGATGATCGTGCGCAGCATGTGTTTCTTCCCACTTCGTGACTCGTTCAGGATAGCCACGAATTGATTAGAATTTGGTAGAAAAATCTGGGAAATCTTGCCGCAGGGGAAAACCGCGCCCGACTCGGTGTTGCGCGCAGTTCGGCGACCTTCGTCACAGCCAGTCGCGCAGGATCGAGATCAGCGGAACATCCGCCGGCGGCATCGGATAGGAACGCAGATCCCGGGGCTGCACCCAGGCCAGTTCCTGGCCTTCGTTGGCGCGCACGATGCCTTGCCATTTCCGACAGGCAAACAGCGGCATCAGCAGGTGAAAATCGTCATAGCTGTGGCTGGCAAAGGTCAGTGGCGCCAGACACGAGGCCCAGGTGTCGATGCCCAGCTCTTCGTACAACTCGCGGATCAATGCGGCTTCGGGGGTTTCGCCCGGCTCGATCTTGCCACCGGGAAACTCCCACAGCCCGGCCATCGACTTGCCCTCGGGACGTTGCGCCAACAAGACCCGGCCATCGACATCGATCAGCGCGACCGCAGACACCAGAACCGTTTTCATGAACGATAATCGGCGTTGATCTCGATATACCCATGGGTCAGATCGCAGGTCCAGACCGTACAGCGGCCCTGGTCCAGCCCCAGATCGACCTGAATCAGCAATTCCTGCCCCTTCATGTGGGCCGCGGCGTCTTCTTCGCGGTAATCCGGACTGACCCAGCCTTTTTCTGCCACCAGAATATCGCCAAACCGGATGCTCAACCGATCGCGATCCGCCGCAGCGCCGGATTTTCCGATGGCGGCCACAACCCGGCCCCAGTTCGGATCTTCGCCGGCGATGGCGGTTTTGACCAGCGGCGAATTGGCGATGGACAGGGCGTGTGTCTTGGCATCGGCGTCGCTGGCGGCGCCGGTAACACGGATTTCGACGAACTTGCTGGCGCCTTCGCCATCGCGCACCACCTGATGCGCCAGATCCAGCATGACGCCGTGCAACGCCGCGCGGAACGCCTCGCTGTTGCCAGCATCCACGCCCGAGGCGCCGGTGGCGCACAGCATCAGACTGTCGCTGGTCGAGGTGTCGCTGTCCACGGTGATGCAGTTAAAGGTCTTTTCTGTCAGTTCCGCCAGCAGGACCTGCAGCCGGTCCTGTGCGACCACCGCATCGGTAAAAATATAGACCAGCATGGTCGCCATGTCCGGCGCGATCATGCCCGAGCCCTTGGCGATGCCGGCAATGCGCACTGTCCGGCCTTCGATATCGACCTCGGCACCGGCGCCCTTGGCAAAGGTGTCGGTGGTCATGATCGCGCCGGCGGCATCCTGTATGCCGTTGGCGTCCAGCCCGTCGGTCAGTTCCTCCAGTTTCTGGATGATGCGTTCGTGCGGCAGGGGCTCGCCAATGACGCCGGTTGACGCGGTGAATACGCGACCCTGGGGAACGGATGCGGCTTTTGCCACGGCCGCCGTGATCTCGGCCACCGAAGCCTGGCCGTAATGGCCTGTAAAGGCGTTCGAGTTCCCGGAGTTGACCAGTATCGCGGCACTGCCCCCGCTGGTGCGGGCCAGTTTCGCCTGACAGTCCAGCACCGGCGCCGAGCGCGTGGTGGACTTGGTAAAGACCCCGGCCACCGAGGTTCCGGCGTCCAGTACCGCCAGCATGACATCGTTGCGGTCGGCGTATTTCACCCCGGCGGCGGCGGCGGCAAAGCGTACGCCGTCAATGACCGGCAGGTCGGGAAAACCGGCCGGGGCCAACGGCGAACGGGTGGTGATCTTGGCCATCGCTCAGTTTCCCAGCAGGTCGAGATTTTGCAGAACCTCCGGCTGCAGATCTTCGATCACCGGTCGCTCGATGGTCGCCGCGCGGGTCAGTTCCTCGATCTGGGCTTCGACCGCGTCCTGGCGCAGTTTGACCAGCAGTTCGTCGCGCACCTCATCCAGTTCCGGGGCAGCCTTTTTGCGCGAATCGTTGAGCGCGATGATATGCCAGCCGAACTGGGTCTGAACCGGATCGGACACCTGCCCAGGCTGCAATGCACTGACGGCGGCCTCGAACTCGGGCACCATGGAACCGGCGGTGAACCAACCAAGTTCGCCGCCATTCGGACCCGAGGGGCCGGTCGATTTCGCCTTGGCCGTCTCGGCGAAGTCGGCGCCATTGGCCAGATCGGCCTTTATCTTTGTCGCCTCTTCTTGGCTGGCGACAAGAATATGCGAGGCATTGTACTCGGTTTCGCCATAGCCATCGGCATATTTGGCCTCATAGGCGGCGCGGATTTCCTCGTCGCTGCCGACGGCTCCCATGATGGTTTCAATAGCGTCCGCCGCCAACAGCGAGCGGCGTTCGTTTTCCAGCGAGATCTCGACCTGGCGCGGCATGCTGCCGTCGCGGGACTGCACCAGCGCGCTTTGCTGGATCAACTGGTCCAGAATGGCGTTGTAAAGCACGTTGTCGGGCAGCTGCTGATACTGTTGCGGCAGGGTCGCCCGGGCGATGATCATGTGACCCAGGGTGATCTCTTCGTCGTTGACCCGGGCCACGACCGTATCCGCGTTCGGTGCCGAAACGGCCATCGCCGGCCAGGACATCGCGGCGACGAGGGCCAGACTGGACAGAAAAGTGAGGCGTTTGGGCATGGAATCTTCCTATTCGAGTGCCGCGACCGGGCGCGACGTTGACACTGTTTCACCCGGCCCTTACATCGCCTTGTGGCCTATGCAGCACCGTCATTCTCACCCGTATCTATGGCTTGAGGGCAGGGCGGGCAAGCCTGCACAAAACAGTAAAAGTCAGATCGGCTGGAGTGAGCATGCTGGGATTCGGAACTATCGCCAAAAAGGTGTTCGGCACACCGAACGACCGAAAAATCAAGGCGACGCGCCCGCTGATCGAAAAAATCAATGCGCTGGAACCCGAATTCGAGAAACTGGACGATGACGGGCTGAAGGAAAAGACCGAAGAGCTGCGCAAACGCGCTCTGGAAGGCGAAGACCTGGACGATCTGTTGCCCGAGGCCTTTGCCAATTGTCGCGAGGCGGCCAAGCGGGCGCTGGGGTTGCGGGCTTTTGATGTTCAGCTGATGGGCGGCATCTTTCTGCACCAGCGCAATATCGCCGAAATGAAGACCGGTGAGGGCAAGACGCTGGTGGCGACCTTTCCCGCCTATCTGAATGCACTGACCGGCAAGGGCGTTCATGTGGTGACGGTGAACGACTATCTGGCCCGGCGCGACAGCGAATGGATGGGCAAGGTTTTCGCAGCCTTGGGCATGACCACCGGGGTGATCTATCCCAACATGAACCCGGCCGAAAAACCCAAAGCCTATGAATGCGACGTCACCTATGGCACCAACAACGAGTTCGGTTTTGACTATCTGCGCGACAACCTGAAATCCGACCTGGCCGAGGTCTGCCAGAAATACCACAATTTTGCCATCGTGGACGAGGTCGACAGCATCCTGATCGACGAGGCGCGCACACCGCTGATCATTTCCGGACCCGCCGACGACCGCTCGGAACTGTACCAGAAAATCGACATCGTGATCCCCAGCCTGACCGAAGATCACTTTACCATCGACGAAAAAACCCGCAGCGTTACCTTTACTGACGACGGCAACGAGTTCCTGGAACAGCAGCTGCATGCCCGCGGCCTGCTGGATGCCGAGCAGTCTTTGTATGATCCGGAAAGCACGACAATCGTGCATCACGTCAATCAGGGCCTGCGCGCACACAAGATTTTCCAGCGAGACAAGGATTACATCGTCCGCGACGGCGAGGTTGTTCTGATCGACGAATTCACCGGGCGCATGATGGCCGGACGCCGGTTGTCCGAGGGTCTGCACCAGGCCATCGAGGCCAAGGAGCGGGTCAAGATCCAGCCCGAAAACGTGACCCTGGCCAGCGTGACATTTCAGAACTTTTTCCGGCTGTATGACAAGCTGTCCGGCATGACCGGTACCGCTGCCACCGAGGCCGAGGAATTCCAGGAAATTTACGGTCTGGGCGTGGTCGAGGTGCCGACGAACAAGCCGATCGCGCGGGTCGACGAGGACGATCAGGTCTATCGCACCGCCCGCGAGAAATACGAGGCGATGATCGCGGAAATCCGCAAGGCCAACGAAAAAGGCCAGCCGGTTCTGGTGGGTACGACCTCGATCGAAAAGTCCGAGATGCTGGCGCAGATGCTCACCAAGGCGGGCATCAAGCACAACGTCCTGAACGCGCGCCAGCACGAGAAAGAAGCGCAGATTGTCGCCGAAGCGGGCCGTCTGGGCGCGGTGACCATCGCCACCAACATGGCCGGCCGTGGTACCGACATCCAGTTGGGCGGCAATGTCGAGATGAAGGTGCTCGAGGCGCTGGCCGAGAACCCCGAGGCCGATCCCGCCGAGTTGCGGGCGGCACAAGAGGCGTTGCACGCCGAGGAGAAAGAAAAGGTGTTGGAGGCAGGCGGCCTGTACGTCATGGCGTCCGAGCGCCATGAAAGCCGCCGCATCGACAACCAGCTGCGCGGCCGCTCGGGCCGTCAGGGCGACCCGGGCCGCACCGCCTTTTATCTCAGTCTCGAAGATGACCTGATGCGGATTTTCGGGTCCGACCGTCTGGACAAGGTGCTCAAGACCCTGGGCCTGAAAGAGGGCGAGGCGATTGTGCACCCCTGGGTCAACAAATCGCTGGAGCGCGCCCAGGCCAAGGTCGAAGGGCGCAATTTCGACATGCGCAAGAACGTGCTGAAATTCGACGATGTGATGAACGATCAGCGCAAGGTTATCTTCAGTCAGCGGCGCGAGATCATGGGCGCCGGGGACCTGTCCGAAATCACCGCCGACATGCGCTATCAGGTGATCGACGACCTGATCGACAGTCATATGCCGCCGAAATCCTATGCCGATCAGTGGGACACCGAGGGGCTGTATGCGCAGGTGATCGAAAAGCTGGGCGTTGACGTTCCGGTGATGGAATGGGCCGCCGAAGAGGGCGTGGATGACGAGATCATCCGTGAACGCCTGGTCAAGGCGACCGACGAGATGATGGCGAAAAAAGCTGTCGATTTCGGGCGCGATACGATGCGCGATATCGAAAAGCAGGTGCTGTTGCAGACCATCGACACCAAATGGCGCGAACATCTGCTGACGCTGGAACATTTGCGCTCGGTCATCGGCTTTCGTGGCTATGCGCAGCGTGATCCGCTGAATGAATATAAGACCGAAGCCTTTCAGCTGTTCGAAGGTCTGCTGGACGGGCTGCGCGAGACGGTTACCCGCAATCTGGCGCAGGTGCGGCCTCTGACTCAGGAAGAACAGCAGCAGATGATGGCCCAGCTTGCGGCACAACAGGCCGAGATGAAGCAGGCCCAGGCGGCGGTTCCGGCAGGTGCGGCCGACGCGCGGCAACCGGCGGCCGCAAAGAGCGGCTTTGTCGAGGAGGACCCGACGACCTGGGGCAATCCGGGCCGGAACGAAAAATGTCCCTGCGGCAGCGGCAAGAAATTCAAGCACTGCCACGGCCGCATTCTCTGAGCCAGGTCCGGCCGGGACCCCGTCAAGAGAACGCCACCGGACGGCCACGGTTTGGCCGTTCTTTTCTGCAAAACCTTCCGTGATCAAGATTGAAACGGAAGGTGCGGGATGTCCGTATTGCGAAAACCGGCTGTGATGGTTGGCGCCGTCGCTTTTGCTCTGGCAATCGGGCCCGCCCTGAAATCGCTGGGCTTGCCTGCCGCAGATGCGGCTACGGTCGCCGGTGTTTCATCCGTTTCGGCCAGCCCGCCAACCTCTTCTGACACAGCGCCGCTCGGGATGCATGCGACGGCGGGCGCCTCTCTGAACGAGGTTCACCCGACCGGCCCGGTCCCGGCTGACGCGTCGAACTGCGATGTTACGGCCAAGGCCGTGCCCATTGCCGCAGCCCGGGTCGCCCTGCGTGTTACCGCGCCCTGTCACGGAAAATCCGCGCTGACGGTGCATCACAACGGTATGATGTTTACCGAGACGACCGATGCCGATGGCAGGTTGCAGGTCGCCGTGCCAGCCTTGGCCGAACGGGCCGTATTCATTGTCGAATTTGCCAGTGGGCAGGGCGCCGTGGCCGTCGCCCATGTTCCGGAGGTGGCCGGTTACGACAGGCTGGTTCTGCAATGGACCGGGGCGGCCGATTTTCAGGTCCATGCACGTGCGTTCAACACCCATGGCGGGACGCAAACGCATGTGTGGTCCGGATCTGCGCACCTGGAGGGCGCAGAGACGGGGCCGACAACCTCAGGCGATGTGCTGCGCCTGGGAAAGGCCCGGGTCCTGGCTCCCCGGCGGGCCGAGATCTATTCTGTCCCGACGGGTGGCTTGACGGAGAGCGGTTCGACCCGTCTGACCGTCGAGTCGCGCGTAACATCCGAGACCTGTGGTCGGGACATCGCGCTGCAATCGCTGATTCAGCGGGGAAAGATGCGCCCGCGCAGCCGCTTTGTGGATGTCCGCATGCCCGATTGTACGACGGTCGGCGGCTTTATGGTGTTGAAAAATCTGTTTGATGACCTGATGATCGCGCGCAGATAGATCACTCGGATCAGAGCATGTCATGACGGGGCTGCGTGCAGCGATCATCGCCGCACTTTCTCTTTATTCGATCGGAACGACGGCGCGGGCGCAGGATGTCACCCTGTCCTCGCCTGATGGCAGTGTCGAAATTACCGGCGATCTTCTGGGATTTGACGGCGAATTCTATCGCGTTGACACCCGGTTCGGCGAGTTGACCGTCGATGGGTCGGGCGTGCTGTGCGACGGGCCGGGTTGCCCGAACCTGTCGGATTTCGTCGCCCATGTCGCGTTTTCCGGGGCGTCGACCATGGCCGAAGTCTTGCTGCCGGCCCTGATCGAGGGGTTTGCCCTGCGCAACGGGCTGCAGGCCCGGCGGCAGACACTGGATGCGTCGCATTTCGTCTATGACCTGTTTCAGGGCGATAGCGGGCGTCAGCTGGCCCGGTTCAAATTCCGCGCCAGCAACACGGACGAAGGCTTTGCCGATCTGCTGGCCAACGAGGCCGACATCGTCATGGCTCTGCGCGAAATCCGGCCCCGGGAACGCCGCCGGGCCCGGGCCGCCGGGATGGGCGACATGACCGAACGGGGACGCGTTTTGGCGCTGGATGCGCTGGTGCCCGTGGTGGCGGCGGAAAACCCGGTACACCGCATATCAACGCCGCAACTGGCGCGCGTGCTGTCCGGGCAGATCGGCAACTGGCGCGAATTGGGGGGGCCGGATGCGCCGATCACCCTGCATCTGCCGGCCAGTGGTTCGGGTCTGGCACAGGCGGCCGAAGACCGGTTGCTGCGCCCGCTGGGGCTGACCTTCGCGCCCGCTGCGGTCCGGCATGCCCGCAACAGCGGGCTGGTTCGAGCGGTCAGCCGCGATCCTTTCGGGTTGGGCGTGACCAGCTATTCCGAGCCCGGCATCACCCGGGCGCTGACCCTCAGCGGTCCCTGCGGCTCGGCTCTGAGTGCCAGCCGGCAGAGCATCAAGACCGAGGACTATCCGCTGACGTCGCCGATGTTCCTGTACCTGCCGGCGCGGCGTCTGCCGAAACTGGCGCGCGCGTTTCTGGCCTATACCCGCAACCCGGCGGCGCAGATCGTCATTCGCCGGTCCGGGTTGGTCGACCGCTCGCCCGAGCAGATTTCGGTCAACATGCAGGGCAACCGCCTGGCCAACGCGATTCGTCTGGCCGGGACCGAGGTCCCGCTGGCGGAACTGCAGCGCATGGTGGCACTGCTCGCGCCGATGACGCGGCTGACCACGTCCTTTCGGTTCGAGGCCGGGTCGTCGCGCCCGGATGCGCAGTCGCGCGCCAACGTTATCCAGCTGGCCCGGGCGCTGGAATCCGGGGCCTATGACGCCAGGCGCTTGGTCTTTGTCGGGTTCAGCGATGGCGACGGCCCGGCGCAAGGCAACCGGCGGATCGCCGAATCGCGGGCCCGGGCGGTGCGCGACGCGGTTCTGGCCGAGGCCGAAATCGCCGATCCCCGGCAGTTGCGGGTCGAGGTGGCGGCCTTTGGCGAGGCACTGCCGATGGCCTGTGACGACAGTGCCTGGGGGCGGCAGGTCAATCGCCGGGTCGAAGTCTGGATGCGCTAGAGATATCCTTGCGCGCGAAAACTCAGCTCGCGGGATTTGCCGATGATCAGATGATCATGCAGCACGAGCCCCAGAGCAGTGCAGGCGGCCTGGATCTGGTTGGTCATGTCGATATCCGCCGGCGACGGCGTCGGATCGCCCGAGGGGTGGTTGTGCACCAGGATCAGTGCGCCGGCGTTCAGTTCCAGCGCCCGTTTCGCCACTTCGCGCGGATAGACGGGGACGTGATCGATCGTTCCCTTGGCCTGTTCCTCGTCGCCGATCAGGGTGTTTTTGCGGTCCAGATACAGCACCCGGAATTGCTCGGTCTCGCGATGTGCCATCGTCGTGTGGCAATAGTCGAGTATCGCGTCCCAGCTAGAAATCACGTGTCTTTTCAGAACTTTGGCGCGGGCCATGCGATGTGCCGCCGCTTCGACGACCTTGAGATCGTTGATCACGGCCTCGCCCACGCCCTTGATCTCGCGCAGCCGCTCGACAGGGGCGGTGAGCACCCGGTTGAAATCGCCGAACTGGTCCAGCAACGCGCGCGCCAGCGGTTTCACGTCGCGGCGCGGGATGGCGCGGAACAGCAGCAGTTCCAGCAGTTCGTAATCCGGCATTGCCGCAGCGCCGCCCTGCATGAACCGGTCCCGCAGACGTTGCCGGTGGTCGGCGATATAGGACGGCAGCTTGCCCTGCGGCAGCGGCACGATGGGCGCCTCGTCGCTGTCAAACAGCGATTGTGGCGCTTCGTGAAAGGAAGGCCCATTTGTCATGGCGCAAAGCGTGCGGCGTCAGGGTGAACATCCGGTTAATGCGCCCCTGCCGAACGGGCAGCGGGTCAGGCGGCGCCGGCCGGTGGACCGGCCCGCCCCTTGCCGTCAGCTCAGCTTTTCATACTGTCCCAAAAAGACTTGACCGAAGAGAAAAACGTGTTCGTTTCCGGGTTGTTATCTTCGCTCAACTCGTCGAATTCGCGCAGCAGTTCCTTTTGCCGACTGGTCAGATTGACCGGTGTTTCCACCGCCAGTTCGATGAACATGTCGCCGATACCGCCACCGCGCAGGGCCGGCATGCCCTTGCTGCGCAGCCGCATCTGACGGCCCGACTGGCTGCCGGCCGGAATCTGCACGCGCCCGCGGCCGCCGTCGATGGTGGGCACCTCGATCGCACCGCCCAGGGCGGCCTTGGCCATGCTGACCGGTACGCGGCAATAGAGGTTGGTGCCGTCACGCTCGAACAGTTCGTGCGCCTGAACCTCGACAAAAATATAGAGATCGCCCGGCGGCCCACCGCGCATGCCGGCTTCGCCCTCGCCGGCCAGGCGAATACGGGTGCCGGTCTCGACGCCTGCGGGAATGTTGACGTTCAGCGCCCGGTCCTTTTCGACACGGCCCTGACCACCGCAGGAATTGCAGGGGTTCTTGATGATTTGCCCCAGACCCGAACAGGTCGGACAGGTGCGTTCGACGGTGAAAAAGCCCTGTTGCGCCCGCACCTTGCCCATGCCGGAACAGGTTGGACAGGTGCTGGGTTCGGCACCGCCCTCTGACCCGGTGCCTTCGCAGCCCGAACAGGCCACGGCAGTGGGCACGTTGATGGTCTTTTGCAGCCCCGAATAGGCCTCTTCCATGCTGACGCGCAGGTTATAGCGCAGGTCAGAGCCCCGCGCCGCCCGGCGTCCGCCGCCGCGCTGACCGCCCATGAAATCACCGAACAGGTCGTCGAACACGTCGGAAAAGGCAGACGAGAAATCGCCCCCGCCAAACTGCGCCCCGCGCCCGCCGCCGCCCATGCCGCCTTCGAACGCGGCGTGACCGAACCGGTCATAGGCCGCTTTCTTTTCAGCGTCCTTGAGGATTTCGTAGGCTTCGTTTGCTTCCTTGAACTGGCTTTCCGCATTCGGATTGTCGCCATTCCGGTCCGGATGCAGCTCCTTGGCCTTACGTCGATAGGCCTTTTTGATTTCGTCCGCAGAAGCGCCTTTAGTCACGCCAAGCACGTCATAGAAGTCGCGTTTCGACATTCTTTGGTCCTCCTGTCCGAACGCCGGATGGCCGGCCCTTGTCAAAGGCCGGCCAAGTCAGGCTGAGACTTGCGCATCAGGCGCGTTTGTCGTCGTCCAGATCTTCGAACTCGGCGTCGACGATGTCGTCCTCGGCCGGCCCGGCATCCGCAGCCGCTGGCTCTTCCTCGGCTTCCTGGCTGGACTTGTAGATCGCTTCGCCCAGTTTCATGGCTGCTTCGGTGACGTTCTGGATGCCCGACTTGATCTTGTCGGCATTTTCGGTTTCCAGTTCGTCCTTGAGTGCGGCGATGGCCAGTTCGATGGCTTCGATCGTGGTCGGATCGACCTTGTCGGAATGTTCTTCCATCGATTTTTCGGTCGAGTGGATCAGGCTTTCCGCCTGGTTCTTGGCCTCGATCAGCTCGCGGCGTTCCTTGTCCGCCTCGGCGTTCTCTTCGGCGTCCTTGACCATTTTTTCGATATCGTCATCCGACAGACCGCCCGAGGCCTGAATGGTGATCTTTTGTTCCTTGCCGGTGCCCTTGTCCATGGCGCCGACCGACACGATGCCGTTGGCATCAATGTCGAAGGTCACCTCGATCTGCGGCATGCCGCGCGGGGCCGGCGGGATGTTTTCCAGGTTGAACTGGCCGAGGATCTTGTTGTCGGCGGCCATTTCGCGTTCGCCCTGGAATACCCGGATGGTCACGGCGTTCTGGTTGTCCTCGGCGGTCGAGAAGATCTGCGATTTTTTCGTCGGGATCGTCGTGTTGCGGTCGATCAGTCGGGTAAAGACGCCGCCCAGGGTCTCGATGCCCAGGCTCAGCGGGGTTACGTCCAGCAGGACCACGTCTTTCACGTCACCCTGCAGAACGCCGGCCTGAATGGCGGCACCCATGGCAACGACCTCGTCCGGGTTGACACCCTTGTGCGGTTCCTTGCCAAAGAACTTGGTGACTTCCTCGACGACCTTGGGCATGCGGGTCATGCCGCCGACCAGCACGATCTCGTCGACGTCACCGGCCGACATGCCGGCATCTTTCAGCGCGGCCTGGCATGGTTTCAGCGACGCCTTGATCAGGTCGCCGACCAGCTGTTCCAGCTTGGCGCGGGTCAGCTTCATCACCATGTGCAGCGGCTGACCGCCCTTGGGGTCCATCGAGATGAATGGCTGGTTGATTTCGGTCTGCGAGCTGCTGGACAGTTCGATCTTGGCCTTTTCGGCGGCTTCCTTGAGCCGCTGCAGCGCCATCTTGTCCTTGGTCAGATCGACGCCGTTTTCCTTTTTGAACTCGCCCGCCAGATAGTTGACGATGCGCATGTCGAAGTCTTCGCCGCCCAGGAAAGTGTCGCCATTGGTCGATTTCACCTCGAACAGGCCGTCGTCGATTTCCAGAATGGTCACGTCAAACGTACCGCCGCCCAGGTCATAGACCGCGATCGTGTGGGTGTTTTCCTTGTCCAGACCATAGGCCAGCGCAGCCGCGGTCGGCTCGTTGATGATGCGCAGCACTTCGAGACCGGCGATCTTGCCGGCATCCTTGGTGGCCTGACGCTGAGCGTCGTTGAAATAGGCCGGAACGGTGATGACCGCCTGCTTGACCTCTTCGCCCAGATAGCTCTCGGCGGTTTCCTTCATTTTTCCCAAGATGAAGGCGGAAATCTGGCTAGGCGAATATTTCTCGCTCTTGGCTTCGACCCAGGCGTCGCCATTGCCGCCGTCGATCACGGCAAAGGGCAGGTTCTTCTTGTCCTTGGCCAGATCCTTGTCGTCGAACCGGCGGCCGATCAGACGTTTGACGCCAAAAATGGTGTTGTCCGGGTTGGTGACGGCCTGACGTTTCGCGGGCTGGCCGACCAGCCGCTCGTCATCCGTAAAGGCGACAATCGACGGGGTGGTGCGGGCGCCCTCGGCGTTTTCGATCACGCGGGGCTGGCTGCCGTCCATGATGGCCACACAGCTGTTGGTGGTTCCCAGGTCGATTCCGATTACTTTGCTCATGTTTGATCCCTTCTGTACTGCAAGGCGATGACCCGAGGCCTGAACCCATTATGGCATCCCGGCCCCGAAAGCTTTTGCACATGCACCGGTTAAGGCTTTGTGCGTCCCGGTGTATATAAGGAGCGGTTTTCGGGCCTGCAACCATCGGATTGAGCGTTTTTTGGCGGGTATTGGAGGCAAGCCGCGCGTTTCCCATCGGGGCCGGATCGCCCTATGCTTTTGCAACCGGTTGCAATCGGTTTTTTGGGGGAAAAAGGCATATGGGCGAGAATTTCCTGATCGCGTTGCTGGCGGTCTTTGTCGCGGGAATCGCGATTGCCACTCAGGCTCCGATGAATGCCCGGCTGGGGGGCAGTCTGGGCGATGGCTTGGCCGCGGCGATGGTGTCTTTCGGAGTCGGGTTCCTGTTGTTGCTGATCCTGGTCATCGCGCGCGGCACCATGCCGGACACAGAGCAAATTCGCGCGGTGCCCTGGTGGGCCTGGAGCGGTGGCGCGCTGGGCGCCTATTACGTCTGGACCGCAATTTATGGTGTGCCCCGGCTGGGGGTTCTGAGCCTGACCGCGGCGCTGATTCTGGGACAATTGGTGGGGTCGCTGTTGCTGGATGCCTTCGGCGCCTTTGGCCTGCCGGTGCGCGGCCTGGACTGGCAGCGGGTATTGGCGGCGCTGCTGGTCGCCGCCGGCGTGGCGCTGTCGCTGTTTCGATGACCGGTGCCGCGCCGACGCTGTTGCTGCGCGGTTGCGCGGTTCATCAGGGTTTTCTGGACGGCGCGGCGCAGCGCGAGATGGTCGCGGCGGTGCGGGATTGCGTTGCGGTCGCGCCGCTGTTTACCCCGGTCACGCCCTCGGGCCGGCCGATGTCGGTGCGCATGACGTCAGCGGGCAGCTGTGGCTGGTATTCGGACCGCAGCGGGTACCGCTATAGGCGCCGCCATCCCGGCGGTGGCCGCTGGCCGGCGATTCCGGCTCCAGTGCTGTGGGTCTGGGACGCGGTGACCGGGTTGGCGCGGCGCCCGGATTGCTGCCTGATCAACTGGTATGGCGAAGGTGCGCGAATGGGGATGCATCAGGACCGGGACGAAGCAGATTTCCGCTGGCCTGTCGTTTCGGTGTCGCTGGGGGATGACGGTTTGTTCCGGGTCGGCAATACCACTCGGGGCGGGCCCAGCGAATCGATCTGGCTGAACTCGGGCGACGTGGTGGTGTTGGGCGGTGCGGCCCGGTTGGCTTATCACGGAGTGGATCGGATCCGGTTCGGTTCATCCGGCCTGTTGCCCCGGGGCGGACGGATCAATCTGACGCTGCGGGTTGTCGACTGACCACGCCCTAACGTGGTGCGATCGAGCAGCAACCGGACAAGAGATTTCCGCCGCTCAGGGGGCCAAACAGATCGATTGCGATGCCGAAACTGCGGTCCGACATGCCGTCACTGCATATTTCGCGACGTAGGACAGCGGTGTTTTCGCCCATGTCCAGCAGAAAGCGATCGATATAGTTGACGCCGGGCGTCAGAGTGCCTGACGGCATTTCGGAAACTTGCCCTTCGGGTGTTGAGAACGCGACCATCTTGCCCTCGGTCACGTCCAGCGACCAGAACGGCTCGGTTCCGAAACACCAGAACCGATCGGCCAGGATGGCGTGACCCGTTTCATGGCGGCGCAGGTATCGCAGGGCGACCCAACCGGCGTTTTCGCCGAGGTTGATCAACCCCCATTTCCCGTCGGGGTCTTGCGCCACCACCTCGATATCGCGCTGATTAAAGGACAGCGCGCCCAGTTTTCCGGCGGCCGCGTTCGGCTGGCTGCGGACATTCAGAACGTCACCGGCGGTCACGCCGGCCACATCGTAAAGCGCGGGAAACGGCTGTGCGGTGAGACTCAGCAGGGACGCCAGCCACAGGAGGACAGAAAGAACGACCACTCTCATCTGCGGGCCCCCCAGCTGAGCGACGCGTGCCGGCGGGTATAGAATTCACCCATCAGGCCGACCATGATCAGCACGACCCCCACCCAAAAGGCATATTGCCAGGTGCTGTAATGCGGGTTGTAGTTGATAAAGACATAGCCGCGCGCCTGGTCGATGGCGTGAAACAATGGATTCCAGTCGAACATGGCCAGCATGAAACCGGGCAGGGTGTTGGCAAGAAACATCTTGCCCGAGGCGATCATGTTGGCGCGCTGATAGATGGTGGTCATGACGCCGACCGCGGTGGGAAACCAGGGTTTCAGCACCAGAAAGATCAATCCGACGCCGCAGCCCGTGAACCAGGCCAGCAGCAGCATCCCGTAGGCCGGCAGCGGTTCTTCGATCAGGACCGGCGTAAAGGCGGCGTGATAGATGAACAGGATCACGAACATCGACAGGGTCTGCACATAGAGCGACGCCAAAGCGGCTGCGGCGATGGCGATGATGGTGTTCATGGGCGCGTGTTGCATCGTCGCGGAATTCGGCCCCTCGGCTCCCGCCACGGCTCCGACCGCCTTGGCGTGGCACATGAACAGAAAGATGCCCGACATCACGTATAGCAGAAAGTCGCCGCGCACGGCCGAGCCGCGCAGGCCCAATACGATGAACATGAAATAGAAGACCAGGACAAAGGTCGCCACCTGCAGCATGTTCAGTGCGATGGCGACCAGGGCGTTGTTGTGTTTCTTGCGCACGCTGCGCACGCTCGAATGAAAGATCAGTTCGAGGATCTGCGCCGCACCGGCCAGCGGTGTCTGTCGTTTGGTCGTTTGAAACATGAGCATGTGATCCCGTGATGCCCGGAGCATGGCAGGGAATTCTTGCCGTTCCGTTGCCGGATCAGCATAAGAGGACAGCCGAGACATATCAACGAACCCGATCGGAGTGCCCGCGTGACCCATGACAGCCTAATTCCCGTGATTCGCAGACTGGCCATCGAGGCCGGCGAAAAGATCATGGAAATCTACAACTCCGACGATTTCGACGTGAAGGTGAAATCCGATGACAGCCCGGTGACGGCGGCGGACGAGGCGGCGGACGCGATTATTTCGGCGGGTCTGCGCGCCGCCTTTCCCGAGATGATGCTGGTGACCGAGGAACAGGCCGATAGCCACAGCAGCACCGGGCACACGTTTCTGATCGTCGATCCCCTGGACGGCACCAAGGAGTTCATCCACCGCCGCGGCGATTTCACGGTAAACATCGCGCTGGTGGAAAACGGCGTGCCGACACGCGGCGTGGTCTATGCGCCGGCCAAGGCGCGGATGTTCTATACGCTGGCTGACGGGCAGTCGGTCGAAGAGACCGGCGCGCTGGCTGCGGACAGGGTGGGGCCGACGCGTCCGATCCGGGTGTCGACTTCCGACAATGATGCGCTGATGGTGGTGGCCAGCAAATCGCACCGGGATCAGGCGACAGACGACTATATCGGAAAATACGCGGTCAAGGACATGAAGAGCGCCGGTTCGTCGCTGAAATTCTGTCTGGTGGCGACCGGCGAGGCGGATCTTTATCCGCGCGTCGGTCGGACGATGGAATGGGACACCGCCGCCGGGCATGCGGTCTTGGCCGGGGCCGGCGGCGAGGTGGTACGCTTTGACGACCACAGCCCGCTGACCTATGGCAAGCCCGGCTATGCCAACCCGTTCTTTATCGCCCATGCGCCGCGTGTCCGGCTGAAAGGCGCCTGATGTCCGTCCTGATCGCCATCCCCGCCCGCTATGCCTCGACCCGTTATCCGGGCAAACCGCTGGTGCCACTGACAGGCGCCACCGGCGAGTCCCGCAGCCTGATCGAACGGTCCTGGCGCGCCGCGCAACAGGTGTCCGGCGTCGATCGCGTGGTGGTGGCCACCGATGACGAGAGAATTCGCGACGCTTGCACCGGTTTTGGCGCCGAGGTCGTGATGACGTCATCCGATTGCGCCAATGGCACCGAACGTTGTGCTGAAGCACATGCCGCGCTGGGGGGTGGGTTCGATATCGTGGTCAATCTGCAGGGCGATGCGCCGCTGACGCCGCATTGGTTCGTCGAAGAGCTGGTGGCGGGGCTGCGCGCGGCGCCGGATGCCGGTGTCGCGACCCCGGTGCTGCGTTGTGACGGGGCGGCGCTGAACGGGTTTCTGGCCGATCGCCGGGCCGGGCGCGTCGGCGGCACCACGGCGGTTTTCGCCCGTGATCACAGCGCCATGTATTTTTCCAAGGAGGTGGTCCCTTTTACCGGCGAGACCTATGCCGATGACGCTGAAACCCCGGTGTTTCATCACGTCGGTGTCTATGCCTATCGACCTGAGGCATTGGCCGCCTATCCCGATTGGCCGACCGGCCCGCTGGAACAGCTGGAAGGGTTGGAGCAACTGCGGTTCATGGAGAACGGCCGCAAGGTGCTGTGCGTCGAGGTCCAGGCCCAGGGCCGCCAGTTCTGGGAGCTGAACAATCCGCAGGACGTGCCGAAACTGGAAACCATGATGCGCGACATGGGGCTGGAATGAGCGATTTTCTGCACATGGCGGATCAAAAGCTGACTTTACGGAATGCGAGCGCCCGGCCCCAGACCGGCGGCATTCTGCCGATCCGGGCCGGGATTCTCTGGTGCCGCACCGGCGACTCGATACAAAAAATCAACCAATGCGTGCAATAAGCCACAATGCGTGCTAGGCCATGCCAAGCCCGCAAGGCCGCGCTTGCAAAATCCGGCTGCAGATCGGATACCGGTAATGCGGACATCAGACACTCGGGTATGGATGCGGTTCATGCAAACAGTGTGTATCTGCGGTTCCGGTAGACAGTGCAGTGCATTTCGAACCAAGGAAGACTCATGAGTAAGAGAGTAACAAAGGCCATTTTTCCGGTTGCCGGCTTGGGAACGCGCTTCCTGCCCGCCACCAAATCGGTTCCCAAGGAAATCATGACGCTGGTTGACCGGCCGCTGGTGCAATACGCCATCGACGAGGCGCGCGCGGCCGGGATCAAGGAGTTCATCTTTGTCACCTCCAAGGGCAAGGGTGCGCTGGAAGACTATTTCGACCATTCACAGATCCTGGAACAGGAGCTGCGCCGCAAGGGCAAGACCGATCTGCTGGAGGTGCTGAAGGCCACCAACATGGAAAGCGGCGCCATCGCCTATATCCGGCAGCACCGGGCGCTGGGTCTGGGCCATGCCGTGTGGTGCGCCCGCCGCCTGATCGCCAACGAACCCTTTGCCGTCATCCTGCCCGATGACGTCATCGCGGCCGAGACCCCGTGCCTGCAGCAGATGGTCGAGGCCTATGAGGAAACCGGCGGCAACATGGTCGCTGCCATGGAGGTGCCGCCCGAAAAGGCGTCGGCCTATGGCGTGCTGGACGTACAAGAGGACATGGGCACCATCGTGTCGGTCAAGGGCATGGTTGAAAAGCCCGATCCCGATGTCGCGCCGTCGAATCTGGCGGTGATCGGACGCTATATCCTGAGCCCCTCGGTTCTGAGCAATCTGAACAAGATGAAGTCAGGAGCCGGCGGCGAGATCCAATTGACCGATGCCATCGCCCAGGACATCGGCACCGAAAACACCGTCTATGGGTACCGGTTCCGGGGTCAGCGCTTCGATTGCGGCTCCAAGGCCGGGTTCCTGCAGGCGACTGTCGCATTTGCTCTGGCGCGCGACGATCTGCGCGAGGACCTGTCGCGCTATCTGCGCGAGGTAATCCAGCTGGACAAAGCCGCCGAATAGCGGCGCACGGGGGCAAATCGTGACCACGATTCTGGTGACCGGCGGCGCGGGCTATATTGGCTCGCACGCCTGTAAAGCGTTGAAAGCGGCGGGTTACACGCCGGTAACCTATGACAATCTGGTGACCGGCTGGCGCGACGCAGTCAAGTTTGGCCCGTTCGAACAGGGCGACCTGCTGGACCGGGCGCGGCTGGATCAGGTCTTTGCAACCCACAAGCCGGCGGCGGTGATGCATTTCGCCGCCCTCAGTCAGGTCGGCGAGGCGATGGCCGAGCCGGGGCGCTACTGGCGCAACAACGTAGAGGGATCGCTGACGCTGATCGAGGCGGCAGTTGCCGCCGGTTGTCTGGATTTCGTGTTCTCGTCGACCTGCGCCACCTATGGCGAACACGACAATGTGGTGCTGGATGAAAACACGCCGCAGGCGCCGCTGAACGCCTATGGCGCCAGCAAGCGCGCGATCGAGGATATCCTGCGCGATTTCGAGGCGGCGCATGGACTGCGGCACGTGATCTTTCGCTATTTCAATGTCGCCGGCGCCGACCCCGAGGCCGAAGTCGGCGAGCATCACCGCCCGGAAACCCATCTGGTGCCGCTGATGCTCGAGGCGATTGACGGCCAGCGCGATGCGCTGACGGTGTTTGGCACCGATTACGACACGCCCGATGGCACCTGCATCCGAGACTATGTGCATGTCTGTGATCTGGTCGATGCGCATGTTCTGGGGCTGGGTTGGCTGGAACAGGACAAAGGCAGCCGGGTATTCAACCTGGGCACCGGCAGCGGTTTTTCGGTGCGCGAAGTAATCGACCATTCGCGCAGTGTGACCAACCGGGACGTACCCTATGTGGTCGGGCCGCGTCGCGGCGGGGATTGCACCAAGCTGGTCTCGGGGTCGGTCCGGGCGGAACAGGAACTGGGCTGGACGCCCGCGCGTTCGAACCTGAGCACAATGATCGAGGATGCCTGGCGCTGGCACCGCACGGGGCATTACGAAAGCTGACCCTGTGACGCGTGCGCCCGTTCCCGCGATGCCGCCCCGATCGGCCTGGATGGCCTATCGCATGCGATGGAAACGGCGGCGCTTGCTGTGGCGGTCCTGGCGCAGCCGCCGTCAGTTGCGCTGTGTCTGCGATCGAACCGCTGGCATCGGCTCGCGCGACATTCTGGCCGTTTCGGTCATGCGCAACGAACGCGAGCGCCTGCCATTTTTCCTGAAGCATTATCGGCGCCTGGGCGTGTCGCGATTTCTGATCGTGGACAATGACAGTGACGATGGCACCGCCGCGATCCTGGCGGATCAGCCGGATGTTGCGCTGTGGACCACGACGCACAGTTATCGCGACGCCCGGTTCGGGCTGGACTGGCTGACCTGGCTGCAAATGAAATACGCGCATAACCACTGGTGTCTGATGGTCGATGCCGACGAGATTCTGATCTATGCCGATCACGACCGCCGCCCGCTGCCAGACCTGACCCGATGGCTGGATTCGAAAGGGCGAAACGCCTTTGGCGCGCTGGTTCTCGACTTGTATCCGAAAGGGCGGCTCGCGGACCGTCGCTATTGCCCGGGACAGGATCCGACCGAGGTGCTGGAATGGTTCGACCCCGGCCCCTATCGGAGCCTGCGACAGGCGCCCATGGGTAACCTGTGGGTGCAGGGCGGCGCGCGTGAGCGCGTGTTTTTTGCCGACAGCCCGCAGCGGTCGCCAACCCTGAACAAGCTGCCGCTGATGCGCTGGAACCGGCGTTATGCCTATGTCAATTCCTGTCACGCCGTGCTGCCGCCGCATCTGAACGGCGCCTATGACGGACCGGGTGGACAGGCACCATCCGGGGTTCTGCTGCACAGCAAGTTCCTGCCGACGATCACGGACCGTGCCATTGTGGAAAAGGCCCGCAGGCAGCATTTTCACGATCCGCCGCAGTTTGATTCCTATTACGATGGCCTCGCGGCCAATCCCGATCTGTGGCACGCCCGGTCGCAGCGCTACTGCGACTGGCGGCAATTGCGGACCTTGGGCCTGCTGCAATCGGGAGACTGGTAGCGACCCGCCGCTTCGGGGTCCCGGATTTTCCCCTTGCCTTGTAACGCTTTCTAAATTCTATGATTCAATAAACAAAACTGTAACATGTTGCGCGCTGCACAGGCGAGCCGGTCAATGGCGTCGCACGCCGGGATTGCGGCGCTGCGGATATGGTCGGATTGGACAGAACGTGGGACTTTGGGATTCTTACCGTATGCGGGTTCGGCGTCGGCGCCGTCTGTTCCGCGCTGTACGAAAATCCCGCGAGTTGCGCACGCTTTGCGACCGCACCGATCAGATCGCCCCGGATGACATTCTGCTGTTCAGCAGCATTCGCAATGAACAGGTTCGCCTGCCCTACTTTCTGGACTATTACCGGCGGCTGGGCATCGGCCATTTCCTGATCGTCGACAATGACAGCAAGGACGGGTCCGGCGCCTATCTGGCGGCGCAGCCGGACGTCTCGGTCTGGCACACCCACGCCAGCTATAAATCGGCCGGCTTCGGGATCGACTGGCTGAACGGGCTGCAGCGGCGCCATGGGCATGGTCACTGGACCCTGGTGGTCGATCCGGATGAATTCCTGGTCTATCCGTTCTGCGATACGCGTCCGCTGCCGGCGCTGACCGACTGGTTGGACCAGTCCTCGATCCGCAGCTTTGGCGCGATGTTGCTGGACATGTACCCCAAGGGGCGGCTGGACGCACAGCCCTATCAGCCGGGACACAACCCGATGGAGATCGCGGCCTGGTTTGACAGTGGCAACTATACGCTGAAAAAGAACCCGCGCTATGGCAACCTGTGGATTCAGGGCGGGCCGCGCAGTCGGGTCTTTTTCTCTGATACGCCGAAAAAGGCCCCGGCCCTGAACAAGATTCCGTTGGTGAAATGGGACCGGCGCTATGCCTATGTCAGTTCGACCCACGCGCTGCTGCCGCGCGGGCTGAACCAGGTTTACGAGGAATGGGGCGGCGAAAAGGCCAGCGGTGTCCTGTTGCATCCGAAATTTCTGGATACGTTTTCCGTCAAGGCGGCCGAAGAACTGGCGCGCAATCAGCACTATGCTAATTCCTCGGAATATAGCGCCTATGCGGCGGGGCTAGAGGATCAAACAGACTTGTGGTGCGAGTGGAGCGAGAAATACCTGAACTGGCGTCAGCTCGAGGTTCTGGGCCTGATTTCCAAGGGGAGCTGGGCATGAGCCTCGGGGTCGCGATGCTGGTGCACCGGGATCTGGATCGGGCCGCGCAAATCGTCCGGCACTGGACCGGCGCCGGTTGCCCGGTTGTGCTGCATGTGGATTCCCAGGTGCCGCTGGCTGAATACCGGGCGTTCCAGGCGGATTTGGCGGATGATCCGCTGGTGCGCTTCTGCCGCCGTCACCGCTGCGAATGGGGCACCTGGGGCATCGTCGCGGCGTCGCAATCGGCGTCCGAGTTGCTGTTGGACAGTTTTGCCCAGGTGCATCACGTGTACCTGACCTCGGGGGCCTGTCTGCCACTGCGGCCGGTGTCGGAACTGATGGATTATCTGACCGCGCATCCACGCACGGATTTTATCGAAAGCGCGACCACGTCGGATGTGCCCTGGACGGTTGGTGGGCTGGAACAGGAACGATTCACCCTGCGTTTCCCGTTTTCGTGGAAGAAGAACCGCTATCTGTTTGATCGCTATGTCGCGCTGCAGCGCCGACTGCGCCTGCGCCGACGAATACCCGAGGGATTGGTGCCGCATATGGGCAGCCAGTGGTGGTGCCTGACGCGCCAGACCCTGTCGGCAATTCTGCAGGATCCGAACCGGGCCGCACATGACCGCTATTTCCGGCATGTCTGGATTCCGGATGAAAGCTATTTCCAGACG
Source organism: Sedimentitalea sediminis (assembly GCF_042687825.1). Taxonomy (NCBI): domain Bacteria; kingdom Pseudomonadati; phylum Pseudomonadota; class Alphaproteobacteria; order Rhodobacterales; family Paracoccaceae; genus Sedimentitalea; species Sedimentitalea sediminis. The sequence goes on along the minus strand of NZ_JBHUQE010000001.1, from coordinate 216,885 downwards.
CTGGTGCGGCGCTATTCGACCGATATCGAAAGCCGGTCGCTGACCCTTTCCAAGTTCGACCACCAGGGCAAGCCGCATGTCTTTTATGACGATCACCTGCATTTGCTGCGTGGCTCCGGCCATTTCGTTGCGCGCAAGATCTGGCCGGGAGCGGATCGCCTGTACAAGGCGTTCCTGTCGGGCAAGCCCGTCGCGCCGGGCCAAGGCAGCCTGAATCCCGGCAAGATCGACCGCGTCTTTGCCCGCGCCGCCGAGCGGCGTCTGCGCGGGCGCTCTGGCCTGTACATGCAGAGCCGGTTGCCGCGGCGCAGTCGGAATACGCGCCCGACCGCATCCCCCTATTCGGTATTTCAGGGGTTTGTCGATCTGTTCAGCGATTTCGAAACCTGGCTCGAGCGGGCCACGGGTGCCCGGGTACATGGCCATCTGTTTGCGCCGGATAGGGTCGGTTTCCACGGTGACCGGACCCTGTATAAGGGCGGGCTGAGCGACAGCGCGCGAAAACGCGACTATGCCCCCGAGGCCTTTCTGTGCAGTCTGATCTGGAACACCCGGGGCGAACGTCAGTGTTTTCAGTTCGGACCCGGCGACAATCAGCAGATCACCGGGATGCTGGTGCGCGATCCAAACGCTCATATTTCGGTGATATCTGGTGCCTGGGCGCTGCCGCTGTTTCACTCAAACCGCAATTTCGCCGATCTGCGCAAGGAGGCGGCCCGATTGCAAAAAATCGAAAACGTCTATCTCCAACACCTTGGATCGCCCGCGACACGGGCCAAGGTGCGCATCTGGAACCTGGCCGATTTTGTCGATGCACCGATGGCGAATTTGCAGGCGATCATCGACGAGATCGCCGACACGCGTCCCAATCATCTGACCGAGGCTCCTAACATGGTCGATCTGGCGGGCTTTGGAAAATTCCTGCAGAATCTCAAAAATCAGGGTATGCACCCCTATCTGACGGGCGATTTCCCGGTCGATCCGGCGGCGTTGAGGGCGCCCAAGACGCCGCGCAAACCCTATCTGGTGCGATAGCGCGCGATGCCGGGTCCCTTCGATTTTTTCGTGTTGTTTGCCGAGATGCGCACCGGATCCAATTTTCTGGAATCCAATCTGAACGCGATTGATGGGGTCCAGTGTTTCGGCGAGGCGTTCAACCCGCATTTCATTGGCTATCCGAACCGTTCCGATATCCTGGGTGTCACCCGACCGCAGCGCGATGCCGATCCGGCCGCGCTGATCGCGGCTGTGCGCGCGGTGCCCGCTGCGCTGGGCGGTTTTCGGTATTTTCACGATCACGATCCCCGTGTCCTGGACCAGATTCTGCACGACCCGCGATGCGGCAAGATCGTGCTGACCCGCAACCCGCTGGACAGCTACGTGTCCTGGAAGATCGCCAAGGCGACCGGGCAGTGGAAGCTGACCGATATCAAGCGGCGCAAGGAAACTAGGATCACATTTCTGGCTGACGAGTTCGTGCGCCATCTCGAGATTCAGCAGGCGTTTCGGGCGGCGTTGCAAAACCGGTTGCAGATCACCGGGCAGACCGCCTTTCACCTGGCATACGAGGACCTGCAGGATGTCGCCGCGATCAACGGGCTGGCGCAGTGGCTGGGCGTGGCGGGCCGGCTGGACGGGCTGGACCCCAGTCTCAAGCCGCAGAATCCCGGCCCGATCGCGGCCAAGGTGACCAATCCCGACGAGATGGCCGAGGCGCTGGCCGGGATGGAGTGGTTCAACCTTGCGCACATGCCGAATTTCGAACCCCGGCGCGGGCCGGCCGTGCCCGGCTATGTTACCGCCGCCCGGGCGCCGCTGTTGTACATGCCAGTGCCCGGCGGTCCCGATACCGAGATTGCGGATTGGCTTGCGGCTCTGGATGGTGCGGCGCCGTCGGAACTGGGGCGCGGGTTGAACCAGAAACGCCTGCGGCATTGGAAACGCCGCCATCCCGGGCATCGCAGCTTTACCGTGCTGCGCCATCCGGCGGCGCGGGCGCATGCGGTGTTCTGTCAGCGTGTCCTGTCGCCGAGCAAGGGCGATGGCCGTCTGCGTCAGACCCTGCGGCGCCAGTTTCAACTGAAACTGCCGAAAGACGGACCAGGGGCGGGTTATGATCTGACCCGCCACCGCGCGGCCTTTGATCGGTTTCTCGACTTTGTGCAGGCCAGTCTGGCCGGTCAGGTCGCGATGCGCCCGGATGCCGCCTGGGGCACCCAGGCGGCAGCGCTGGCGGGTTTTGCCGACTTTGCCCAACCTGATTTCGTGCTGCGCGAAGGGGATTTGGCCGCGATTCTGCCTGTACTCGCCGCATTGACCGGGCGGGATGCCGCGCCCCCATTGGCGAGGTTCGCGCCGGATACGCCTTTCGATTTGGCGCAAATCTACGACGATACGCTCGAGGCACGTATCGCCACGGTCTATCAGCGCGACTATATGATGTTCGGCTTTGGCCCTTGGCGCGGGGACTGAAACGGCCTGTGCCGCCGGCCTAGGCGGCCTGGCTGGACTGCGCCTCGGTCAGCAGAGCATACAGTGTCGTGGGGTCGAGATTGGCCCGCAGCTTGGAGCAGAGGGCGGGCTCGCGCAGGGTGCGCGAGACCAGCGCCAGTGCCTTGAGATGCTCGACACCGGCATCTTCGGGGGCGAACAGGGCAAAGGCGATATCGACCGGCTGACGGTCCACGGACCCGAAATCGATGGGTTTTTCCAGCATGATGAAAACGCCGACCACGCGGTCCAGACCAGCCAAGCGGGCATGCGGCAGCGCGACGCCATGACCAACGCCGGTGGGACCAAGGCTTTCACGGTCCAGCAATGCGTCGACCGTCGAGCCGGCGTCCAGCCCATAGGCGCTGTTGGCCACATCGCCCAGTTCCTGGAACAGCCGCTTCTTGCTGGAAGCGGCTGAAAACACCTTTACGGCATCAGGTTTCAGAATTCTGGACAGTTCCATGGTCGCGCTCTCCTCTGGCGCGCCTGGCGGCACGCCGGGTCAATCTGCGGCGGTCAGGGGTCGATCCACCCGATGTTGCCGTCATCCCGGCGATACACCACGTTCAACCCCTCTTTGCCTTCGTTGCGGAAAACCAGGATCGGTGCACCGGCCAGCTCCATCTGCATCACGGCTTCGCCCACAGACAACGACGGTATCTGTGTTTCCATCTCGGCGACAATGATCGGCTGCAGCGAGGCCGGTTCGGCATCCTCGGCCTGTTCTTCCGAGGCGAGGATATACGAGGACGCGCCAAAGAGTTCAACCGGTTCCGAGCGGTCTTTGTGATGGTCTTTCAACCTGCGCTTGTAGCGGCGCAACTGCTTTTCCAGCTTCTCGGCGCAGCCTTCGAAGGCGGCGTAAATCTCGTGCGCGTGGGCCTTGGCGGTGGCATTCAGACCCGTCGACAGGTGAATGGTCGCCTCACAGACAAATTCGCTGGCCGCGCGAGAGAAGATCACGTTGGCGCCGGTCGGCCGTTCCGCATATTTCTGTACCACTTCGTTCAGTTCGGTCTTGACGTGCGTCTGCAGAGCTTCGCCAATATCGATCTGTTTTCCGCTGATTTGGTAACGCATCTGTTCTCCTTCATTTTATTCACCCGGCATCGCGGCAGGCATTGGCCGCGCAGACGTCATGGCCGGATGAGAGGGGTTGGCAGTGCGAAATGATACACAGGTACCACACTTGCGCCGAAGGTAGTTCCAGTCGCTGCATCAGATTGTGCACTTGCCATGAGTCCATTTGAGGCGACAGTCACGGTCAGAGTCAATGCAAAGGCGTATCATTTTTTGTCGGAGAGCGACCTGCATTTCCTCACGGAGGGTCACGAAATGCGGAAATTCTCGCCCAGGTAGACGCGTCGCACATTCTCGTTTTCCACGACCTCGGCGGGCGTGCCGGACATCAGAACCTGTCCGTCATGCAGAATATAAGCGTGATCGACGATTTCCAGCGTCTCGCGCACGTTGTGATCGGTGATCAGCACGCCGATGCCGCGTTTTTTCAGGTCGGCGACCAGGTGACGGATATCGCCAACCGAAATCGGGTCGACGCCGGCAAAGGGTTCGTCCAGCAGCAGGTATTTCGGATCCGCTGCAAGGCATCTGGCAATCTCGACACGCCGACGTTCGCCGCCCGACAGCGCCAATGCCGGGGCCCGGCGCAGGTGCTCGATCGAGAAATCCGACAGCAGTTCTTCGAGCCGCTCGCGGCGCTTGTGATGATCGCGCTGGCTGATGTCCAGCACCGCCGAGATGTTGTCCTCGACGCTGAGACCGCGAAAGATCGACATCTCCTGGGGCAGATACCCGATGCCCAGCCGGGCACGGCGGTACATTGGCAGATTGGTCACGACCTGGCCGTCAATGGTGACGCGGCCCGCCTCGGGAAAGACCAGCCCGGCGATGGCGTAAAAGGTGGTGGTCTTGCCCGATCCGTTGGGGCCCAGCAGGGCAGCGACCTGGCCCCGCTCCACCGCCATGGTGACATCGCGGATAACGACCTTTTTGCGAAAGGACTTGCGCAGATGCTCGATGCGCAGGCCGGATGTACCTTTGGTCACCTTGAGATTCGGCGTCTTCATTGGTCTTCGCCCGTTTGCAGGATGGTTTTGACCCGGCCCGACATGTTGGCGGTGCCGGTGGTCAGGTTCACCGTCATTCTTTCCGAGGTCAGCGCGTTTGGCCCCTGGGTCAACAGAACATTGCCCGTCATCACGATCACGCCGGTGTCGATGCTGTAATCTGCCCGATCGGCCTGGGCGGCATCCGGGCCATTTACCAGCACCACATCGCCGGTCGCCTGCAGCCTTTCGACCCCGCTCTCGTCCTGGTTATAGATCACCTGAACCCGGTCGGCGCTCAGACGCATGACGCCCTGGCTGACCCGAACATTTCCGGTGAATTCGGCCGACCCGTCGGACTGGTTGACCGCCAGTTCATCCGCCGTCACCTCGACGGGCAGGCTGGTGTCGGCCTTGATCGCGCCAAAGGCCACGCGGGTGTCCCGCGACTGCGCCTGGGCGCTACCAGCGGCGAGTGACAGGCACAAAATGAGGGCGCTGAGACGGTTCACTCGTTATCTTTCCGGCTGTTTCGGACGGTATATCAGCTTAACGCCATTCTTGAAAAGCACATGGACATCGTCGCTGTCGCTTTTCGATGTGATCTGCATCTGTCCCGCTGTCAGATCACCCATTGGGCCGGTGGCCGTGACCTCGCCCTTGCTGCGGGCGTCGATGCCGCTGAGCGCCGTGTCCAGCATGTCTGTCAAGACCACCAGGCCAGTCGAGGTGGCGATGCGGACATTGCCCTGAAACGTTGCCATATCCGAAATCGGGTTGACCGAGCCGGTCTCGGATTTCAGCTTGATCTGCCGTCCGTCGGCCAGCTTGATGCGGGCCGAGAGATTGTTGGCGCTGCCTGGGTCGCCCTGGCCGCCTGGACGTGCCGCGTCGGCAGAGACCAGGATTTCCTCGCCCTTGGCCGTGGTGCCGGAAAAGAACGGTTTGGTGACCTGCTGGTCGCGCATACGGCTCGTTACGTCGGCCTCGGTAAAGGGGATTGTCGTCGAGATGTCCTGACTGCGCGACAACAGGAACAGCGTTGCCAAGATGGCCAGGGCCGCCAGCGGAAGCAGCACCTTGAAAAAGGCCACCAGGCGCGAATAGCGATCCACCGTCGCGCCCGCCCTATCCCAGACCGACCCGCAGGCAGTCATGGATGTGCAACAACCCCAGCGGATTTGTGGGGCCGTCGGGCGCCAGTACAAACAGGCAGGTGATCTTGCGCTGGTTCATGATCGCCACCGCCTCTTCGGCCAGCGCGTCCGGGCCGATCGTAGTGGGGTCTGCGGTCATTACCTGGCCCGCGTCATGGGTCAGTAGCCCGTCCATCTTGCGGCGCAGATCGCCGTCGGTGATGATCCCGGCCAGCGTACCGTCCGGGGCGCAGACGCCGGCAACGCCAAAGCCCTTTTGGCTGATCTCGATCAGCGTGTCGCCCATCGGCGTGTCCATATCTACCAGCGGCAGGGCGTCGCCGGCATGCATCAGGTCGCGCACTTTGGACAGGCGTGCGCCCAGCTTGCCGCCAGGGTGGAATTCGCGGAAATGCTCGGGTGTAAAGGCCCGGTGTTCCATCAGCGCGACCGCCAGCGCATCGCCCAGCGCCAGGGTCATCGTTGTCGACGAGGTCGGAACGATGCCGGTGCCGCAGGCCTCTTCGGCCTGGGGCAGGACCAGCGCCACGTCCGATTGCCGCAGCAGCGTCGAACCCGGCCGGCTGGCGACGCCGATCAGGGGGATGGCAAAGCGGCGGGTATAGGCGACCAGATCGGCCAGTTCCGGGGTTTCGCCCGAATTGGACAGCACCAGTGCCACGTCGCCCTGCGCCATCATGCCCAGATCGCCGTGGCTGGCCTCGGCCGGATGCACGAAATGCGCCGGAGTTCCAGTACTGGCAAAGGTGGCGGCGATCTTCCGAGCGATATGGCCGGATTTGCCCATGCCGCTGACGATCACGCGGCCGCGCGCGTTCAGCAGAACCTCGATGGCGCGGTCAAACTCGTCGTTCAGGCCGGCTTCCAGCTGGGCCAGGGCGTCGGCCTCGGTGCGGATGACGCGGCGGGCGGTTGTCTGAAAGGTGCTGGTCATGAATGCGCAAAGATGTCGGTTTCGGGCCAGCCGGCCAAATCCAGCCGGGCGCGCGTTGGCAGAAATTCGAAACAGGCCTGGGCGATGTCGGTCCGTTGCTCACGAGCCAGACGCCGATCCAGTTCGTCGCGCAGGCGATGCAGGTGCAACACGTCTGATGCGGCATAATCCAGTTGTGCAGCGGTCAGTTCGGCGGCGCCCCAGTCGCTCATTTGCTGCTGTTTGCTGATATCGATCCCCAGCAATTCCTGGGTCAGGTTCTTCAATCCGTGCCGGTCAGTATAGGTGCGGATCAGCCGCGAGGCGATCTTTGTGCAATAGACCGGAGCTGCCAGAGCACCAAAGGCGTGGTACATTGCGGCGATGTCGAATCGGCCGAAATGAAACAGCTTCAGCACTTCGGGGTTTTCCAGCATGGCGCAGAGATTGGGCGCCGCGGTCTGGCCCCTGGCCACCTGGACGATATGAGCGTCGCCGTCCCCGCTGGACATCTGAATGACGCAGAGCCGATCGCGATACGGATTGAGTCCCATGGTTTCGCAATCAATCGCGACAGCCGGACCCAGGTCCAGCCCGTCGGGCAGATCGTTCTGATAGAGGTGGTTGGCCAAATTTACGTCCCTTGTCTGCGCCCGGCGCGTGGCTTCACGCCGAAATAGGCGCTTTGCGCGGCGAACTCAACTGCCGCGGGGAACAGCCGGACCCGGCAACGGCCGAGACGCGTCATGTGCGGGGCTCAGCGCGGGCGCTTTTCACCGGGTGTCGCGGCGCGGCGCAGGATCAAACCCAGCCGGTCGAAACTGTTGCGGATGCTATCCGGCTCGGGCTTGGCAAAGAAGGCGTCCAGATCCGGCCAGACGCGGATCGCCTGATCGACCACCGGATCGGCGCCCTCGGCATAGAGACCGGCCTTGATCATCACCTCGGACTGTTCATAGGCACCCAGCAGCCGCCGAACATCTGCAATCACGGCGTTTTCGGCATCGCTGGCGGCGTCGGGCAAGCTGCGTGAGACCGACCTGCTGACGTCGATGGCCGGGAAACGGCCCCGTTCCGCGATCTCGCGGTTCAGCACAATATGGCCGTCCAGAACCCCGCGCAGGATATCGGCGATGGGCTCGTCCATGTCCGACCCGGCGACCAGCACGCTGAACACGGCAGTGATATGTCCCTGGCCAAAGCGTCCGGGGCCGGCACGTTCGCAGAGGGCGGTGATCATCGGCGTGACCGACGGAGGAAAGCCCCGCAGGGCAGGCGCTTCGCCGCCGGACACCGCGATTTCGCGATGTGCTTCGGCAAACCGGGTCACAGAATCGGCCAGGAACAGCACGTTCAGGCCCTGGTCGCGAAAATGTTCGGCTGCGGCCATTGCCGCCCAGGCACAGCGTCGGCGGGTCAGGGCGGACTGATCCGAAGTTGCGGCCAGAACGACGGCGCGTTTCATGCCTTCGGGCCCCAACACCCGGTCGACGAAATCGTTGACCTCACGGCCACGTTCGCCGACCAGCGCGATCACCACGATATCGGCCGTCATGTTGCGCGCCAATTGCGCCAGCAGGCGCGACTTGCCGACACCCGAGCCGGCAAACAGACCGACGCGCTGACCCTGTACGATCGGCAGCATGGTGTTCAGGACCGACAGGCCTGTTGCCACGCGTTCCCCCAACGGCATCCGCTCGACCGCGGGCGGTGGAGAAGACATCAGATCGTGAACAACACCGCCGCGGCTGAGCGGTTTGCCATCCAAAGGCGCACCATACGGATCGATGACGCGACCGATCCAGTGATCACCCGGCGCAAAGGGCGGTACCCGGTGCAGGACCACCTGATCACCGATCGCGACACCGTCGGGTGCTGCGTCCGGCAACATGTGCACAATATTCTGATCAATCTGCAGAACCTCGCCGGCCAACGGAGTGCCGGGCGTACGTCTGAGCACAAGGTGATCGCCAATATGCGCGTCGCCGGCGAGGCCGGACAATTGCACCGTCCCACCGTGCACGCTGATGACACGGCCGACCGGCCGGGCGATCTGGGCAGTGGCGATTTCGTCGCGCAGCATTTTCAGGTCCAGCGTCACGTTTCGGATCTCCTTTTGTTCCCTGCACACTCTTTCTAAAGGAATCGGGGTTAAGCCTTGATTGAAATTGATCGAGGGAGAAGCCCCGATGTTCCAAGGATTGAACGTCTTTAAGACCGCGTACGCCATGGCAACACATGCCGGGCAGCGACAGGCCATCGTGGCGGAAAACGTCGCCAACGCAGACACGCCGGGCTACAAGGCCCGTGACATCCTGCCTTTTGCACAAGTCTATGATGGCGCGGCGTCATCTGGCATGCGTGCCAGCCGTGCGGGTCATCTGAACGCCCCGGCCGGTGCCGCGAACGGTTGGCAAAGCTTTGCCACAGATACACAAACCGACCCGAACGGCAATTCGGTTTCAGTCGAACTGGAACTGATGAAAGGCGCCGAGATCAACAGTCAGCACAACCGCGCTCTGGCGATCTACAAGTCTTCGCTGTCTATCCTGCGCACCAGTCTTGGCCGGTCATAGAGGGCGCGACGATGAGTGAATTTTCCAACGCCCTTTCGGTTTCGGCCAGCGCCCTGCGCGCCCAGGCCACCCGTCTGCGCCACGTCTCCGAGAACATCTCGAATGCGGACACGCCGGGATACCGGCGCAAAAGCGTGGCCTTTGAAACCGTGCGCGGTCCGAATGACACGGATTTGGTCTCGGTGGGACGGGTGCGGCTGGACCAAAGCTCGCTTGAGCGGGTTTTTGACCCCAGCCACCCGTTGGCTGACGATTCGGGCCATTATGACGGGTCCAATGTCGATCTGATGATCGAAATCGCTGACGCCCGCGAGGCGCAGCGCAGCTATGAAGCTAACCTGAAGATGTTCGACCAGTCCCGGCAAATGTCTGCCGGCCTGATGGCACTCTTGCGAAAATAAAGGAGATCCAGAATGGATGTTCGCTCTCTCTCTGCCGTGCAGAACTATGGTGCGGCGCGCCCCGCCACACAGCCCGATCCTGCGTCCGAAGGCGCCGGCGCGCAAATCCGCTCGGCCTTTCAGGACTTTGCCGCAACTCTGCAGCATGGCGAAGAAACCGCCATGGCGGCAATGACCGGCGATGCCGATCCACATGCGCTGGTTCAGGCGCTGGCGCAGACCGAACTGGCCGTGGAAACCGCCATCACGGTGCGCAACAAGGTCGTTGAGGCCTATCAGGAAATCCTGCGGATGCCGGTCTGACATGCTGTCCGAAGGCATCTTCTATGACACGCTGCGCCAGGGGCTGTGGGTCGCCGTGACCGTCTCGATTCCGATCCTCACGGTGGCACTGGTGACCGGTCTGGCGATCGGCCTGTTCCAGGCCCTGACGTCGATCCAGGAAATGACCCTGACCTTCGTTCCGAAACTCGCGGCCATCGTCATCGTCTTTTGGCTGTCCATGGGGTTCATGACCCAGACGCTGGTGGCGTTTTTCGATGGCCATATCATCCCGCTGATCATTGGAAATCTGTAATGGACGCTGCCAGCTATGTGATCCTGTCCCGCCAATCCGGGTTGACGCGCGAGATGCGCATTGTCGCGAATAATATCGCCAACGCGGCGACTACGGGCTTTCGGCAAGAGGGATTGATCTTTTCCGAATTCGTCAAATCCGCTCCGGGTCAGTCGTCGCTCTCGATGAGCGAGGCCCATGTGCGCAACACGTCGATGGCTCAGGGCGCGCTGACACAGACGAACGGCACATTCGATTTTGCAATCGAAGGCGACGGGTTCTTTCTGGTGGACACGCCCGCCGGCCAGCGACTGACGCGGTCGGGCAGCTTTTCGCCAAATGCCGATGGCGATCTGGTCACCATGGACGGCCACCGGGTTCTGGATGCCGGCGGTGCGCCGGTGTTCGTGCCTCCCGGCGTCGCCGGTATCAGTGTTGCCGCCGACGGTACGCTCAGTGCCGATGGTCAGTTGCTGGGTCAGATCGGGCTCTACAACCCCACTGATCCTCTGGGATTGGTGCGCGAGGATGGCGTGATGTTTAGGGCAGAGGCCGGGGTCGAGCCGGCGGAGAATGCCACCATTCTGCAGGGCTTTGTCGAGGCGTCAAACGTGAATGCGATCCTGCAGGTCTCGCGCATGATCGAGGTCCAGCGGGCCTATGAAATGGGTCAAAGCTTTCTCGAACGCGAGGATCAGCGCATCCGAAACGCCGTGAAAACCCTTATTAAGTGAACAGAGGATAGGAGAATCCGATGCGTGCCTTGAAAATTGCCGCCACCGGGATGAGCGCACAGCAGCTGCGTGTCGAAACCATTTCCAACAACCTGGCGAATATGAACACCACCGGCTACAACGCCCGGCGCGCCGAGTTTTCCGACCTGCACTACCAGCAGGTCTCGCGGGCGGGTACGGTCAGTGCCTCGGACGGAACGGTGCTGCCAACCGGCATCCAGCTGGGGCTGGGTGTGCGGCCCAGCGCGGTCACCATCCATCTGGCGCAAGGGGCGCTGGGCGAAACCGGGAACGACCTGGATGTCGCCATCGAGGGCAAGGGGTATCTGGAGCTGACTCTGCCGTCGGGTGACACGGCCTATACCCGGGACGGCAGTCTGAAACGCTCGGCCGAGGGGCTGATCGTCACCTCGGACGGTCATGCGGTCGCGCCGGAAATCGTGATCCCGTCGGATGCGCACAGCATTTCGATCAACGCGGCGGGCGAGGTCTATGCTTACTTCACGGACACTGCCGAAGGTCAGTTGCTGGGGCAGTTCACGCTTGCGGATTTCACCAATGCCAAGGGGCTCGAGGCGATCGGAAGCAACCTGTTCAAGGAAACCGAAGCGTCGGGTCCCGCACTGGTGTCGACGCCGGGTGAAGACGGCCTGGGCACGCTGCGGCAAGGATACCTGGAATCCAGCTCGGTCGACGCAGTGCGCGAAGTGACCGAATTGATCGAGGCCCAGCGTGGCTATGAAATGAACGCCAAGGTCATCTCTGCCGCGGATCAGATGATGGCCGCCACCACGCAGGTGCGGTGATGACACGGCTGATCGCCTTACTGCTGTTGATCGCCGCGCCAGAGCTGAGCGCCGACATTCTGGTGCCGACACGCACGATCCGTGCCAAGGAAATCATCGCCGCCGAGGACCTGATTCCCAAGAATGTCGAGGTCGCGGGCGCGCTGAGCGCCGCCAGCGATCTGGTGGGGCAGGAAGCCCGGGTGGCACTTTATCCCGGCCGGCCGGTGCGGCCGGGGGATGTCGGCCCGCCGGCGATCGTCAGCCGCAACGATACTGTGTCGCTGGTTTTCTTGCAGGGCGGGCTGCGGATCGAAACCGAAGGCCGGTCCCTGGGACGTGGGGCCGCCGGTGAAGTCATTCGCGTGATGAACCTGTCATCGCGCGCAACCGTGAGTGGTCGCGTTCAAAGCGACGGATCCATCGAGGTTCAATGATGAGAAACAGACAATTCGCACTTTCCCTGGCCTTGAGCGGCCTCGTGGCGTTGGGCGCCTGTGGCCGGATGGACCATCTTGGCAAACCGCCGTCCTTCAGTGCAAATACAGAGACGTCGGAACATGTCGCCATGCTGATGCCGGGTCTGCCGCTGCAGACCCAACCGCAGCGGACCGTCGATCGCTCGTCTCTATGGAGCGGTGAGCGCCAATCTCTGCTGGGCGACCGGCGGGCGATGACCAAGGGCGATATTCTGACCGTGGTCATAGAGATCGATGAAAAGGCCGAAATCAGCAATGACACCAAGCGGTCACGCGACGGATCGGAAAGTCTGGAAGTGCCGCAGCTCCTCGGCCTGCCGCAACGCCTCGACAGAAGGTTGCCCGAGGGGGCAACGTCGGCCGAGCTTGTGGATTTGGGTTCGAAAAGCGAAACCACCGGCAAAGGCTCGGTCAAGCGCAAGGAAAAGCTGACGCTGCGCGTGGCCGCAACGATCACCGACGTGCTGCCCAACGGTGTTCTGGCGATTTCTGGTTCGCAGGAACTGCGCGTGAACTTCGAACTGCGCGAATTGCTGGTCGCAGGATATGTGCGGCCCGAGGACATATCGCGCCTGAACGAAGTGACCTATGACAAGATTGCGTCGGCCCGGGTGTCTTATGGCGGGCGGGGACAGATCACGGACGTTCAGCAACCGCGCTATGGGCAGCAAATCCTCGACACCGTTCTGCCGTTCTGAGGTCCGCTGATGTTGTCGAAACTCATCCCTTTGGTCTTTCTCATCCTGGGCACGGGTGCCGGCGTTGGCGCGGGGATTTTCCTTGCGCCGGCCGCGCCCTCCGAAAACCATGACACTGCAACCGCCGAAGCAAAATCGGAAGCGGCCCACGCTGACCACGAAGAGGCCGCAACCACCGAATTTGTCAAGCTGAACAACCAGTTCGTGGTACCCGTCGTCAAAAGCGGCCAGGTCTCGTCGTTGGTGGTCATGTCGCTGAGCGTCGAAACCAGCGTGTCGATGAATGACACGGTTTTCGAGCGCGAACCGAAACTGCGCGACCTGTTTCTGCGCGTGCTTTTTGATCACGCCAATATGGGCGGTTTTGACGGAGCCTTTACGCAGCCCGAACGCCTGGATGTCTTGCGTTTGGCGCTCAGGGACGTGGCGGTTAAGGAGTTGGGCGAAAACGTTGCCGGCATTCTCATCACAGATATCGCGCGACAGGACAACTGATCTTGCCTCGACCCGTGCTGCCTGGGACCCGTGCGCCTGAAGCAGCCGGGGCACCCTGCGCGCGGCGGTTGATCCCGGTCCGGTGTTCGCGGTAACATCCGTTCAAGCCACCGCCATTCCCTGCGCTGAAGGTTCTGCCTCGTGTCTCTAGACTCCAAACGCCCGTTGACCCTGCGCGATGTTTCCGAAGCTTCGGGGGTTTCGGAAATGACCGTCAGCCGGGTATTGCGCAACCGGGGTGACGTGTCCGACGCGACGCGGACGCGGGTTCTGGCCGCTGCAAAAGAATTGGGATACGTGCCCAACAAGATTGCCGGAGCCCTGGCCAGCAACCGGGTGAATCTGGTGGCCGTGATCATCCCTTCGTTGTCCAATATGGTGTTTCCGGAAGTGTTGACGGGCGTCAATCAGGTGCTGGAAGGCACCGAGTTGCAACCGGTGGTCGGAGTGACCGACTATCTGCCGGAGAAGGAAGAGCGCGTTCTCTACGAAATGCTGTCCTGGCGGCCGTCCGGCGTGATCATCGCCGGGCTCGAACATTCCGAAGCCAGCCGCGCCATGCTCAAGGCCGCGGGTATTCCCGTCGTCGAGATCATGGATACCGATGGCACGCCGGTCGATGCGATGGTGGGCATTTCGCATCGGCGCGCCGGCCGCGAAATGGCGCAGGCGATCCTGAAAGCCGGTTATCGGCATATCGGTTTCATGGGCACAAAAATGCCGCTGGACCACCGTGCGCGCAAACGGTTCGAAGGCTTGACCGAGGTGCTGGCCAAAAGCGGAGTCGAAATCGAGGACCGGGCGTTTTATTCCGGCGGATCGGCGCTGGTCAAGGGGCGCGAGATGACCCAGGCCATGCTAGAACGGTCTCCGGATCTGGATTTCCTGTATTATTCCAATGACATGATCGGTGCCGGCGGCTTGCTCTATCTGCTGGAACAGGGAATCGAGATTCCGGGTCAGATCGGCCTGGCGGGTTTCAACGGGGTCGAATTGCTGCAGGGACTGCCCCGCAAACTGGCGACGATGGATGCCTGCCGGTTAGAGATCGGGCGAAAAGCGGCCGGGATTATCGCGGCGCGTCTGGCGGAACCGCCGGAACCCGCAGAAACGGCAATTACCCTGACGCCGACCATCGCGTTTGGCGACACATTGAAACGTCACTGATTTCGGGTCTGACAGCGTTGATTGGTGCTCATTGCGCCGCGTGTTTCCTGGAAAGAACCAGTTCGGGCAATAGAACGGCCTCGATCAGTTCCTTGCACAGACCGCTGCAGTCTGTGCACCCGACACAGGGACCATTGAGTTTCGACAGTTCGGCAGTCAACTCTGTTGTTCGGGGGGCGGCGGCGATGAGGCGGCTGATGTACATGAGTGACTCCGATACAATCGATAAGCGAGAAAAGGGCTCAATAAAACGCGTCAGTTACTGACCTTTGGCATCCTAGCACGCATTGGCTGATTCCGCCAAATCCCGCCCGTCCTTTATCCCGGCAGCAGAAACAGGGTTATGGCTGGGAACAGCACCAGGATCACCACCCGCACCAGATCCGAGCCGACAAAGAACATCACGGCCTTGTAGGTCTCCACCATTGAGGTCTGGCGATCCATCGCGTTGATGATGAACAGGTTCATGCCAACTGGCGGGGTGATCAGGCCGACCTCGACCACGATCAGAACCAGAATGCCGAACCAGATCGCTACCTGTTCCGGGCTGAGGCCGAAATCCAGTACGCTGATGACTGGAAAGAAAATGGGAATGGTCAGCAGGATCATGCTGAGACTGTCCATCAGGCAGCCGAACAGCAGATAGAAAACCAGGACCAGCGACAGCACGGTCCAGGGGCTGAACCCCTGGCTGACGACAAAATTGGACAATTCCTGGGGCACCTGGGTCAGGGCGAGAAAACCGTTGTAGAACCCGGCGCCAAGGACAATGAAAAAGATCATCGCGGTTGATCGGGCGGTGACCATAAAGCTCTCCATCAGCGTGAAACGGGTCAGGCCGCCATTCAACAATGCGATCACACCGGTTCCGGCGGCGCCGACCGCGGCGCCTTCGGTGGGGGTGAACCAGCCCAGATAGATGCCGCCCACGACCAGGCCAAAGACCAGCAGCACGGGCCAGACTCGAAACAGCGCTGCAAAGCGTTCGCCATAGGGAACGGCGGGGCGGGTGCCGGCAGAATCGGGGTAAAGACGCACATAGATCGAAATCGCGATGACATAGCCCAGCGCGGCCAATAGCCCGGGAATGAAGGCGGCCAGGAACAGTTTGGCGATGTTCTGTTCGGTCAGGATCGCATAGATCACCAGTACGACCGACGGCGGGATCAGAATGCCCAGGGTTCCGCCTGCGGCGAGAGTCGCGGTGGAAAAACCGCCGGCATAGCCATATTGCTTGAGTTCCGGCAGCGCCACCCGGCCCATCGTCGCCGCGGTTGCCAGCGAGCTGCCGCAGATCGCGCCGAACCCGGCGCAGGCCCCGATGGCGGCCATGGCGACCCCGCCCTTGCGGTGGCCGAGAAAGCCTTCGGCAGCCTTGAACAGGGCCGAGGACATGCCACCCAGCGTCGCGAAATGCCCCATCAGCAGGAACATCGGCACGATCGTCAGCGAATAGCTTGAAAAGGTGGTGTAGGTTTCGTTCTTGAGGCGCGAAAACGCGACATTCGTGCCATCGGTGACAATAATCAGCCCGAAAAGGCCGACCAGAAACATCGCCAGACCGATCGGAACCCGCAGAAAGATCAGGATCATCAAAGCCGGAAATGAGGCGATTCCGATCTCTAGCGTCGTCATTGATCCGTCTCCACGCCGTCCCAGATGATAATGCGGCCGGTGAGAAACTCGTAAATGCGCGCACCTGCGACATAGCTGCCCACGATCGCGGACACGACGGCGCCGATCAGGCTGGCCGCATAGGCCCACCAGATCGGGAATTGCAGCAAAAAGGTGGTTTCGCCATAGCGCATCTTGCTGGTCATCCCGTCATAGAGTTTCCAGGCGATCAGGATCAGAACTGCGGCAAAAACGATCTCGGTGATCATGCGCATGAACCGGTTCAGGCGCGCTGGAAACCTGTTGGTGAAAATGTCGACCGAGGCGTGCCCGGCCGTGATCTGGCACAGCGGAAGAAAGGCAAAGATGGCAAAAGCCACTCCGGATTCGACCAGTTCGAAATCGCCATTCACCGGGCCGACCCCGATGTCGATCATCCATCTGGCAAAGCCGGGCGCCAGGCTCTGCATCAGCGGGCCGTGAAAAAACCCGTTCAGCAGCCGCCCAACGATTGAAACACAGGTCAGCAGGATCAGCAGCGTCAGAACGACACCGCCAAGAAAGGCCATGACGCGGGCCAGACCCATCATAAAACTTTTCATTCCACCATCCTGCAACACGCCGGGCCGGCCGCAGCCGTGGTGACAGCGCCACCACGGCCGACTTTCAGCGGTTGCCGGCTATTCCGTGTACTTGTCGATCAGCATCCGGGCTTCGTCGATCAAGGCCTGACCGTCGATTCCCTTGCTACTCATGTCTGCGATCCACTCGTCATAGATCGGCTGGCTGGCTTCTTTCCACACTGCGGTCTGTTCCACGTCCAGCGTGATGATGTTGTTGCCGTTGTCCAGCGCCGCCTGCCGGGCCGGTCCATCGGAATCTTCCTGGGTTCCACCGGCAAAAACCGAAAACTCCAGCCCGGAATTATCATCCAGTACCTTTTTCAGGTCGTCGGGCATGCTCTCGTATTTTTCCTTGTTCATCGCGAGAACAAAGGTCAGGACGTACAGCGCATTGCCGGTAAATTCGGTATGGTTGTGCACCAGTTCAGGAACTTTCAGGGCTGCGGTGACTTCCCACGGGATGGTGGTGCCGTCGATCACGCCTTTGGAGAGGCCTTCGGGAACTGCCGGGACCGGCATGCCGACCGGGGTCGCCCCAAGTTTCGTCAGCAGGGAATTGATCGAGCGCGACCCGCCGCGGATCTTCATGCCCTGCAGGTCCTCGGGGGTCGCAACAGGCTTGTTGCTATGGATAAGGCCGGGGCCGTGCACCCAGGTACCCAGGATATGGACATCCTTGAATTCGGTATCCTTCCAGTGCTTGTCGAACATCTCCCAATAGGCGCGGCTGACGGCGCGCGCATTGGTCATCATGAACGGCAGCTCAAAGACTTCGGTGCTGGGGAACCGGCCCGGCGTATAGCCGACAACCGTCCAGACGATATCGGCCACGCCGTCGATGGCCTGATCCATCAGTTCCGGGGGCCGCCCGCCCAGTTGCATCGACGGATAGCGGTCGATCTTGATGCGTCCATCCGAGGCCGCTTCGACCTTGTCGGCCCAGACGTCCAGGATCAGTTTCGGCACGTTGGCCTGTGCCGGCAGAAACTGGTGCAGCTTCAGCGTGACCTCTTGTGCCAGTGCCGGCGCTGCCGGGATGCCGGCGGTCAACGCGGCCATGGCCGCTGCACCCGCAAAGCCCAAAAGCCTTCTCCGATGGGTCATGTCTATCCTCCCTGTTGAACGGATTATCCATTCTTAAGATGGTTTTACCCGACTCAGCAATGTCTGGCGTGCAATCTGCGGCATTCGCCCAAGGTATGGTCTGTCGAATTGTCGGCGTCCTGTGGCACGCTTTTCGCGCTATGCGGGTTTCTGTGGCTCGATCTTCTGCTCAGGCCGCCGCCGTCAGGGTCAGTTCGACCGGGTCCAGCCCGTCGATGCTACCGGATATCACGTCGCCGGGGACGACCGATCCGACGCCCGCCGGGGTGCCGGTCAGGATCAGATCTCCGGGACGCAGGTGATAAAAGCCGGACAGGTGGGCAATGATCTCCTCTGGGCTCCAGATCAGTTCCGCCAGCGTCGCATCCTGCCGAATTTCGCCGTTCACCGACAGATGAATTCGCTGACTGCCGATTGCAGCCATGTCCCGGATGGGAGTCAGAGGCGCAAAAACTGCGGAACACTCGACATCCTTGCCCAGCGACCAGGGACGTTGTTGGGACCGCTCGCTGATCTGAAGATCGCGTCGGGTCATGTCAAGCGCACAGCAGTATCCGAAGACCGCCGCACGCGCCTGAGCGATGTCGGCCTGAAAAACGGCAGTACCGATAGCCAGCGCCAGTTCCATCTCGTGGTGATAGTTTCCGGTACCGGACGGATAGGGCACCCGGGCACCGCCGAGCACCGCATGTGCTGCGGATTTGGTGAAGTAGAAAGGCTTTTCCCGATCAACCTCGACGCCCATCTCGGCGGCATGGGCGGCATAGTTGCGCCCGACGCAGAAAATGCGTCCGATGGGATAGGTCGCAGCCATGTTCCGGACCGGAATGCCCGGCACCGCTGGCAACTCGAATAGACTGTCCGTCATATACGCCCCTTCGGCTTCGGTCGTTTCGACAGCGCCCCATTCCGGCTCGTCTCGGCCCCCTTATGTACATTTTTATTGGCCGCGGCCATGGGCCGGATCATTCCGCCGGCGTGTGTTCGCGCCGGTTGGCGGGTGCGACACGGCAGGCCGAGAATTTGAACTCGGGGATTTTGCCATAGGGATCCAGCGCCGGATTGGTCAGGGTGTTTGCGGCGGCCTCGACGAAGGCAAAGGGCAGAAACACCATATCCGTGGCAATCGCGCGATCGGCGCGGGCCATCACCTCGATCTTTCCGCGCCGGGTTTCCAGCGCGATCATGTCGCCGGGTTCGACGCCCAGTCGGCGTAGCGTCTGCGGATGCAGCGACGCATTGGCTTCGGGTTCGGCCCAATCCAGCACCGAGGAACGGCGGGTCATCGAGCCGGTATGCCAATGTTCCAGCTGCCGTCCGGTGGTCAGGATCATAGGATATTCGTCATCCGGGGTTTCCGCCGGCGCGGTGACGTTGGCCGGCGTGAACCGGGCGCGCCCCTCGGGTCGGGGGAAACCGTCGCCGAACACGATGGGCTGGCCCGGGTCCTCGGGTGAGAGGCTGGGATAGGTGACAGCGGTGTTTTCCAACCGGTCCCATGTGATGTTTTTCAGGCTGGGCATGTTCTGCGTCATTTCGGCGAACACCTGGCGCGGATGATCATAGGCCCAGCCCAGCCCCAGCCGTTTGGCCAGTTCGACGGTGATCCACCAATCCTCGCGGGCGTCGCCGGGGGGCGGCACCGCCGGACGGCCCATCTGGACCTGCCGGTTGGTGTTTGTCACGGTCCCGGTTTTCTCCGGCCAGGCCGAGGATGGCAGAACCACATCGGCGAAGTTGGCCGTCTCGGTCAGAAAGATGTCCTGGACCACCAGGTGATCCAGCTTGGCCAGGGCGGCGCGGGCATGTTCCACGTCCGGGTCGGACATGGCCGGGTTCTCGCCCATGATATACATGCCGCGGATGGAACCGGCGTGAATGGCGTCGATGATTTCGACCACCGTCAGCCCCTTCTTGTTTGAGAAATCCCCGGAGTCCCAGAGCTGTGCAAAAGCCGCACGCACGGCGTCGTCTTCGACCGACTGATAATCCGGCAGAAACATCGGAATCAGGCCGGCATCCGACGCACCCTGCACGTTGTTCTGCCCGCGCAGCGGATGCAGCCCGGCGCCGGGACGCCCGACCTGGCCGCACATCAGCGCCAGACTGATCAGGCAGCGGGAGTTGTCGGTGCCGTGAATGTGCTGACTGACCCCCATGCCCCAAAAGATCATCGCCGCCTTTGCGCCGGCAAAGGTCCGGGCGACTTCGCGCAGCATCTCGGCCGGGATGCCGCACAGCGGTTCCATCTTCTCGGGCGTGAAATCGGCCAGATGGGCCTTCATGGCTTCCCAGTTCTCGGTAAAGGCGGCGATATATTGTTCGTCATACAGCCCCTCGTCGACGATCACGTTCATGATCGCGTTCAGCATCGCCACATCGGTGCCAGGTCGGAATTGCAGCATGTGGCTGGCAAACCGGCGCAATCCCACGCCGCGCGGATCCATCACGATCAGCTTGCCGCCGCGCTTGGTGAACTGTTTGAAATAGGTGGCCGCAACCGGGTGGTTTTCGACCGGGTTGGCGCCGATCACGATCGCCACATCGGCGTTTTCGATCTCGTTGAACGTGGCCGTCACGGCGCCCGAGCCGACGTTTTCCAGCAGCGCCGCGACCGAGGAGGCATGGCACAAGCGGGTGCAATGATCGACATTGTTGTGCCCAAACGCCTGGCGGATCAGCTTCTGGAACAGATAGGCCTCCTCGTTCGAACATTTGGCGCTGCCGAACCCGGCGATCTCGGCGCCGCGGCCCGCAAGCCCTTGGGCGGCAACCTCCAGCGCCTCGTCCCAGCTGGCCTCGCGGAAATGGCTGGACAGGTTGGCGGGATCGACGTTCAACCCCTTGGCGGGGGCATCGTCGCGCCGGATCAACGGCTTGGTCAGGCGGTGCGGGTGGTGGATATAGTCGAACCCGAACCGGCCCTTGACGCAGAGCCGGTTTTCATTAGCCGGACCGTCGATGCCATCGACCCAGGCGATCTTGTCATCCCTGACCTTGAAATTCAGCTGACAGCCGACACCGCAGAAGGGGCAGACGCTGTGTACCTCGCGGTCAAACTCGGCGCTGCTGCCATGACCGGTTTCGTCCAGCACCGACGCCGGCATCAGCGCCCCTGTCGGGCACGCCTGCACGCACTCACCGCAGGCCACGCAGGTCGATGCGCCCATCGGGTCGTTGAAATCAAAGGTGATACGCGCGTCGTGGCCCCGGCCAGACATGCCGATGACATCGTTGACTTGAACTTCGCGGCAGGCGCGGACGCACAGGTTGCAGTGGATGCAGGCGTCCAGATTGACCGACATCGCCAGATGCGACGCGTCCAACAGTGGCACGCGATCGCTTTCCAGGGCCGGGAACCGGCTGTCGCTGACGCCTTGCAGATCGGCCATCTGCCAGAAATGCGAGTCCCGGTCATGTGCCGCTTCGCGCGGCGGCTGGTCCGCCACCAGCATCTCGACCACCATTTTACGGGCCGTTGTGGCGCGGGCACTGTCGGTGGTGACCACCATCCCATCGGTCGGCGTACGAATGCACGAGGCCGCAAGTGTCCGTTCGCCGTCGATTTCGACCATGCAGGCCCGGCAGTTTCCGTCCGACCGGAAGTCGGGTGCATCCTTGTGACAAAGGTGCGGTATGGTGGTGCCAATACGTTTCGCCACCTGCCAGATGGTTTCATCCGCCTCGGCGGTGACGTCCCGGCCGTTCAGTTTGAATGTGACAGACTTGCTCATGACTCAGACCTCGTCCGCGAAATGTTTCATGGTCAGCAGGATCGGATTGGGCGCCGCCTGTCCCAGACCACAGATGCTGGCGTCGACCATCACATTGCACAGATCTGTCAGCAGCGGCTGGTCCCAGGTGTCGGCCTGCATCAGCTTGACCGCCTTTTCGCACCCGACCCGGCAGGGTGTGCACTGGCCACAGCTTTCATCCTCGAAAAACCGCAGCATGTTCAGTGCGGCATCCCGTGCGCTGTCCTGCTCGGACAGGATGACGATAGCGGCCGAGCCGATAAAGCTGCCGTGGGGCTGCAACGTATCGAAATCCATCGGAATGTCATTCATCGTTGCCGGCAGCAGGCCGGCCGACGGTCCGCCGGGTTGATACGCCTTGAACGCATGGCCCTCCAGCATGCCACCGCAGGCCGCAATGATGTCGGCGATGGTCGAACCCGCAGGCAGCAGATAGACGCCGGGATTCTTGACCCGACCGGACACCGAATAGGAGCGCAATCCCTTGCGCCCGTTATGTTCCGTGGCGCTGAGCACTTCCGGTCCCTCACGGCAGATGCGCGCGACCCAGTACAGGGTTTCGACATTGTGCACGAGGGTCGGGCGGCCGAAAACGCCCACCTGCGCGACAAAGGGCGGTCGGTGGCGCGGGATGCCACGTTTACCTTCGATGCTTTCGATCATCGCGCTCTCTTCGCCGCAGATATAGGCGCCGGCGCCGCGCCGCAGGTCGATAAACCCGGCCGGCACCAACCCGGCGGCCTCGAGCGCGGCGATTTCGCGCCGCAGGATTTCCAGCACGGCCGGATATTCGTCGCGCATGTAGATAAAGCAGGTTTCCGCCTCGATCGCCCAGGCTGCGATCAGCATGCCTTCGAGGAACAGATGTGGTGTCCTCTCCAGATAGTACCGGTCCTTGAAGGTTCCGGGTTCGCCCTCATCGCCGTTCACGGCCAGATAGCGTGGTCCGGCTTCGGCGCGTACGAACGACCATTTTCGACCGGAAGGAAAGCCGGCACCGCCCAATCCGCGCAGGCCGGAACTCAGGATCTGTTCCTGAACCTTGTCCGGAGTCGCAGACCCACCGCGCAAAGCGGTCAACGCGTCATAGCCGCCATCGGCCCGGTAGTCCTTTAGTCCCTGGTAATCCGGCACATGCGCATGAATGTCGTTCGCCGAAATGGCGGACTGCACCCGTTCCGGTGTGGCATGATCGATGTGATTGTGACCGATTTCCAGCACCGGTGCAGAATCGCAGCGCCCCATGCAAGGCGCGCGCAAAACCCGCACCTTGGCCGGATCCAGCCCGTCCTTGAGGGCCGTCATCAACTGTTGTGCCCCGGCCAGTTCGCAGGACAGACTGTCGCAAACCCGTATGGTCAGGTCGGGCGGCGGCGTTTCACCCTCTTTCACCACGTCGAAATGGGCATAGAAACTGGCCACTTCGTACACTTCGGCCTGAGACAGACGCATCTCTTCGGCCAATGCGCGCAGATGTGCGGCGGACAGACAGCCATAGCGGTCCTGGATCAGATGCAGGAATTCGATCAGCAGGTCCCGGCGTCGGGGCGATTCACCCAAAAGCGCGCGCACCTCTTGCAGGGCCGCGTCGTCAAATTGACGCCCTTTCGGGGTTCTGCGCCCCTTGCCCTTGCCGGATTTCCACACGCCGGGTTTTGTGTTCACGACATTCATCTGCGCCACTCCGTTAGCTCACCGCTGTGTCTCAGGAATTCGCTATTGCATCAAATCGCCATTTCTTAACGCGTCATCCAATTTGGTTATAATGATCGCCGCACCGCCGCGCGAAACGCCGTGATGATCGGCGGGACCGGGGTTTGCTCCTTGATCGTCAACCCGATCGCCTGGGTCAGCAACGGCTCGACCAGATCCAGCTTGACCAGAGCTTGCGTTGAAAACGATGTTTCGGCAACGATTTTGGGGGCGATAGTTGCGGCGTTGCCGCTGGCGACCTGGGCCAGGACGGCGGTAAAGCCGTTGGCTTCCATCACCACGGTCGGGTGGGCGCCGATGCTGCGAAAGGTTTCGTCCACGAACTGGCGATTGCGCATGTCCGATGTCAAAAGGCATAACGGCAAGCTGGCCGCCTCGTCCCAGGTGGCCTGCCCCTGGCGGCGCGGCGCCAGGTTTTGCGGCGCGATCAGCACATAGCTTTCGTCATAAAGTTTCTCGGTGCAGTCCGGTTCGGCCTGTTCGACATAGGTGATGCCGGCGTCCAGCGAATAGTCGTTGAGGCGGATCGCAATCTGGCGCGAGGACAGCGACTGCAGTTCCAGCGATAGTTGCGGATGCGTCGCGCGCAGCTGCGACGACACCAGCGCGGCAAAGGGCAGGGCAGTCGGAATCGTGCCGATGACAAGCTTGCCGGTCAGGTTGTGGCGCAGCGCGTCGATTTCCTGCCGCATGCCCTCGAAATCGTTCAGCAACCGGCGCGCCCATTTCAGAACAACTTCGCCTTCGCGCGTAAAGCCCTGGAATTTGTTGCCGCGCCGGACAAGGGGGATGGCAAAGGCGTGTTCCATCTTGCGGATACGCGCCGAAAAGGCGGGCTGGGAAATTCCGCAATCATCGGCGGCGCGCGAAAAATGTTTGTGACGCGCCAGCGAGACCAGCAATCGCAAGTCGCGGATCTCCGACATCTGTTCTCCTGGTCTGACTTGGCTGCGATGCCGCTTGACCGGCACCAGGTGCCGGCCACGCTAGGCGCCGATTGGAGGACACGCCAGAAAATTCGAAACCAAGAACGGCCAAGACATTCCTGTGGCGGGCGTTCCGGCATGGCATCGCGGTCTGTCGAACCACCCGCCGGACACTGCCCATTGGCGGGCGGTAGATGGTTGGTTCAAACACGAGAGGACCCGGTGCCGTCGATCCGGATCAATTCCGATGATCAAGGGAAATAGCTGCGCACCAGCGCTCCTGCAATCAGACTCCAGCCATCGGCGACGACAAAAAAGGCCAGCTTGAACGGCAGTGAGACAATGGCCGGCGGCACCATCATCATGCCCATGGACATGAGGACAGCCGCAACGACAAGGTCGATGATCAGGAAGGGCAGGAAGACCAGAAACCCGATCTGAAAGGCACGGGCGATTTCCGACAACAGAAAGCTCGGCACCAGAACCGAGAGTGGCGCATCGGGGCCGTTTTCGATAGTCGCCGCGTCCGGCCGCAGTTCCGCCATCGCCCGAAAGGTGTCGGGATCGAGGCGCGCGGCCATGAACACGCGAAAGGGTTTCAGCGCGTTTGTCATCGCCGCGTCGATCTCTATCTGTTCTTCCATCAGCGGGCTTATCCCGGTCTCCCAGGCCTCGCTGAAGACGGGTTCCATCACGAAATAGGTCAGGAATAGCGCCAGGCTGACGATTAGCATGTTTGGCGGCGATTGCTGCAAGCCGATCGCCTGCCGCAAAATGGCCAGAACCGTGACCAGGAATGGAAAGCAGGTGATCATGATCGCCAACCCGGGTGCCAGGCTGAGAACGGTGATCAGCAGGATCAACTGGATCGAACGCGCCGAAATCGAACCGTCTTCACCCAGAGAAAGCGTGAATTCCTGCGCGATGGCGGCCTGGGGCAGGGTGATCGCAACCGCGGCACAGAGTGCGCCGCAGGCCAATCGAAGTTCAGGTCTCATCCCAGGCCGTTCTGAAAATCGGCGATCTCGGTCAACCGGACCGCCAGTTGACCCGCGTGATCGCCACTGAGTTCCTCAAGCTGACCGCGTGCCACCAGCCGATCGCCGACATAAAGTTCGACGGGGTCCTCGACCCGTTTGTCCAGCGTCAAAACCGCGTTTTCCCCAAGTTTGACGAGATCGCGGATCAGCGGACGGGCTTTCCCCACCGAAACCGTAATTTCGATGGGAACCGTGACAAAGGGGCTGGGCTGATCCGCAGCCCTGCCGGACGAATCGGTTTGGTTATCCATTTTCTTTGACCTTCGTTGCTGTGTGGAAAAACGCGTCGATGGATTTCTGCAGAGACGACAGCATAAGCTGGCTGTCGATCTGACGTTCGCGATCACCGATCTGCAGGCAGACCTGCCCGGGACCCATGTCCCGGCTTTCGACGATCTCGACCGGCATCGCAAGATTCTGCCGCAGCGCCGGTTCTATGGCGTCGGCAGCGCCGGGCGGCACCTTCAGGGTAACGGGTTGCTCGATTTGCTGGCGCGCCATCTCGGAGCATTGCTCGACGATCTGCAGACCGACGGTCTGCATCATCGCCTGCGGCAGCACCGACTCGACCAGGGCTCGAAACACCGGTTCGACCGAGGACATCATCTGCGCCAGCGCTTCCTGATAGGTAAAAGACAGATCCTCGAGGTTACCGCCAAGCGCGCCGGTAATCCGGGTCTGGTCTTCGGCCTGGGCGCGGATGGCGTCATCCCAGCCTGCGGTATAGCCCTGTTCGAAGGATGCAAGCCGCAAGTCTTCGAGACCGTCGTCGCTCATCAGGTGGACCGGTTCATTGGCCGCGGTTTCGACACTGAAATCTTCGAGCAGATGAGATATCGCCATCATGCATTCTCCTCGTTTTCCTCAAGCCAACTGCGCAGGATTTCGACGGTTTCCTCCTGACGCTCCCCGATCATCGAACGCAAACGTTCGACCGGGGATTGACCGCCATCCGACAATGTAGGCAATCCTGCCGGGGTCTGCGGGGCGGAAGCGAATTCACCGGATTCGCTGTCGGCAATCTCGCCAGTCAGCACCGGGCCGGTCTCGAGATCTGCCGATGAATTACCAGGGCCGGCCGGCAAGGCAGCGACACCCGGCGCCGGCAGGCTCGGTGGCCGACTGAGAATGGGGCGAACCACAAACAGGCCGAGGATCAGAGCGACAATGGCCAGCGCCGCCATCTGGATCAACGCCATCAGGTCAAGGTTAAATTGCGACCAGAAGGAGGATTCTACTGCGGTGCCCAGCGGCGAAATCGTGGGCAGGTCCATCGATTTCAGTGTGATCACGTCTCCGCGTTCGGCATCGTAACCAACGGCAGAAGCAACCAGATCATGCAGGGCCGACAGTTCTTCTTGCGGGCGTTCCTGGAATGTCGCAGTTCCATCTTCGCCGGGTTGAGTCAGCCCGTTTACCAGAACGGCGACGGTCAGCCGCTTGACCGCGCCAGGTCCGCGGACGATTTCATGCTCTGTCTCGGACACTTCATAATTGACGCGTTCGCGGGTTTCGCTGGCCTTGGCCTTTGATCCTTCGCCGCCGGCCGCGTCGCCCTCGGGCAGGTTGGATGCGACCGAAACCTCGCCGCCGGCGGCATTCGAGGACGAATCGGTGCGTTCCTCGGTATCCGTACTGATCACGACGCGACCCTCGGGATCAAAGCGGCGTTCGCGGATGGATTCGGTCTGGGTCACCGTGTCGACGCTGACTTCGACCACGGCGTTGCCCGCGCCGACACGGGCTTCGACCAGGCGCAGCACGCGATCGCGCAACATTTGCGCCCGGTCATCGGCCGTATTGGGGCCGGCACCGGCGTCCACCGATCCGATCAAAATACCATTGGAGTCGATGACAGCCACGTTTTCCACTGACATGCCGGCCACGGCAGAGGCGACCAGAAATCGCACTGCATTGGCCTGGACCGTCGTGATCGGGGCACCGGATGGTACAACCGAAACCGATGCGGTGGGTTCCACCGAGCGTTGAAACGGGCTGGACCCGCTATTGGCGATGTGCACCCGGGCTTGGGCGACATGGGGGCTGGCGACGATGGTGCGGGCCAATTCACCTTCTTTCGCCCGCCAGTAGGCCGCATCGAACATTTGTGATGTCGTGCCGAAACCGGTCAGCGAATCAAGCAGTTCGTATCCGCGCCCGCCGTTTGCCGGCAGGCCTTCGCTGGCCAGGGTCATACGCAGTTCGTCGCGCATACTGCTCGGAACGTAGATCGAACCGCCGCGCACTTCGAATGGCGTACCGCGTTGTTCGAGAGAGCGGACGACATCCCCGGCCGAACCGCTTTCCAATCCCGCGTACAATAGTTTCATGGAAGGGGTCGTCGCCATTCTGGACATAACGACGAGGGTTACCGCGATGGCCAGGCCGGCCAATACGATGACCAACTGTTTGCGCCTGTCCAGGTCAACCCAAGCACTTTTGATCTGCTGCACGATGTCCTCCGTATCGTCGACGTTCTGCCAACGTTCTCCCATATTTGAGCCATTGGCCTTAACAATCGGTTAGTTCCTGCGCGGTTATGAAGAGACCGAACAAAGCGATAGGAATTGTAATGACCGATGCTGTAGCCGAAGCGCCGGTAGAAACGGCAAAATCGAAAAAAATACACCTGATTCTGGGGCTTGTGCTGGCCATTTTGGGTGGTGCTGGGGGGTTTTATGCGGTGTCGTCTGGAATGGTTGGCGGATCCGCGGACCAAGAGGAACACGCCGCTCCTGCCAGTGAGGTCGAGGCATTGCCGGATGTGGCCTTTGTCGAGATCGAACCGATTCTGATCTCGATTTCGGGCGGGTCGAATGTCGAGCATCTGCGTTTCCGAGGACAATTGGAGGTCGAAGCGGCCTATCAACAGGATGTCGAGCATATCCTGCCCCGGGTGGTGGATGTGCTGAACGGGTATCTGCGAGCGTTGGATGTCCGCGAACTGGAAGATTCTCTGGCCCTCAGTCGGTTGCGCGCGCAGATGCTGCGTCGGGTCCAGATGGTGGTCGGCAAAGGGCGTGTGCGCGACCTGCTGATCATCGAATTTGTGTTGAACTAGGAGACGGTCATGGAATTTATTGCAGACATTCTGTTGGTCGCGGGCGCTTTGGGGGCCGGGTTCTATTGTTTCGTTCTGGCCCGCCGGCTGAAGCGATTCAACGATCTTGAAAAGGGCGTCGGTGGGGCCGTTGCGGTGCTGTCGGCGCAGGTCGACGATTTGAGCAAGACGCTGATCGCCGCACGCGACGCTTCTGACTCGTCCAATGCCGCTCTGACGGAACTGACTGGCCGCGCGGAAACTGTGGCGGCTCGGCTGGAGTTGATGATGGCATCTCTGCACGACATCCCCGACGCGGAACCGGCTGTTTCGGAAGCAGAGCAAAGCGACGATCCGGCACCTGCGCAGCCTGTCGAAGCGATGAACGGCCGCGACAATACGGCCATTACGCCCTCGGGACCGATGTTCGTTCGTCACGGGCGCGCCCGGGCGGGAGTGGCGCAATGAGCAGAAAACCCGATGCCGGCCGAAAACGCCGTGTACGCGGCAGCGCCTTGTTGGTGATTTCCCTGCTGATGATAGGTTCCGCCTCGTTGCGGGTCGGATTGCAGGCCGGACCTGCAATTGCCCGGGATTCACCAAAACCGGACCAACCCGAGGAGTCTCGCATGGAAACTGCTATACCCGGTACGCCCGCCCCGGCGGAATTGCAGAGCATGCTGGCGGCATTTCAGAAACGCGAAGAGACCTTGCAAATCCGGGAAACGCAGATTGAAGATCGGTTCAAGGCGCTGGAAATTGCCGAGCGCGCGATCAACGAGCGCCTGGCAGCTCTGCAGGCGGCCGAACAGCAACTGACGGCGACCCTGGCGATTGCCGATGTTGCATCGGAGGAAGATCTGACGCGGCTGACAAGTGTTTACGAGAAAATGAAGCCGAAGCAGTCAGCAGCCCTTTTCGAAGAGATGGACCCGGAATTCGCGGCCGGATTTCTGGCGCGCATGCGTCCCGAGGCCGCCGCCGGCATCATGGCTGGTCTGAGCCCGATGGCGGCCTACACGATCAGTGTAGTCCTGGCCGGACGGAATGCATCCGTCCCGAAGGAGTAATTTCGCTGACAGACTCAATGTTTGTTAAGGCGAACCGGCGAAACTGTCCAAAACCATACAGAATGGAGTCGGAATATGATCGGCATCATCGGCATTGTCACCATATTCGGAATGGTGTTCGGCGGTTACCTGTTGGCCGGCGGCAAAATGGCCATCATTCTGAAATCGCTGCCGTTCGAAATGATCATGATCGGGGGCGCGGCACTGGGCGCGTTTCTGATCAGCAATGACATGGCCGCGATCAAGCATACGGCCAAGGATATCGGCAAGGTTTTCAAGGGTCCCAAGTGGAAACCCGAGGACTATAGCGATCTGCTGTGCCTGCTGTTTGCCCTGATTCGCATCGCGCGTCAGAACCCGGTCGAGGTGGAGCAACATATCGAGGATCCGGAAAACTCTTCGGTCTTCTCGAAATATCCAAAGATCCAGGCCGACGGAGAAGCCGTCAATCTGATCTGTGACACGATGCGCTCGGCCGCGATGAACTACGACGATCCGCACCAGGTCGAAGAGGTGCTGGACAAGCGCATGGACGTCAATCTGCATCACGCCCTGCATTCCAGTCACGCGCTGCAGACGGTAGCCGACGGGTTGCCGGCCCTTGGCATCGTCGCGGCTGTTCTCGGTGTCATCAAGACAATGGGATCGATCGACCAGCCGCCCGAGGTTCTGGGCAAACTGATCGGCGGCGCTCTGGTTGGTACGTTTCTTGGGGTTTTTCTGGCCTACGGTTTGGTTGGTCCTTTTGCGGCCAAGGTCAAGACAGTGGTCGAAGAGGACAGCCACTTCTACTTGCTGATCCGCGAGGTCCTGATCGCCAACCTGCACAATCACGCGGCTGCAATCTGTATCGAGGTCGGACGCCAGAACACGCCGGCGCATTGCCGTCCGAAATTCTCGGACCTTGAAGAAGCGCTGAAAGCCGTCAAGCAGGACGCGGCATGATTCGCACGCTGGTCGCAATTTTTCTCTTCGGTCTTTCCGGCGGGGCATATGCGGCGCCGACGGTGGTCGTGCGATCTGGCGAGCACGGTACGTTCTCGCGGTTGGTGATGCAGGTTCCCGAAAACGTCGAGTGGAGCCTGGAGCAGGGCGAGGGTCAGGCGGCCCTGAACCTGCAGATGCCAGGAGTTCAATTCGACACAAGTCAGGCGTTTGACCGCATTCCCAAGACCCGCCTGACCGGCTTGACGCAAAAAGAACAGGGCGGAGCGCTCGATCTGATTTTGGGGTGCGACTGTCAGGTTGTCGGGTTCCGGCATTCCGGAGCGCTATTGGTCATCGACATTTCGGACCCTGTAGAGCAACCTGCAGTCTTGCCCTACATGCTCCCACAGATCGGCCAGAACACGTATCGCTTCAGCATTGCGACAGCCACGAAACAGGCCGAAGCTTTCCGTCTTCCCGTCACCAGAAACCTTGCAGAGGCAATACGCAAACCGAAACAGAACAATCCCGAACCCGCTGAAAATCCGAACCTTCATACGCCGAAGATCGACATAAACGCCTCTGAGCAGCGCCTGCTGGAGCAGATCGGGAGAGCCGCCGATCAGGGGTTGTTGGCGCCGCTGGTACCACGCCTGCCCACCGCGCAACGGGAAGCCGATAACGAGCCGATCGGCAATGTGGGGATTGGTGTCGCCGAAACAGAATTGAAGGACTTTCCGCCGATCAGCGTGTCCGCAGAGACCGTCATGGACCGCGACATGTCCGTGGTTGCGGGGGCTCTGACACATCTGGCACCCAAGGAGGAATGTCTGGATTCCCGGATGGTGGCCTTGCACAAATGGGGTGGCAAAGGCGATTTCGCTCATCAGATAGGTGTTCTGCGTTCCGACTTGTTCGGCGAATTCGATCGCCCGAATTCCGACGCCATCGTCGCGCTGGCAAAGGCGTATCTGCATTTCGGTTTTGGTGCCGAAGCGCGAGAGGTTCTCTTGCTGGATCCGGAACACGAGGCGGACAACAAAGTGCTGTTCGGCCTTGCCGACATCATAGACGATTGGCCCGGACATGGTGAAAAGGCCTTTGTCGGCCAACAAAACTGCGCGGAAGACGTTGCGATGTGGTCGGTTTTGTCGAAACCGGATCACGCTTGGGATGCGAATACCCAGGCCGTGTTGCAGGCCTTTGCGCGCTTGCCTTGGAATCTGAGAGAGTTGTTGGGTCCGCGGCTTAGCCGCATATTCACCGGCTTGGACGATGTCGAGACCGCCTCGGCGATCCTGAGGGCAATCGATCGTTCAGACGACGAGACCGGGTCCGAACAGGACTTGGCCGCCGCTGAGATCGATCAATCACGTGGTCAACACGAACTTGCGGTAGAAAAGATATCCGCAGTTGTCGAGTCCGGATCGCGGCATTCTCCGGATGCGCTTGTCGGTCTGATCGACACTCAATGGCGCGAGCGGATGCCGGTTGCGGATGATATCCCTCTTTTAGCTGCGGCCTATGCTTCCGAGTATCGAAATTCAAAGCTGGGGCCAAATCTGCGTCGGGTCCACGCGATTGCGCAAGCGATGACAGGGCAGTTCGATGCCGCGTTTCAAACACTTGATCACATTAGGCAGAACGACGGATCGGGTGCCGAACACCGGGCATTGGTGCCGGTCCTGCACCTGATGGCGGAAAACGCAGATGACGTAACCTTTCTCAAATTCGGGCTCTGGCAGGCGGAAAAAACACACGTTTCAATGCCCAGCGACCTCGAGGAGAAACTGGCTCGCCGAATGCTCGATCTGGGTTTTGCGGAGCCGGCGTCGGAACTGCTTGCAACCAGCGGTTTGCAGCCGGCATCCCAAGATCGTAAACTCATGCGGGCCGAAGCGGCTCTGTTGATGGACCTACCGCATCGGGCGCTTGTGGAACTGTTGAGCCTTTCTGGTCCCGAAGCCGCCCGTCTCAGGGCACAGGCACTGCGGCGCAACGGCGAGTATCGATCAGCCGGGCAAGTACTGCTGGATACCGATCTGACGGATGAAGCATCACGCAGCCTGTGGCTTAGCGAAGCCTGGGAGGAGGTGCGGGAGGGTTCGGAGTCCCCGTATGATCGTATGGCCAAAGTGTCTTTGGAACTGACGCAAAACACATCCGTTCTGGAAGAGTTGACGCCATTGGCAAGAGCGCAGGTCTTGCTGGAAAACAGCCAGACAGCGCGCGCGCAGATCGGTGACCTGCTGGAACAGGCTGAACCAGTTCCGGGCGCAGAGTAGCGCGCGTTGCCGCAAAACTTTGCGGTCCACCTTTATAAGAATCTGCGTCTTGGGCTTGGGCCAGTGCCTCGCGAAACACCGACGCACAATAACCAATTATAAACACGCCCGATCTAACGTCGCAACAACCTAGAAACAGGGTTTGGATTGGGCAGAATGCCACGAAAGAGAACAGTATGTGCACCAGTGACCGGTTGCACCGGAAAGATCACCATGGCGATCACCCTTGCCATCGGCTTGTCTGGCCTGTTTCTGGCGGCCGCCCCGATGGCAGGTGCAAGCGCGAGAAACGACAACAATGCGCAGCTGTGTGACCATGCCGCCAGATCGGCCGCGCAGAATCGCGGCGTGCCCTATGACGTTCTGAAGGCAATTTCCCGCGTCGAAACCGGGCGCAACGGCGCCAATGGGTTGGAGCCCTGGCCCTGGACGGTGAACATGGAGGGAACCGGAAAGTGGTTTGAAACCGAAGATGCGGCGCGCGCATATGTCTTCAAGCATTTCAAGCGCGGTGCGCGCAGTTTCGATGTCGGTTGTTTCCAGGTCAATTACAAATGGCACGGAGCGGCGTTTCGGTCCATAGACGAGATGTTCGATCCGATGATCAACGCCAACTATGCAGCTGGATTTCTGAGAGAACTTTATCAGGAGTTCGGCGATTGGTCGGCTGCGGCCGGAGCCTACCACTCGCGAACGCCGGCCTATGCACGCAGCTACGCGGTGCGGTTTGACAAGGTTCGCGGCACGCTGAGCCCAGATCGGGACATTGCGGCCCTGCCTGACGTGAGGACAGGCCGTGAGCGTGGCGCCGGATTGCTTGGATCGGCTGCCCGGGCACCGCTGTTCGGTCGTGGTGCGACACAGATGGGGTCGCTGGTGCCCGTAGCGCCGCGGAATTCCGCCGGCGGGCCGGCCTTCGTCGTCTTGAACTGAGGGTGCCGAACATGCCAAAATTCACCGCGAAAGACCTGTTCAGCCCGACAGTTCTGTTGGCTCTGGCGCTTATGGCCGTGATCGTGATGATGATCCTGCCGATGCCGGCATGGGTACTGGACATCGGACTTGCCGCCTCGTTCGGCCTGGCAATCCTGATTTTCACCGTTACACTGTTCATAGAGCGACCGCTGGATTTTTCCGCCTTTCCGACCATCCTGCTGGCATCATTGATGTTGCGCCTGTCGCTGAACGTGTCCTCGACAAAGCTGATCATCGGGCAAGGGCATACCGGCCCGAACGCTGCTGGCGACGTGATCGAAGGCTTTGCGCAATTCGTCATGGGCGGCAGCGTATTTCTGGGCCTTGTGGTTTTCGGCGTTCTGCTGATCGTGAATTTCATGGTCATCACCAAGGGGGCCGCGCGCATGGCCGAAGTCGGCGCCAGGTTCGCGCTGGACGGGATGCCGGGCAAACAGCTGGCCATCGACAGCGACATGTCGGCGGGGGCCATCGACCACCGTCAGGCCAAAGAGCGCCGCGAGCTGGAGCAGCAGGAAACGACGTTTTTCGGGTCGCTCGACGGGGCCTCGAAATTTGTCAAGGGAGATGCGGTCGCCGGTCTGTTGATCACCCTCCTCAACCTGATCGTTGGGCTGGTCATGGGCGTTGTCGTTCACCAGATGCCCATCGGGGCTGCGTTCGAGACCTATGCGATTCTGACCGTGGGCGACGGCCTGGTGACGCAGATTCCGGCCGTGATCATCTCCATCGCGTCGGCGCTGTTGCTGGCGCGCGGTGGAACTCAGGGCGCTACCGATCTGGCCCTGTTCGATCAGCTGGGCAAGCACCCGGCCGCACTGGCAACAGTGGCGGTTCTGATGGCGATGTTCGGGCTGGTTCCGGGATTGCCGTTTCTACCATTCATGCTGGGCGGCGCGGTTCTGGGTGTCGCGGCATACAAGATGAAGAAACGCTCGGACACCGCTGCCGAAATCGCCGACGAGGCGGAGGTCCAGGAACCGGTGCGCAAGGCGCTGGGCGATGTTCTTGATCTGGACGACGTGCACTTGGAATTCGCACCAGACCTGGTCAGCATGATCCTCGATCCCGGGACCGGTCTGGACACGAGAATTGCCAATATGCGCACCCATGTGGCAACGGTGTTCGGGCTAATCCTGCCGGATATCCGACTGACCGACCAACCGGAATTGCAGATCGGAACCTATGTTATCCGGATCCAGGGCGTTGAACAGGTCCGCGGTGTGCTGCATCCGGATCTGGTGTTGGCGCTGATGCCCGAGGACCAGGGGGCCCTGCCGATGGGCAAGGACGTGACCGAACCGGTCTATGGCGCGCCGGCGCGCTGGATTTCGCCCAAAGACCAAGAAACTGCGGCGCTGGTTGGCGCGACAATCGTGACGCCGGCGGAAATTCTAGCGACCCATCTGCTGGAAGTGATCAAACAGAACTTTCCGCGCTTGCTGACGCTGAAGTCGTTGCGCCGGCTGTTGTCCGAGATGACACAATTGTCCGACCCGGGGCGTTCCGAGGCCAATCGGAAACTGCTGGATGAACTCATCCCCGACAAGGTGCCGATAGATACCCTGCACAGCGTTCTGCGCCTGCTGCTGGAAGAGCGTGTGTCGATCCGAAACATGCCGCTGATTCTTGAAGCGATTGCCGAGGCACGGCTGGCCACGACACAGCCGGAAAGCATTTGCGAAATCGTGCGCCAACGCATGGGTTTCCAGCTGGTGGCCGAACTGAAGCGCGAGGACGGCAGCATTCCGCTGGTGCAGCTGGCACCGGAATGGGAAGACACGTTCATGACCTATCAGGTCGAGACGAAACAGGGCGCTTTTGACATCGCTCTGCCGCCCGAGTTGTTCAACAAGCTGGCGGACGGAGTTTCGGACCGGCTGAACCAGACCTCGAACCAGGGGGTGTACCCGGCCGTGGTGACATCGACCCGTCGCCGGCGTTTCCTGAAGACCATTCTGCGGGCGCGCGGGTTGCCCAATCCGGTGCTGTCTTTCGAGGAAATCGGACTGGAAGCGCGCCCTGCCCTGGTGGGGATGGTGGCCGCATGATCGGCGTGCCGCAAGAACTTTTGTCGCTCATGTCCCTGGGCCTGTGGCACGGATTCATTGTCTTTATCCGGGTTTCGGCGCTGGTTTCGGTTCTGCCGGCTTTTGGCGAGCGGGCTGTGCCGATGCGGATCAAACTGGCGATCGCCATCGCGTTTGCTCTGATCATCATGCCGGCAATCCCGGCGCAGCCGGCGCCCGCGAATCTGCTGCAGATCGGCAATCTGGCGGTGACCGAAGCAATCATCGGGCTGGCACTAGGACTTGGCATCCGGCTGTTTGTTCTGGCGCTGCAGACGGCCGGTTCGATGGCGGCTCAGTCTACGTCACTGTCACAGATCCTGGGCGGCGCGGCGGCCGAGCCGATCCCGGCGATGGGGTATGTTCTGGTCGTCGGCGGTCTGGCCCTGGCAGTGATGTCCGGGCTCCACGTCCGGGCGGCAGAATTGTTGATATATTCCTATCAGCTGTTTCCTGTCGGCGAGTATCCGCAGGCGCGCGACCTGTCCAATTGGGGTGTGGTTCGCATTGCCGACGCCTTTGGGCTGGCCTTTCTGCTGGCGGCTCCTTTTGTCGTCACCTCGGTGATCTACAATCTGACTCTGGGTGTCATCAACCGGGCGATGCCGCAACTGATGGTCGCCTTTGTCGGCGCGCCTGTGATCACGATGGGCGGTATTTTTCTGCTGTTTCTCTGTGCGCCCTTCATGCTGGCGATCTGGGCTGATGCTCTGGTGGCCTTTCTGCAAGACCCGATGGCTCCGGCACGATGAGCGGCGGTGCCCAGGACGACACGGAAAAGTCGCACGAGGCCACGCCGCAAAAGCTGCAGAAGGCGCGCGAAAAGGGCGAGGTGGCGAAATCCACGGATCTGTCGGTGGCAGCCGCCTATGCCGGCCTGCTGCTGGCTGCCCTGTCGGTGGGCGCCGAATCGGTGAGCGAGCTGGGCACCACACTGATGGTTCTGCTGGATCAGCCTGAACAGTTTTCCGATCTGATGATTGCCGGCCCCGCCAGCGCGCCGGTGGGCGGGTTGCTCCTGGCACTGTCCGGATCGCTTGCGCCCTGGTTCGTGGTGCCGGCCGTTGCGGTGCTGCTGTCGATCCTGGCCCAGCGTGCTTTTGTCGTGGCGCCGACCAAGGTCAAGCCAAAGCTGTCGCGAATCTCGCTGATTTCCAATGCCAAGAACAAGTTCGGCCGATCCGGTCTGTTTGAATTTGCAAAAAGCTTCACCAAGCTCGTTCTGTATTCGGTCTGCCTGGGACTGTTCCTGAACGCCCGGTTGCCCGACGTCGTCGCACTGATCGGCTCGAACCCGATGATGGTGGCCGCTCAATTGGCGCGTCTCAGCATCGAGTTCCTGTTTTTGGTTCTGCTGATCGCGACGGTGATCGGCGGAATAGACGCGGTGTGGCAACATAACGAACATCTGCGCAAGAACCGCATGTCGCACAAAGAGATCACCGACGAGTCGAAAGAGGCCGAGGGCGATCCGCATCTCAAGCAGAAACGGCGCCAGCGCGGTCAGGAAATCGCGATGAACCAGATGATGTCCGAAGTTCCCGGCGCGGATGTGGTGATCGTCAATCCGACGCACTACGCGGTCGCGCTAAAGTGGAGCCGGTCGCCCGGCGCCGCGCCGGTCTGCGTCGCCAAGGGAGTGGACGAGATCGCCGCCGCCATTCGGAAATCGGCGCAATCCGCCGGCGTGCCTATCCATCACGATCCGCCGGCGGCGCGGGCGCTGCATGCGACGGTCGATCTGGGTCAGGAAATTCTGGAGGAACACTACCTGGCTGTGGCTGCGGCCATCCGGTTCGCAGAACAGATGCGCAGGCGCGCCAAGGGGCAGGCCTGATGAAACAGGACAAGTTGGCGCAGATGGCGCGGGTCACCGAAGCGGTGTATCTGAACGAGTTTCAGAAAGTGAAGAACATCCTGAACGAAGAAGCGCGGCTGCGGGGTGAATTGGCGCGGCTGCAGGCCCAGGAAGAGGCCGGGCGGCAGGAAATGGCGGATGGCCTGACGATGCAGGCCGTGGGTGCCGATCTGGTATGGCAGGCCTGGCTGTCGCGAAGCCGGCAGCAGCTGAATATCGAACTGGCACAGGTCATCGCGCGTAAATTGAACGCAATCAGCAAGGTTCGGCAGGCCTTTGGTCGCCAGAACGCCGTGAGTGCCATGCATGACAAGCTGCGTGCGGACCGGCAGGCCGAGCGCCAGAAGCGGGCGTTTGACGCCTTGTTGCAAAACAGGCAATTTCGATAGCACATGGTCCTGAACAGCCGGATACAACCGCGGATGCGCCGGTTTCAGGCCAGCCCGATCTGTGCAACGCGCCGCAGCGTTCCGGGGGCAGACCTGGCAGCCCTTCTCAAAGCAGGGCGGGGGCGGGTCTGATCATCCCGACCTTCGCGCCGCGCCGATTGAGGATCGGAGCGTTCATAAAGCGCAGGGTTGCCGGATGATCACCCTGCAGCACGCCCAACCCGGTCAGGATCGCCGCGATCGCGCATTCGGCGGCACGGGTTGCACCGTCGGCGATCTTCAGTGCCACGCCCAGACGCCTTTCCGGAAGGATCGCGACATAGACGCCCTCGGCGCCGGTCTTGATCGCCGCGCGTTCCTGCATCGCGCGCATCAGTTCGCTACAGGCGCGCCCCTCGCCGGCGACAAGCACGGGATGGCGCATCATCGCGGTGGTCAGCCGGGCGGCGGCGGCGCTGACCCGGTCGCTCCGGTCGGCGGCCGAAGCGAAAAACGCCATTGCCCGCGCCAGCCCGTGCAGGGTCGTGGCAAAATTCGGCGCCGAGCATCCGTCGATGCCGTAGGTCGGGCTGGGCAGGCGGGTGGTTTCCTCGAATGCGTTCAGACAGGCCTGCTGAACCGGATGGTCGATCTGGACATATTCGGGACCGGCCCCCATATGCGCGGCCAGCGTCAGGAATCCCGCATGTTTGCCGGAACAGTTGTTGTGCACCTGACATGGCGTGGCATGGGCCCGGATCAGCGCGTTCCGGGCCTCCGGATCGTCGGGCTCCTGAGGGCCGCAGCGCAGTGCCGTTTCCGCGATATCCAGTTGCTGCAGCCAGGCCCGGACCGGATCGGTGTGGACCATCGCACCGGTATGCGAGGCGCAGGCCAACGCCAGTTGCGCGTCGCTCAGAGCGTATTTGTCCGCCGCGCCCGAGGTGATCAGCGGCAGCGCCTGCACCATCTTGCAGGACGAGCGCGGATAGATCAGCGTATCGGGATCGCCCCATGCGCGCACGATCTGGCCCGTGTCGTCACAAATCACGGCCTGCCCGAGATGCAGGCTCTCCAGCAGATCACCACGCCAGATTTCGGTCATTGCGACGGGCTGGGTCAAAACGGGCCTCACATCTTGGCGAAATCCTGCCAATCGGTCTTTCGCACGTGGTGCAAGTTACGATAGTGTGTATGTGTCGGCAAGCGTTGGGGCGCGCAGCCAGACGGTTTGGCAAGAACCGCACGCACCCCTATGGTTATTGAGGTCAAGGACAGTCTGGAGGCTGGACAAATGGGAACGAAAATTGCCCGCGCGGTGGCGGGTTTCTGTCTGGTCGGGCTGGCCACGACGGCATCTGCACAACAACAGAGCACAAACCGGGTGGCGGCCAAGACCGACTGGAGCGTGTTCGTCGAGAACGACCCCAAGGAATGCTGGAGCGTGTCCGCGCCCAAGGAGACCGTGAACACCCGCGACGGCCGGGTTGTGGCGGTACGGCGCAGCGATATTCTGTTGTTCGTGTTCCATCGTCCCGCCGCAGGGGTCAAGGGTCAGGTGACCTTTACCGGCGGGTATCCGTTTGCGCCGGGTTCAACGGTGAACCTGGACATCTCCGGCAATGAATTCGAACTGTTCGCCGAAGGCGAATGGGCCTGGCCGGCCACCGCCGCGGATGATGCAAAGATCATCACCGCAATGAAGCGCGGCGCCAAGGCCACGATCACGGCCCGATCAGCTCGGGGCACGCAAACCAAGGACACGTTTTCGCTGCTGGGCTTCACCGCGGCGGTCGAGGATGCCGAAAAGCGTTGCGACGGCTGATCCGGCTGCCGAAAGATACCCGAATTCGTGGTCCGGTCGCAGATGCGGCGGGGCCACAATTCTTTTGAAAACGCGGCGCGTTACTATATAGGAACACATTGCATCAGTTATCCCGAAGGTAAGCCCATGTCCGCCAGCGCGCCCATCACCCAGGACGTGAAGACCATCGCCCGCAAACTGCCCGACGGGCCGATCAATCTGGTCGGCCTGACGCGCGAGGCCATGCGCGAGGTCCTGATCGCCCATGGCACGCCGGAGAAACAGGCGAAAATGCGGGTCGGTCAGATCTGGCAGTGGATTTATCAGTGGGGCGTGCGCGATTTCGCCGAGATGACCAATCTGGCCAAGGCCTATCGCGCGCAACTGGCCGAGACCTTCGTGATCGAGATTCCCGAAGTGGTCAGCAAACAGGTCAGCAGCGACGGTACCCGAAAATACCTGGTGCGCATCGCCGGCGGTCACGAGGTCGAGGTCGTCTATATCCCTGAAGAAGGCCGTGGCACCTTGTGCATTTCCAGCCAGGTCGGCTGCACGCTCACCTGCTCGTTCTGCCACACCGGCACCCAGAAACTGGTGCGCAATCTGACGGCGGCGGAAATCATCGGTCAGGTGATGATGGCCCGCGACGATCTGGGCGAGTGGCCCGAGATCGGCGCGCCCAAGGACGAGACACGGCTGCTCAGCAATATCGTGCTGATGGGCATGGGCGAGCCGCTCTACAATTTCGAGAATGTGCGCGACGCGATGAAGATCGCGATGGATCCCGAGGGCATCCAGCTGTCGCGGCGCCGGATCACCCTGTCGACCAGCGGCGTGGTGCCGGAAATCGCCCGCACCGCCGAGGAAATCGGCTGTCAGCTGGCGGTGTCGTTTCACGCCACCACGGATGCGGTGCGCGACCGGCTGGTGCCGATCAACAAGCGTTGGAACATCGCGCAATTACTGGATGCCCTGCGCAGCTATCCCAAGGTTTCGAATTCCGAACGCATCACCTTTGAATATGTGATGTTGAACGGTGTGAACGATACCGATGACGATGCCCGCCGTCTGATCAGGCTGATCGAGGGCATTCCGGCCAAGATCAACCTGATCCCGTTCAACGAATGGCCGGGTGCGCCGTATACGCGGTCGTCCAACAACCGCATCCGGGCCTTTGCCGACATCATCTACAAGGCCGGCTATGCCAGCCCGATTCGCACCCCGCGCGGCGAGGATATCATGGCCGCCTGCGGACAATTGAAATCGGCCACGGAACGGGCACGGAAATCGCGTCGCCAGATCGAGGCCGAGGCCGGGCTCTGACCGGTGCCGACACGGCGGCGGGACCTGTTGATCGTCTTCGGAGCGATCGGAGCGGCCGTCGCAGTGCCACCGCTGCTGCGATGGCGCAAGCGGTCGCTGACATTCGAACCGATCGCCGGTTTGCCAGGGTTCCGGCGCCTGCCCAGCGGGACGGTATCGGGCGGTGACTTCATCCTGACCGGTCTGCAACCTGCCAGCGCGCAGCAATCGCGCCTGCGCGACGGTGTCGTCGCCAATCCGTGCCTGGCCGCGTTTGGCCGGACCGACTGGCCCGCTGGGCGGACTCCTGTCGCCGTTTTTACCGACTATAATTGTCCCTATTGCCCGGTTCTCAGCGGCATGGTCATCGACCTGCTGCACCGGGGGGCGCCGATCGACGTC
The DNA here is from genome assembly GCF_042687825.1 of Sedimentitalea sediminis. Taxonomy (NCBI): domain Bacteria; kingdom Pseudomonadati; phylum Pseudomonadota; class Alphaproteobacteria; order Rhodobacterales; family Paracoccaceae; genus Sedimentitalea; species Sedimentitalea sediminis. Next base: position 175,490 of record NZ_JBHUQE010000001.1, on the reverse strand, counting down.
ACCTGGCACGATCTGCCGGTGCTGGGGCCGCGATCCGAGGATGCAGCGCGCGCCGCCATCGCCGCGGCCCGGCAGGGGCAATATCTGCCGGTGCACCAACACCTGATGCGTGGCGTCCTGCGCCCGGGTCCGGCGGCCCTGACCGGACTGGCCGAAAGCTTCGGCCTGGATCCGCAGCGGTTTCTGCATGACGCCCAAAGCGTTGAGACCGCGCATCGGATCGAGCAGGCCCGGGCTGTCGCCGCGGTGTTCGGCATCGCCGGCACACCGGCGATCCTGGTGGGCCGCAGCCTGTCGATTGGGCGCATCGAACCGGACCGGCTGGACCGGCTGATCGCGCTTGAGGCGCAAGCGTCCGGGGCGGTCTGCGCGCCCGGAGGATGACCGCAGCGGGCGGATCAGCGCCCGGGGATGGTAGCGCGCGGTTCTGTCGTTTCCCAGGTTTCGATCAGCCGCACGGCCTCTTCGGCGCTATCGACAAAGCGGAACAGGTTCAGATCGTCCTCCGAGATGGTGCCGGCATCAGCCAGCGTTTCCCAGTTGATCACGCTTTCCCAGAACGCACGGCCAAACAGCAGGAACGGCACCCGTTCCATCCGGCCGGTCTGAATCAGCGTCAGCGATTCGAACATCTCGTCCAGCGTGCCAAAACCGCCGGGAAAAACGCAGATCGCCCGGGCGCGCATCAGGAAATGCATCTTGCGCACCGCAAAATAGTGAAAGTTGAAGCTGAGTTCGGGGGTCACGAACAGGTTGGGTGCCTGTTCGTGCGGCAGCACGATGTTCAGGCCGATTGAAACACCGCCGGCCTCTTGCGCGCCGCGATTGCCGGCCTCCATGACGCCGGGGCCGCCGCCGGTGACGACGACGTTCTCGCGGCAATTGCTCTGAAGCGATTTCTCGGTCATCAGCCGGGCAAAATCCCGCGCCACGTCATAGAACCGGGCCAGATCCGCCAGGGTCTTGGTGCGTGCCTTGTCCTTGTTGACCGGATCGGGAATGCGCGCGCCGCCGAACATCACGATGGTGCTTTCGATGCCGTGCTCGTCCAGCATCATCTGCGGTTTAAGCAATTCCAGCTGCAGCCGGACCGGCCGCAGCTCGTCGCGGCACAGGAAATCGTTGTCCGCAAAGGCCAGCCGATAGGCGGGCGACCGCGTCTGCGGCGTCGAGGGCACATGTTCAGCGGTATCGCGGTCCAGATGGGCGTCGCGAAACGGGCTCAGGCGGTCTTCCTTCATCAACGGATGTTCCCTGCTTGCGTGTCGGTTCCAGCCCTATAGGGTTCGTCGCCGCATGGCCAGTAAAGCTGGTGTAACAGCCGTCTGGAAACTGGAAGTTAACGCCGGATTTTACAGCGTTTTGACCGCCACCGGCCCGCCGTAGGCGGAACGCCGGGTTACAAGCCGGATTGTGCAGACCCCGCGGGCGCTCTATAGCGCTGGGCAATCATCATGACCGCAGAGGGAGCCGCCATCATGTCCAACGCCCAGCTGGAAGCCGCCATCGAAGCCGCCTGGGAGGCGCGCGATACGATCACGCCCGCAACCACCGGCGAGCAGCGCGAAGCCATCGAAGACACCTTGAACGCGCTGGACAGCGGCAGCCTGCGGGTGGCGGAAAAACAGGCCGACAACAGCTGGCACGTGAACCAATGGGCGAAAAAGGCGGTTCTGCTGGGCTTTCGCATCAAGGACATGGAACATCAGCCGGGCGGCCCGCAGGCCGGCGGCTGGTGGGACAAGGTCGACAGCAAATTCGCCGGTTGGGGCGACAACCAGTGGAAAGCCGCCGGTTTTCGCGCGGTGCCCAACTGCGTGGTGCGCAAGTCCGCCTATATCGCGCCGGGCGTGGTGCTGATGCCGTCCTTTGTCAATCTGGGCGCCCATGTGGACGAGGGCACGATGGTCGACACCTGGGCCACGGTCGGATCCTGCGCGCAGATCGGCAAGAACGTGCACCTGTCGGGCGGTGTCGGCATCGGCGGCGTGCTGGAACCGATGCAGGCCGGCCCCACCATCATCGAGGACAATTGCTTTATCGGCGCGCGCTCCGAGGTGGTCGAAGGCTGTATCGTGCGCGAGGGCTCGGTTCTGGGCATGGGCGTGTTCATCGGCCAGTCCACCAAGATCGTCGATCGCGAAACCGGCGAAGTCATGTATGGCGAGGTGCCGCCCTATTCGGTGGTGGTTGCCGGTTCGATGCCGACCAAGAACGATATCAGCCTGTACTGCGCGGTGATCGTCAAGCGGGTCGATGCGCGGACCCGGTCGAAAACCGGCGTCAACGAGCTGTTGCGTGACTGACAAGGCAAAAAAGAAACCGTCGCGCCAGCAGGTCTATACCCTGCTGGTGCAGATCGGGCGCAAGGCCGGTGACGGGTTGCCCGAGGGCGCCAGCGGCGCCGCGCTGATCTGTTTCGCCAGCGGCGTGGACGAGGCCGAGGCGGTACGCGAGACCGTGGCGATCCTGAAACAGGCCGATACCGCGCCGCTGGACGTGACCGGCTATGGCACGCTGGCCGAGCGCGAAGCCCTGGGTCACCAGATCGATCCCGAGGAACGGGCGCTGATGCAGCGCGCGCTGGCCGAAAATGCGGTGATCGTTGCCCAGATGACGCCATTCTTTGGCGATGAGCCGGACGCCACCTAGCGTTTGACGCGGCAGGCGGCGGGTCTTTGGGGCTTGGCATCGGGAGGATTTCGTCGCACATCTGATGTTCTTTCCTGCCTTGGACAAGGACCATGCCCGATGCCCGCCACCGATGCCGTCGCCCTGACCCGCGCCCTGATCCGCTGTCCCTCGGTCACCCCGGACGAGGGCGGGGCGCTGGCTTTGCTGGCGCGGGACCTGACCGATGCCGGCTTTGAATGCGTGCACGTCGATCGCGGCAAGGTCAGCAACCTGTTTGCCCGTTGGGGCGCCCGGGGCCACGGCCGCACTTTCGGGTTCAACGGTCACACCGACGTGGTGCCGCCGGGGGACGAGGCGGCGTGGACGCTGCCGCCCTTTGGCGCCGAGGAAAAAGACGGGTTTCTGTATGGCCGGGGTGCAACCGACATGAAATCCGGGGTTGCCGCCTTTGTTGCCGCCGCCATCGATTTTGTGCGCGACACGCCGCCGGACGGCGCGATCATCCTGACCATCACCGGCGACGAAGAGGGCGAGGCCACGGACGGCACCACCGCGCTGCTGGACTATATGCAGGCCGAGGGCGAGGCGATGTCGGTCTGTCTGGTGGGTGAGCCGACCTGCCCGGACCATATGGGCGAGATGATCAAGATCGGGCGCCGCGGCTCAATGACTGCCTGGTTCACCGTGACCGGCGAACAGGGGCACGTGGCCTATCCGCATCGCGCCCGCAACCCGCTGCCGGCAATGGTGCGGCTGCTCGACCGTCTGGCCTCGTATCAACTGGACGAAGGCACGGCGCATTTCGATCCCTCGACGCTGGCGGTGGTGACGATCGACACCGGCAATCCGGCGACCAACGTCATTCCGGCGCAATGCAGCGCGACCGTGAACATCCGGTTCAATGACAGCCACACCAGCGCCGGGCTGGGCGACTGGCTGCACGCCGAGGCGGACGCGGTGGCCGAGGCGTTCGGCGTCGAAGTCGACATGCAAATCAAGGTCTCGGGCGAAAGTTTTGTGACCCCGCCGGGGCCGCTGTCGGACCTGGTTGCCGCTGCGGTTGCGGCCGAGACCGGGCTGCAACCCGAATTGTCGACCTCTGGCGGCACCTCGGATGCGCGGTTCGTCAAGGATCATTGCCCGGTGGTCGAGTTCGGGCTGGTCGGCAAGACCATGCATCAGATCGACGAACGGGTCGAGGTGGCGCAGATCGGCCAGCTCAAGAGCATTTATTCCCGCATCCTGCGCGATTATTTCGCCTGAGGCCGGCCATGCGCGACGCGCGGCGGGGCACCGTCATTGTCATGCTCAAGGAACCCCGGCCCGGGCGGGTCAAGACCCGGCTGGCGCGCGATATCGGCGCGGTGGCCGCGGCCCGGTGGTTCCGATTGCACAGTCTGGATTTGCTGCGGCGACTGCACGATCCACGCTGGCATCTGGTCCTGGCGGTTTCGCCGGACGCCGAAGGCCTGCGCAGCCGCGTCTGGCCATCCGGCCCGGCGCGCCTGCCGCAGGGGCGCGGCGATCTCGGACAGCGCATGTTGCGGGCGATGCGGGCGGTGCCGTCCGGCCCGGTCTGCGTGATCGGGGCCGATATTCCGGGCGTCGGCCGGGCGCAGATCGCCCGGGCCTTTACAGCGCTGGGGCGGCACGAGGCCGTGTTCGGCCCGGCCGAGGATGGCGGCTATTGGCTGGTCGGGCTGAAACACCCGCGCCGCGCGCCGCCGGGCCTGTTCGCGGGCGTACGCTGGTCCACCGCGCATGCTCTGACCGACAGTCTGGCCACACTGCCGAACCTGTCCGTGGCGCTGATCGAGCGGTTGCGCGATGTCGATACCGTGTCCGATCTGCGCTCGGCGCCATAACCCGCGCGGCTGGCGCAACATTTGCCGATGACGGCCAGCCGGTGCCGTGCTAGGCCCAAGACATGACGCGCATTCCTTCCCGGGCGGAAATCCTCGACTGGATTTCGGCCAATCCGACCCAGAGCAGCAAACGCGATATCGCCAAGGCCTTTGGCATCAAGGGTGCCGACCGGATCGACCTGAAACGCGTGCTCAAGGAACTGCAGGCCGAGGGGCATCTGGAGCGGCGCAAACGCGCGTATCGCGACCCGGACCGGCTGCCGCCGGTCAGCGTGTTGCAGGTCAAGGCGCCGGACTCGGACGGAGACCTGTTCGCCCGGCCGCTGGAATGGCACGGCGAGGGGGTCGAGCCCATCGTGCTGGTGGTGCCGCGTGCCTCGGATCCGGCGCTGGGCGAGGGCGACCGCATCCTAGCCCGCCTGACCGTGGTGACGGCCGCAGATCACAATTACGAGGCCCGCCTGATCCGCCGCATCGGCAGCAACCCGAAACGCATTCTGGGGGTGTTCCGCAAGGGCTCCGAGGGCGGGCGTATCCTGCCCATCGACAAGGCCCAGGGGACCGAATGGAAGGTGCCCGAAGACAACCGGTTCGGGGCCAAGGACGGCGAACTGGTCGAGGCCGAACAGGCCGGGCCGAAACATCGCATGGGCCTGCCGCGCGCGCGCATCGTGGCCCGGCTGGGCGATCCGACAGCGCCGCGCGCGGTGTCGCTGATCGCCATTCACCAACATGGCATTCCCGACCAGTTCCCCGATGACGCCATCGCCGAGGCGGATGCCAGCAAACCGCAGGGGCTGAAGGGGCGCGAGGACCTGCGCGATCTGCCCCTGATCACCATCGATCCTTCGGATGCGCGCGACCATGACGACGCTTGTTTCGCCCAGGCCGATGACGATCCGAAAAACCCCGGCGGACATGTGGTCTGGGTGGCGATTGCCGATGTCGCCGCCTATGTCCGGCCCGGCAGCGCGCTGGACCGCGAGGCGCGCAGACGCGGCAATTCCAGCTATTTCCCGGATCGCGTCGTGCCGATGCTGCCGGACCGCTTGTCCGGCGATCTGTGCAGCCTGCACGAAGGCGTGCCGCGGGCCTGCATCGCCGTGCGGATGCAGCTGGACAAGAACGGCCGCAAGATCGGGCACCGGTTTCTGCGCGGGCTGATGCGCTCGGCGGCGTCGCTGCACTATGCCGAGGTGCAGGCGGCCATTGACGGCACGCCGAACGACCGCACCGGCCCGTTGCTGGATGGGGTGCTGAAACCGCTCTACGCCGCCTATGGCGCCCTGACCCGTGCCCGCGACGATCGCCAGCCGCTGGATCTGGACCTGCCCGAGCGCCGCATCGAACTGGGCGAGGACGGCACCGTCACATCGGTGAATTTCCGCGAGCGGCTGGACGCGCATCGGCTGATCGAAGAGTTCATGATCCTGGCCAATGTCGCCGCCGCCGAGACGCTGATTGCCAAACGTTCGCCGCTGTTGTTCCGGGTGCACGAGGAACCCGCCCCGGAAAAACTGGAAAGCTTGCGCGAGATCGCCCAGGCGGCAGGGTTTAATCTGGCCAAGGGGCAGGTGTTGCAGACCCGGCATCTGAATGCGCTGCTGCGCGCCGCCCAGGGCAGCGAGAATGACGAGTTGATCAACATGTCGACCCTGCGCTCGATGACCCAGGCCTATTACAGCCCCGAGAATTTCGGACATTTCGGCCTGGCGCTGCAGCATTATGCGCATTTCACCTCGCCGATCCGGCGCTATGCCGATCTGATCGTGCACCGGGCGCTGATCTCGGCGCATGGCTGGGGTACGACGTCTGGCAAGGGGGCCGCGTCGGCGGATGGTCTGTCGCCTGCGGAAATCGACGGGCTTGAGAAGACTGCGGTGCACATTTCCGATACCGAGCGCCGATCTATGATGGCCGAACGCGATACCACCGACCGCTATCTGGCTGCCTATCTGGCCGAACGGGTCGGCAACGAGTTCACCGGACGGATCAGCGGCATCGCCCGGTTCGGGGCCTTCGTCAAGCTGGACGAGACCGGGGCTGACGGGCTGATTCCGATCCGTTCGCTGGGGCGCGAGTATTTCCACTTTGATCGCGAGGCGGGCACTTTGATGGGGGCAGATACCGGGTTCACCATCGCCATCGGGATGCGCGTCACCGTGCGGCTGGCGCAGGCGACGCCGGTGACCGGCGGTCTGGAACTGGAACTGCTGGCGGTCGAGGACAACCCGCTGCCGCGCGGTCGCGGCCCCGCCGGTCGCAGCCCGCGCCGCAAAGCCGCCCGCGGCAAGCGCAAGGCCGACAAGACCCGGCGCAAAGTAGCGCGCAAACGGCGTTAACAGGGCCGGTGGGCGAAGAAAACCCGCCGCAGAGCTGGTCCGCGACGGGTGTCGATCCGGTTCAACCGGCGTGGTGGCGGACTATTCCGCTGCCCAGCCGCCGACGGCCTTGATCTCCAGAAAATCCTCAAGGCCGTATTTGCCGCCTTCGCGGCCATTGCCGGACTGTTTCATGCCACCAAAGGGCGATCCGCCACTGCGAGATTTGCCGTTCATTTCGACCATGCCCGAGCGCAGCGCGCGGGCCATCCGGTTGGCGCGGGCACCATCCTGGGTCTGGACGTAATTGGTCAACCCGAACGGCGTGTCGTTGGCGATTTCGACCGCGTCTTGTTCGGTGTCGAACGGGATCATTGCCAGAACCGGGCCAAAGATTTCCTCGCGCGCGATGGTCATCTGGTTGGTGACATCGGCAAACACCGTCGGCTTGACATAGAACCCCTTGTTCAGGCCCTCCGGACGCCCGGTTCCGCCGGCCACCAGCCGCGCCCCCTCGTCGATGCCAACCTGGATCAGATCCTGGATCTTGTTCCACTGCATCTCGTTGACCACGGGTCCGATATGTCGGCCTTCGTCATGGGCGTTCCCGACTGACACTTTTGCGGCAACTTCGGCGGCGGTTTCCACTGCCCGGTCATAGATCTCCCTCTGAACCAGCATCCGGCTGGGCGCGTTGCAGGACTGGCCGGTATTGTTCATCATATGCATGACGCCGCGCTTGACGGCCTTGTCGTCGGCATCGGCAAAGATCACGTTGGCGCCCTTGCCGCCCAGTTCCAGATGCACCTTTTTCACCGTGTCCGCAGCGGCCTTTGAAATCGCGATACCGGCGCGGGTTGAACCGGTAAAGCTGACCATGTCGACGTCCGGATGTGCGGACAACTGGCTGCCGACGCCGACCCCGTCGCCGTTCACCAGGTTGAACACGCCCGGCGGAAAGCCCGCCTCGTGCATGATTTCGGCAAAGATCATCGCGTTCAGCGGGCTTTGTTCGCTGGGTTTCAGCACCATGGTGCAGCCAGCAATCGCCGCCGCGCCGACCTTGAGCGCGATCTGGTTCATCGGCCAGTTCCACGGCGTGATCAGAGCCGCAACGCCGACCGCTTCGTGGATGATGCGGTCATTGGGGGCACTTTCGTTCAGCGCATGCTCGAAATCGAAATTCTTGGCGGCCTTGACGAAATTCGCCAGGTGCGAACTACCGGCAGTGACCTGCTGGCCGCGCGACATGTCTATGGGGGCGCCCATCTCCGTGCTCATCGCCTGGGCCAGATCCTCGCCGCGGGTTTTGTAGACCTCGATCAGCTTTTCCACCAGTGCGATACGCTCTGCGGCCGGGGTGGCCATCCATCCCGGCAAGGCGGCCTTGGCGGCGGCGACGGCAGCGTCGGTATCGGCCTCGCTGCCCAGCGAGATCACCGCGCAGGGCTCTTCGGTGGACGGGTCAATGACGTGAAAATCGTTCGGCTGCGCCGGGGACACCCATTGCCCGTCGATGTAAAAGTCGCGTTTCTCGATCATGGTCCGATCTCCCATATCTGACACTTATCCGACCGCCCGGTCGGAGATTCGCTGCACTGTGTCATTCGCGGAAAGTCCCGGCAAGGGCGGTTTCAATAATTTGATCAAATTATTTTGACTCAGGCCGGATTGCCACGATGGTGGATAGGGGATGCAACGCAGCGGCCCAGGGATTAGGTTGTCGTCAGCGCGAGTCGCGTTGGGATTACCAATCATGGGGAGGCCGATTATGGGGCTGAGAATCAACGATACCGTTCCGAATTTTACCGCTGAGACGGATCAGGGGACCGTCCAGTTTCACGACTGGATTGGCGATAGCTGGGCGATTCTGTTTTCGCACCCGAAGGACTTTACACCGGTCTGCACGACCGAGTTCGGCGCCGTGGCGCAACTGGCCGACGAATGGGAAAAGCGCGGCACCAAGGTGATCGGCGTTTCCGTGGACGGGGTCGAGGACCACAAGAAATGGAAACAGGACATCGAAGCGGTCGGCGGCACCAAGGCCGGTTTTCCAATCATCGCGGATGAGGGGCTGGCGGTCAGCAAGGCCTTTGACATGCTGCCGGCCGAGGCCTATCTGCCGGACGGGCGCACCCCGGCCGACAGCGCCACGGTGCGGTCGGTCTTTATCATCGGGCCGGACAAACAGCTTAAGCTGAGCATGACCTATCCGATGACCGTGGGCCGCAACTTTGCCGAGGTGCTGCGCGCGCTGGACGGGCTGCAGCGCACCTATGAACAGCCGCTGGCGACGCCGGCGAACTGGAATGCGGGCGAGGACGTGATTGTGGCGCTCGCGCTGGATGATGCGCAGGCCGAAGAGAAATACGGCGCGCTGGACAAGAAACTGCCCTATCTGCGCTATGCCAAGAACCCGGGCTAGGGTTTCTGCGGGCGCAGGGCGACCTGCGCCCGGTACCAGGCGCGGTTGAATTCCCGTGCCAGCTTGCCGCTGGCGCGGGTCTTGACCTGGATCGTCGATCCGCCGATCCGGGCCGCGACCTCGCGATTGCCGTTGGGCAGGATCGCATGCACCGGCTGTCCGGTGACCCAATGCATCTGCAACAGCGTGTCCACGGGCCGGTCGATCCGTTCGGTTGCCTGCAACAGCCGCCGTGCTGCGTCCCGCCCCACCACCTGACAGATGCATTGCAGGCCGATGGTTTTCGGCAGGATAAAGCGCATATCGCCATCCCGGGCCAGCTCGTGCGCGGGTGTTTCGCGCTGTTTCACCGGCAGGCGGACATACATGCCAGAATGGCCGGCCCGACGGATCAGCCCCAGGGCGCGGTCCAGCCGCGCGGGATCGACCTCTAGGTCGTCCTCGGCAATCAGCCCGTATTCCCAGCCCTGATCGACGATACGCTGCCAGCAGCGCCGATGGCTCTGGAATACCCCGATTTCCGCCGGGCGCAGGGGAAACGGGTAATGCGGTCGATGCGTGGTGCCGTTTTTGAGGACCACATCGGCGATCTGGGCCGGATCGCGCCCGTCGACCGCCTCGACCAGTTCAGCGCCCGGCAGCGTCCTTAACAGCGCGTCGGCGTTTGGCCGCCGCGCCGTGCTGGCGGACATGTGGATAATCAGTGATCGCATGGGGATGCTTAGCCCAGCCTGCCCCCTGCCGTCCACCGCCCGGTTTCTCGGGATTTGCAGTTTCGCCGGATCGGTGCCAGAAGGCTGTGACACTTTTAGCGCAAGGAGCGGCCCGCCGTGTTGGAATATCTGGTGCTCGGCGCAGCGGGCTTTGCTGCGGGACTGTTGAACTCGGTCGCGGGCGGCGGCACCTTTCTGACCTTTCCGGCGCTGGTCTGGGCCGGTGTGCCGCCGATCAGCGCCAATGCATCGGCCACGGTGGCGGCCCTGCCCGGCTATGTCGGCAGCGCGGTCGCCTTTCGCCAGGACATGCGCGCCGAGGGCACGCTGGGCCTGCGCGCAATCGTGGCCGTCGCGACCCTGGGCAGCATCGTCGGTGCGGTTCTGCTGATCCTGACGCCGGGCGATCTGTTTTCCGGCATCGTGCCCTGGCTGTTGCTGATCGCCACGGTCCTTTTTGCGTCGGGTCCGCTGCTGATGCAGTATCTGCGGCGCGGCGGCCGCGGCGATGCCGGGCAGGCTCTGTCGGCTGTGGCGATCCTGGCGGTCTCGATCTATGGCGGCTATTTCAACGGCGGTCTCGGGATCATGCTGTTGGCGACATTCGGTTTGCTGGGCTATGTCAATCTGCACAGCATGAACGGGCTGAAAAACGTGCTGTCGGCGATCCTGTCGCTGGTGTCGGCCCTGACCTTTGTTGTTGCCGGGCTGATCGCCTGGGAACCGGCCCTGCTGATGGCGGTCTGTTCCACCGTCGGCGGCTATGTCGGTGCCCGCCAAAGCCGCAATATCCGCACCGATATCCTGCGCATATTTGTCACCTGCGTCGGCGCGGTCATGACGGTGGCGTTTTTCATCCTGTGACGGCTCACCCCGTCAAAGCGCATCGCGACATACCCATGCCCGCACTGGCAAAAGGACTGTGCCATTACCGGCGCGTCGCAAGAAAAAGGCCCCGCCGTTGCCGGCGAGGCCCGAAATTCTGGCGTCTGGCGTGGATCAGCCTGCGGTTTCTTCCTTGCGGATTTCCTCGCCGGTCTCCTGATCGACGATCTTCATCGACAGGCGCACCTTGCCGCGATCGTCAAAGCCCAGCAGCTTGACCTTGACCTCCTGACCCTCTTTCAGCACGTCGCTGGGGTGGTTCAGGCGGCGGTTCTCGATCTGGGAGACGTGCACCAGCCCGTCGCGCTTGCCAAAGAAGTTCACAAAGGCACCGAAATCGACGATCTTGACCACCTTGCCGGTATAGATCTTGCCCTCTTCCGGCTCGGCCACGATCGAATGGATCATGTCATAGGCTTTCTTGATCGCTTCGCCGTTCGGGCTGGCGATCTTGATGATGCCGTCGTCGTTGATGTCGACCTTGGCGCCGCTGACTTCGACGATCTCGCGGATCACCTTGCCGCCCGACCCGATCACTTCGCGGATCTTGTCGGTGGGCACCTGCATGGTTTCAATGCGCGGCGCGTGGATCGAGAATTCCGCGGCACCGGACAGCGCCTTGTTCATCTCGCCCAGGATATGGATGCGGCCCTCTTTGGCCTGCGCCAGCGCCTTTTCCATAATCTCCGGCGTGATCCCGGCGACCTTGATGTCCATCTGCAGGCTGGTGATGCCGTTCTCGGTTCCGGCAACCTTGAAATCCATGTCGCCCAGATGATCCTCGTCGCCCAGAATGTCGGACAGGATCGCATACGAGCCGTCCTCTTCGAGGATCAGGCCCATGGCAACACCGGCCACCGGCGCCTTGAGCGGTACGCCCGCATCCATCATCGACAGCGAACCGCCGCAGACCGACGCCATCGAACTGGAGCCGTTGGATTCGGTGATCTCGCTGACCACGCGGATGGTATAGGGGAAATCGGTGCTGGCGGGCAGCACCGCCTGCAGCGCCCGCCAGGCCAGTTTGCCATGGCCGATCTCGCGGCGCCCGGTGAACCCGAACCGTCCGACTTCGCCAACGGAGTAGGGCGGAAAGTTGTAGTGCAGCAGGAAGTTGGATTTGAAGTTGCCATGCAGCGCGTCGATGAATTGTTCGTCATCGCCGGTGCCCAGTGTGGTCACGACCAGACCCTGGGTCTCGCCGCGGGTGAACAGGGCCGAGCCGTGGGTCCGCGGCAGCATGCCGGTTTCCGCCACGATGTCGCGGATTTCGTCGGTCTTGCGCCCGTCGATCCGCTTGCCGGTCTTGACCACGTCGCCGCGCAGGATGCCGGCTTCGAGCTTTTTCAGCGCCGAACCCAGGTTCTCGTCGCCCTGCTGCTCTTCGCTGAGCTTTTCCAGGATGGCTTCGCGGGCCGCGGCCACGGCGGCCGTGCGCTCCTGCTTGTCGGTGATCGCAAAGGCGGCGCGCATCTCGGTCTCGCCCGCGGCCTTGACCGCGTCATACAGCGCGGAATAGTCCACTGGCTGATAGTCGAACGGTTCCTTGGCGGCTTCTTCGGCCAGCGAGATGATCAGGTCGATCACCGGCTGGATCTGTTCATGAGCGAATTTCACCGCGCCCAGCATTTCCGCTTCGGACAGTTCATAGGCCTCGGATTCGACCATCATGACCGCATCCTTGGTGCCGGCAACGACCAGGTCCAGGCGCTGTTCCGGGTTCAGGCGCAGGTCCTGCATGTCGTCGACGGTCGGGTTCAGGATGTACTCGCCATCCTCGAAACCGACGCGGCAGGCACCGATCGGACCCATGAAGGGCACGCCGGACAGGGTCAGCGCGGCGCTGGCGGCAATCATCGCCACCATGTCGGGATCGTTGACCAGGTCGTGGCTCAGCACGGTGCAGATCACCAGCACTTCGTTCTTGAAGCCGGGCACGAACAGCGGACGGATCGGACGGTCGATCAGGCGGCTTGTCAGCGTCTCTTTCTCGGTCGGGCGCGCCTCGCGCTTGAAGAAACCGCCCGGGATTTTACCGGCGGCATAGTATTTCTCGTTGTAATGCACGGTCAGGGGAAAGAAATCCTGACCGGGCTTTTGCTTGCGGGCATAGGTCACATTGGCCATGACCGAAGTTTCACCCAGAGTGGCGATGACCGAGCCATCCGCCTGGCGGGCAACCTTGCCCGTTTCCAGAGTGAGGGTCTCTTCGCCCCACTCCATCGATTTCGTCGTAACGTTGAACATCTAGCGTATCCTGTATGGGAGCGCTCCCGGCCCTCCGGGTCTCCCGTTTGCATGACGGCCCCATTGCCGCCGACCCCTTCCATCTTTACTTTCGAGCGCCGGGGTCAGGGCGCAACGTCTCAGATTTTTCGCGCATACCGCAAGTTGCCATCCATGAGAAGCACGAAATTTTCTGCCGGTTTGCCCGAAACGGCATCCGGGGCGGGCCGGGCGAACCTTTCCGGTCGCGCCGGCGCGCCATTCGCCGCCTAGCAGGGGGCGAATTCGGCCTGGTATTCGCCGTTGCACATGGTGCCCTCGGCGCCCAGTTTGCGCGCCAGATTGATCATGCGGCTGTTGTCCCCGCGCGCGAACATCACCAGCGGCAGGCCTTCGACCTCGCAGACCGCCTGGATCGCCGAGCGCAACAGACGTTCGCCAATCTGGGCGCCCTGCCAGCCGTCCAGCACCGACAGCGCGACCTCGCGACCGGCCTGTCCGGCGGCATCGGTTTCGGCGATTTCGGCCACGGCGACCAGACGGTTGCCACTGATCGCGCCCAGAACCCGGGTACGCGACCAGTCGAGATTGCGATAGCGGTCCGCGATGACCTTCGGGCTGGTGGCCGAGTTGAACCGGGCGGCACGATCCGCCGGGCTAAGCTCGGCGAAATGCGCGATGATCCGGTCTGTATCGGCGGGTTTCAGGGCCTCGATCCGGCAGGCACGGGCGCGCAGCTGCCTCCAGAACCGGCCGCTTCTGTCCCAGAAGTCGTCGAACCGACGTTGGAAATGTCCGGCGAGCCGGGCAGGGATTGCATATCCCGGCATTGTCATTCCGACTGCGCCTGCGAACCGCTCAGGGGCGGCAAGCGGGCCAAAAGTCGGCACCGGGTTTGGTATCCGTGTGTCCATGGTCTTCAGCATGATCAGTCTCCGACATACATGCCTCCCTGCGACAGGATCTAGGCCTGTGCGGGCGCGGTACAATCCCGAAATCCGCATAGGCGCCTTGCGTCCTGACCGGGGCAAATTTGCGGCAGTCAGTCCGCATTTTCGCATCAGAAGAATGGGTGTGGATAAATATGATTATAATCAGTCACTTGGCCGGATATTCGCGAAGCAGCGCAGGCAGCCTTGCCAGCAGTATCCGGCTTGGTCGTGGTAAAACCGTTGCAAAAAAATCACTAAATCGACACGCAAAAGGCGCCCGATCACGAGGAATGGGCGCCTGGAATTGATGCAGAACCGGCGCCTGAATGACGCCGCAAGCCGGTCTTAGCGGCGCAGGCCCAGCCGGCCGATCAGGTCCTGATAGCGGGCTTCGTCCTTGCCTTTGACATAGTCCAGCAATTTGCGGCGCTGGGCGACCATCTTCAAAAGGCCACGGCGACCGTGGTTGTCTTTTTTGTGGGTCTTGAAATGCTCGGTCAGGGTTGCGATGCGCGAGGACAGGATGGCCACCTGGACTTCGGGGGAACCGGTATCGCCATCCTTGGTGGCGAAATCCTTCATGACGCGGGCTTTTTCTTCGGTAGTGATCGACATCGGGGTCTCCTTTGCAGGGTAAAAGTGAATGGCGCAGGCCGGGATGTCGTCCAGCACAGGCCCGTGGAGGGTCCGCAGCCAAGCCGCGACGGGGCGCGAGTCAGAGGCGGATGCGGGCGTATAAGCGCAATTGATCCGAATGGCAAAGGGTTTCGCGCATTCCGCCGGGCGCGGGCGTCAGTGTGCCTGCGCCCAGTTCGCTCCTTGCCCAGCGTCCACGGTCAGTTTCACGTCCAGATGCACCGCCGGATCGGCGGCGTTTTCCATGACGTCGCGGGCACGGGCGATGGTGTCGTCGACCGCGCCCTCGGCCACTTCGAACAGCAATTCGTCATGCACCTGCAACAGCATCCGCGCCGGCAGGTCGGCAATGGCCGCCGGCATGCGCACCATTGCCCGCCGGATCACATCGGCAGCCGTGCCCTGGATCGGCGCATTGATCGCGGCGCGATAGGCAAAACTGGCGCGCGGCCCCTTGGCATTGATCTCGGGCGTATGGATGCGGCGCCCGAACAGGGTCTGGACATAGCCGTTCTCCTTGGCAAAGCCCTTGGTCGCGTCCATGTATTTGCGGATGCCGGGAAATCGCTCGAAATAGCGGTCGATGAACCCCTGCGCCTCGGCGCGCGGAATGCGCAGGTTGCGGGCCAGGCCAAAGCCGGAAATGCCATAGATCACGCCGAAATTGATCGCCTTGGCCTTGCGGCGCACGTCCGGCGTCATCTGGTCCAGCGGCACGTCGAACATTTCGGACGCGGTCATGGCGTGAATGTCCAGCCCCTCGGCAAAGGCCGATTTCAGTGCGTCGATCCCGGCGATATGCGCCAGAATCCGCAACTCGATCTGGGAATAGTCCAGAGAGACCAGAACGTTGCCCGGCTCGGCGACAAAGGCCTCGCGAATGCGCCGGCCCTCTTCGGTGCGCACCGGGATGTTCTGCAGGTTGGGGTCGGTCGAGGCCAGCCGCCCGGTGTTGGCACCGGCAATGGCATAGGACGTGTGGACGCGACCGGTGTCGGAATTGATATGGGCCTGCAGCGCGTCGGTATAGGTCGATTTCAGCTTGCTCAGCTGGCGCCAGTCCAGAACCCGGGCGGGCAGGTCATGCACCGTGGCCAGATCTTCCAGAATGTCGACCCCGGTGGCATAGGCCCCGGTCTTGCCGCGCTTGCCGCCCTCGATGCCCATCTTGTCGAACAGGATTTCGCCCAGCTGCTTGGGGCTGCCGACATTGAAGGTCTCGCCCGCCAGTTCGTGTATTTCGGCCTCGAGTCCGGCCATTTTCTGGGCAAAGGCGTTGGACATGCGGCTGAGCGTGTCGCGATCGACCTTGATGCCGTGCATTTCCATCTGCGCCAGCACCGGCACCAGCGGGCGTTCCAGGGTTTCATAGACCGTGGTCACCCGGTTGCGATGCAGTTGCGGCTTGAATGTCTGCCACAGACGCAGGGTGATGTCGGCATCCTCGGCGGCATATTCGACGGCCTTGTCCACCGGCACCCGGTCAAAGGTAATCGCCGATTTTCCGCTGCCCAACAGCGGCTTGATCGGGATCGGCGTGTGCCCCAGATAGCGGTCGCTCAGCGTGTCCATGCCGTGCCCGTGCAGCCCGCCATGCAGCGCATAGGACAGCAGCATCGTGTCGTCGATCGGTGCCACGTCGATGCCGTTGCGGGCAAAGATTTTGGCGTCGTATTTCATGTTCTGGCCGATTTTCAGCACCGCCGGATCCTCGAGCACCGGTTTCAGCATCTTCAGCGCCTCGGCCAGCGGCATCTGCCCCTCGGCCAGCTCGTCCGAGCCGAACAGATCGTCGGTCGCCTGGGCCTTGTGGATCAGCGGGATGTAACAGGCCTGCCCCGGCTCGACACACAGCGAAATGCCGACCAGATCGGCGGTCATTTCGTTCAGCCCGGTGGTCTCGGTGTCGACCGCGACCCAGCCGCGTTCGTGAATGCGGTCGATCCAGACCTGCAGGGCCGCGGCATCGCCAACACGGGAATAGTCAGCCGCATCAAAGGCCGGCGCCTCGGGGGTGTCCGCCTCGGCAGGCGGGGCGATCTTGTCGGGAATGACCGGTGCGTCGACCCCCAGCTGATCGGCGATGCGGCGGGTCAGGGTGCGGAATTCCATTTCGGCCAGAAAGGGCATCAGTACATCGGGGTCGGGATCGCGCACCTGCAGATCGTCCAGACCGAAATCCAGCGGCGCGGCACAATCCAGCTGCACCAGTTTTTTGCTCAGTTCGATCTGTTCCCGCTTTTCAATCAGGGTCTGGCGACGCTTTGGCTGTTTTATCTCTTCGGCCCGCGCCAGCAGCGTCTCCAGATCGCCATATTCGTTGATCAAGAGTGCAGCGGTCTTGATCCCGATGCCGGGCGCGCCGGGCACGTTGTCGACACTGTCGCCCGCCAGCGCCTGCACATCGACGACCCGGTCCGGGCCGACGCCGAATTTCTCGAAAACCCCGTCGCGGTCGATGCGCCGGTTCTTCATCGCGTCCAGCATCTCGACCCCGTCACCGACCAGTTGCATCAGGTCCTTGTCGGAACTGATAATGGTCACGCGCCCGCCGGCGGCGCGGGCCTGACACGCCAAGGTGGCGATGATGTCGTCGGCTTCGTAGCCTTCCAGTTCCTTGCAGGCGATGTTGAACGCCTCGGTGGCAGCCCGGGTCAGCGGGATCTGCGGGCGCAGATCCTCGGGCATCGCCTCGCGGTTGGCCTTGTACTGATCATAGAGATCATTGCGAAAGGTGTGGCTGCCCTTGTCAAAGATCACCGCCACGTGGGTCGGTGCATCGGGGCCGGAATTGGCCTCGACATAGCGGTGGATCATGTTGCAGAACCCTGCCACTGCGCCGATCGGCAGGCCGTCGGATTTGCGCGTCAGGGGCGGCAGCGCGTGGTAGGCGCGGAAAATGAAGGCCGATCCGTCGATCAGATGCAGATGACAGCCCTTGCCGAATGTCGTCTCGCCCATTGCCGAAATCTCCTGTTCCCCGTGCGCTGCGGCCCTGTATCCCGTACTTTCACCGCGCAGGCAATCAGCGCGGCTTTTGAGGCTGCGTTGCTGTGTCCTTGATCGGAGAGGGTGCGGCCGGTCACGGCCTTGCCGCGCGGATGCCCGGTCAGGTGATGATCAACGCCGGGTCGCCCCGGCCGTCACGGAACCGTCAGGCCTTGTCCTGATGCGCGCTGT
This sequence comes from Sedimentitalea sediminis, assembly GCF_042687825.1. NCBI lineage: Bacteria > Pseudomonadati > Pseudomonadota > Alphaproteobacteria > Rhodobacterales > Paracoccaceae > Sedimentitalea > Sedimentitalea sediminis. The sequence goes on along the minus strand of NZ_JBHUQE010000001.1, from coordinate 157,673 downwards.
GCTGAAACTTGCAGTCGCAATAGGGGCATTCGACCCAGCCCGTGTCGCGCGGGATCTGCAGCCAGACCCGGGGATGGCCCAACGCTCCCTCGCCGCCGTCACAGGCGATGCGATGGCTGTCCACAATCCGGGTCTCTGGCGCTTCGATGGTCATTGCGGGGCGATCCTCTTTGCTTGTCGGCCTGAAGGCCATGGCGTGGCTGCATTTATGAGCCAAGGCAAATCCGGGGGCAAGTGCCGCAATGACACAGGACCCGGCGGCCACAGGATCGCCCTCAAACCAGGTGATCAACCAGCGTCAGATGCTGCGCCAGCCTGTCGATTTCCGCCATCCAGCCTTCGACCAGCCGGGCGTCATCCGGTGCAGCATGCACGCCAACCGGAATCTCCCGGTTCAAAATCGATTCGACCGCCAGCGAGACCGGCACCGACACGAGGCGGGCCATAGCCGTGCCGCGCGCATCGCCCCAGGCATCCATCGCATAGGTCCGGTGCCAGACCGGGCGGCCCTGGTGCTCGGCCAGCAGCCCGACACACAGGACCACGCGGTCCGGTTCGCCCGGTCCGTAAGCGTTCTCGGTCCAGAGCCGCCTGGACAACCTTGTCAGCCGGGCGTCGCCCTCGGGACCGCTCAGCGTTTCAAGTTCGCGGAACACTTCGGCCCAGGCTGCGGCCCAGCCGTTCAGACGCAGGGTGCCGCGCACGAATTGTCTGACCGGCCATTCCGGTTCGAACCCGTATTGCGCCAGAAAGGGCAGGCTGTCCCGGTTTGGATAGACCTCGAAGGTTTCCGGGGTCGGCAACGGCGCGGCATAGCTGCTGATCGCGTCCCAGGGCCGGTCCACACGCAGTTCGGTATAGTTGCGGATCGAGCGGCTGGGAGTGCGCAGCGCCTTGAGCACACCCAGGGGCGACCAGCTGAATTTATACCTGAACCGGTTGGGCGTTTTCGGCACGCCGCCGCAATACGAGATGAAGCTCAGGTGATTGGTCGCATCAAAGACGTCCGAGGCGCGGTAATCGGCGATCAGGGCATGCGCCATCAGGTGGTCGATGCCCGGATCCAGCCCGACCTCGTTGACCAGTGCCACCCCGGCCGCGCGGGCGTGCGCGTCCAGCGCCCGCATCTCGGGCGCGATATAGGATGAACTGACGAAATGCGCCTGCCGGTTGATTGCCATCTCGGCCAGCGGCAGATGCCAGTCGCCCGGCAACATCGACACGATCACGTCGCCCGGGGCCAGTCCCGCCTGCAGGGCGGAGATGTCGAAGGGCCGAATGCGATCGGTCAGATCGCCGACGGCGGCGCGCGCCTTGTCCGCCGTTCGGTTCCAGACCTCGACCTGATGGCCCTTCTCGATCAGCCGCCGCAGGCCGGGGATCGCGGACAGGCCGGTGCCGCACCAGTGAATCGCCATGGCTCAGAGGTCTTTCATATGGCTGTCGAAGGTGGCCTTGGCCCGGCCCCAGACACCGGACTCCGGCGTCTTCAGCGTCAACAGGGCCGGCAGCAGTTGCGCGGCGTAATCCTGCGAACTCTCGACCGGCAGCATCGAGGGCAGGTTGTCGATGGCCATCACGTCCAGCACCGGATCGTCGGCCACGCGCAGCGCCGGTGCCTGCCAGCTCGTGGCGCGGTCATAAATCGGCACCGGGTTGTAGTCGCTGTCCGGATCGCAGGCGACGTCGCCAATGACCGTCAGGCGGCGCGACGCCTTCAGGGCCGCCGACGCGACGAAAACCGGCGTGCCGGGGCGGGCAAAGATGCAGTTCATGAACAGGTCATGCGCCAGGATTTGCGGAAACGGACCGCCCGAGGCGGTTTCGGCCATGTCCCATTGCGTGACCGACACGCCCATGGCATCGCAGAGGTCCGCAGCACCGCGCCCGACCCGCCCCAGCGCGCCGATCACGATGGCGGTGGGGCGGGCAGACCCGGTCGCGTCCAGTTCGTTGGCCAACTCGGCCCCCAGCGCATCCCTGCCGGGATAGGGACTGACCGGTCCGCACAGGCCGCCGTGCTGTTGGGCGGCCCAGCATTTCAGCGCCACCGCGGCCCCGGCATAGCCGGCCCAGTACCCGAACGCGGCGATGCGGCGGCCCTGTTCGTCGACCAGATATTCCAGATCATACAGCGCGCCGCCGCCAGCGCGGAACCGCCGCAGCAGCGCCTTGCCCGAGAACTGACCCTTGAAGGCGTGACCGAACATGATGTGGCGATGCGGCAGGGGCGTGCCATCCTCGGGCAGTTCCTTGAGGCCGAAGATGATCGCGTCGCGCGGGGCCGTCGGCCAGCTATGCGCCGGGGCGATGTCGCATCCGGCGGCGCGATAGCCGTCCAGCGGGATGGCGCGGTCGGGGCTGTCCTCGACGGTAATGCGCATGCCTGCGGCGATCAGGTCGCCTGCGCCCTCGGGGGTCAGGCCGACCCGCCGCTCGTTCGGCCGCTGTTCGGCCCTGACCCAGAGATGCTGCATGCCTGCTGTCCTTTCCTGCCCGTGCGCCCGCTGCGGCGCCTAGAAATGGGTTTGCGCGAAATGCCGGTCCGGCATGTCCAGATGCGGCACCGCGTTGAACAGGACCGGGCTGAGTTGCTCGCCGATCGGGAACAGCCGGTGCATCGACGTGTTCATGATCGCCAGCGCCAGACGCGCGGTGGCGGCGATGTTCAGCTGCATCACCTGGCGCAGGGCGATGGCGATCAGCCCGCCCGACGTGACCACCAGCCCCGGTCCCGACCCCGCCGCGATATCGTGCAGCGCCTCGGTGACGCGGCTTTCAAAGGCCGCAAAGCTTTCGGGCGCGCCCTCCAGCCGGCCGTCATGCCAGGCGCTGAACACCTGCGGCAGGTGGGTGATAAAGCCTTCGCGTTCGGTGGGCAGCGCCACACCGTGCTGGTCCTGCATCAGTTCCGCCAGGGTGAAATATTCCAGTTCGTTCAGCCGCGGATCGTTTTGTGCCGCGCCTACATTCATCGCCTGTGCAGTCTCGATCTGCCGCCGCAACGTGCCGCAATAGACGCGCGGATGGTGATCGCCGCTTGCGCGCAGATGTTCACCCAGCCAGGCGGCCTGCCGGTGCCCGAGATCGCTGAGACGATCATAGCTGGCCTCGTCGCGGGCCTGGGTATTGGCCTGTCCGTGCCGGACAAGGGTGATGTGGGACATAGGCAGCCTCCTGCTGAGGCCAGTCTTAGGCCAGAGCGCTGCGCTGTGCCAGTGCTTGCATGGCAGCGCCCGCAATGCCTGTCCAAGGCCGGCGTTCCGTGATCGCTGTCAGTGGCGCAGATATCCGCGGCGCAGGGCACGGGTGCGGTGCCGGTCGGCAGCGGTCGAGGCCTCGCGCAGATTGCCATAGATATCGATCACCGCGCGCCCGTGTCCGCCGGCGATACCCCATTCCCGCAGCACCGAGACCTCGGAGAAGAGATTCATTGCGATTTCAACGCGGTAATACCATTTGGCGCGCCGCGCGTTCTGACGGTAAAGCAGACAGATAGCCATGGATTCAGACTAGCCGCGCTCAGCGAACCGGGCAAGTTTCATGTCGATTTATCCACAGGATTCGACACCTGCCCGGATGGCCGAGTCAGCGCCAGACGACGTCGCCCAGAAAGATGTATCCGGCCCCATAGATTGTCTTGATCAGACGCGGGTTCTTGGGGTCTTCGCGCAGCTTGGTGCGTAGGCGCGAGATGCGCACATCCATCGCCCGGTCAAAGCTTTCGCCGGCCGCCCCGCCCAGGGCCTCTTGCATCTGCGCCCGGCTGATCAGACGCTTCGGGCTGTCCAGAAACAACCGCAGCACTTCGGCCTCGGCATGCGAAAACGGGGTTTCCTTGCCGCTTTCATCTTCGAGCGCGTATCGGTCGAAATGCGCGATCCAGCCGGCAAAATGCGCCGTGTTGCCGGATTTGGGCACCTGCCGGTGGTCGCGCAGACGGGCGCGGACGCGGGCGACCACTTCGGTGGGGTCGAAGGGTTTGGTGATATAGTCATCCGCGCCCAGTTCCAGTCCGGTGACCCGGTCCTGCACCTGGGCGCGGCCCGAGATGATGATCACCGAGGCCCCCTGTTCCAGCGCCAGCCGATGCACCAGGGTCAGTCCGTCAGTATCTGGCAGTGACAGGTCGACCAGGCAGATATCGGGTGTGACATGTTTCAGCGAGGCTTCGAATTCGCGGGCGCGGCCAAAGCTTTGGGTGCGGAACCCGGCTTCGGTCAGGACTTCGGTCAGCATCTGCCGGATTTCCGGTTCGTCATCCAGGATGGTCACGAGAGGAGCAGTCATGGAGCGGCCTCGGAGGGTATGAGGGCGGCGAGCTGTGCCGCGGAAAAGGGTTTGATCAGCACCGGTGCCCGGGTCTGGGCGTTCAGGTACAGCGGGTCGTCGGCGGGCAGCGAGGTCATCAGGATGACCGGCAATCCGGTGTCGGCCATGCGGTCCAGCAGATCCAACCCGGTCGCGTCGCCCTGCAACACGATGTCGGACAGGATCAGGGTGATATCCCCAACATCGGCGGCCAGGGCAATGGCCTCGTCCACCGTCGTGGCCTCGATCACCCGGTGCCCGAGACCGATCAGCATGTCGCGAAATGTGGCCCGCAGGTCTTCGCTGTCCTCGACCAGCAATGTCAGGCCGCTGTGTTCGGCGGGCGCCGCGCGATAGGGCAGGCGCAAGGTAACGCAGGCGCCGGTGGGGGTGTTGCTGAGGATCAGATCGCCACCGGCCAGCTTGGCCATATCATAGACCATCGGCAGGCCCAGCCCGCTGCCTTCGCCGCCCTTGGTGGTAAAGAACGGGTTCAGCGCGTTGTCCAGCGCATCCGGCGAAAAGCCGGGTCCGGTATCGGCGACGGTGATCTCGATCCACGAGCGTTCGATACTGTGAACGCTGACGGTGATCTGCCCGGCGGCGCCGCAGGCATCGCGCGCGTTCAGGATCAGGTTCAGCAGCGCATCCTGCAACATGCCGGGGTCCAGCAGCAGCCGCTCGTCGGGCATGTGATCGAGCACGCTCAGACCGACCTCGCGCGGCAGGCTGGGCGAGGCCAAAAGCTTGAGATCGCCGATCAGGTTGTGCATGTCCGTCGCCCGCGGCCGCAGGGTACGGTGGCTGGTCATGTCGGCAATCCGGTTCAGCAAGCGCCCGCCGCGCCGCGCTGCCGCCTGGGTGGCTTCGACCAGGCTGACGGCCTCGCTGTTCAGGTCCATCCTTTTCAGCTTGGCCTGCATTCCCAGGATGATGGTCAGCAGGTTCGAGAAATCATGCGCCAGCCCACTGGTCATCTGCGCCGCCAGGGCCCGGCGCCGCGACTGTTGCAGCGCCACGCGGGCCTGGGTTTCCTCGGTCACGTCCATTGACAGGATATAGGCGCCGCCGGCACCGTCCGGGGTAAAGGCGACCCGGATACGCCGGGCGCTGGGGTTCAGGGTGAATTCGAAGACCGGGCTGCCGCCGCGATAGGCTTTGGCCAGATGCGGTTCGACCCGGGCATAAGCCGTCTTTCCCAGCGCGTCGGAAACATGCATGCCGATGATGTCTGACGGCCGTCCGGGCATGACGCTCGAGAGGCGCCGGTTGGTATAAGTGTAATGCCCGTCGGCATCGACATGGGCAATATGCGCCGGCATCATCTCGGTGGTCAGGCGGGTGCGGGCCTCGATCTCGGTCAGTTCCCGCTTGGCCTCTTCCAGCGCCGAGATGGTCGCCGCCAGGCGCCGGTTGCTGGCGGCCAGATCTTCGGCATGGGTCAGAACCTGGTCCGACAATTCCTCGGACCGCGCCCGCAACAGCTGTTCGGAGCGTTTGGCGCGCGTGATGTCGGTATAGACCGTGACCCATCCGCCCTGCGGCAGCGGGGCCCCCTCGACTGAAATCGACTGGCCATTGGGGCGCAGGCGCTCGACATAATGGGGTTTGAAGTCCAGCGCCTGGGCAACCCGCGCCCGTACCAGAGCCTCGATATCCACCGCCGGTCCGTAATCGCCCTTTTCGGCCATATGGCGGACCGTGTCGGCAAATGCGGCACCAGGTCGCACCAGGCGGTCCGGCAGGTCGAACATTTCCTTGAACCGGTGGTTGCAGACAACCAGCTTTAGGTTGTTGTCATAAATCGAAAGCGCCTGGGCGATCAGGTTCAGGCCGGCCAAAGTCAGGGCCTTTGCTTGCGCGTCGATCTGGTCCAAGGGCAGTGTTCTCCTTGTCCAATGGCTAACACCACAAGGCGGTTGCGGTAAACCGGTCACGTTTCCCGACCGCGGCAGCGCGGGCGGAATTGCCGGCCGGGATTGCGGTTGAATCGCTGCCCCGCGCTTCGCCGAAACGACCGCCCGGATCGCGCCGCATTGCAGCATTTCGCGGCCCGTTCGGGCACGAGTTTCGGCCTGTAAGAATTCGAAGGGATTGGGAAAACATCACGAAAAAGTTGACGGCCAATCTGCTGGAGGCTTCTCTGGAGAAGCAGAATCGCAGAGGGGCGTTCGGGGGCGTTGATGCTCAGCCGACCGCGGGAGGACAGACATTTGACTCAGACGTCGACAGGCGCGGAAGGATTGCAATCCATTCCGGCGCTACTTCAACGCAACGTATCCGAGTTCGGGAATTCCCCGGCATATCGGGAAAAGGAATTTGGCATCTGGCAGACCTGGACATGGTCCGAAGCTGCCAAGGAGATCGAGGCGCTGGCCTTGGGTCTCATCAATCTGGGTGTGAACGAGGGCGATTTCATCGCCATCATCGGACGCAACCGGCCTTATCTGTATTGGTCCATGGTGGCCGCTCAGATGGTCGGCGCGGTTCCGGTCCCGCTCTATCAGGACGCCAACGCCGAAGAGATGGCCTATGTTCTGGGCCACTGCGGCGCCCGTTTCGTGATCGTGGGCGATCAGGAACAGGTCGACAAGGTGATCGAGGTACAGGATCAGCTGCACCAGTTCGAACACCTGATCTATCTCGATCCGCGCGGGTTGCGTAAATACGATCATTCGCACCTGCATGAATACAGCCATGTGCAGGATCAGGGCCGTGCGGCCTATGACGAGTTCATCAACGAGCTCAATGCCCGTATCGCAAAGCCCGATTACGACAGCACCTGCGTGATGCTCTATACTTCGGGCACCACCGGCAAGCCCAAGGGCGTGGTTCTGTCTAACCGCAACATCATCGAGACCGCCAAATCGTCGGCCAAATTCGACAAGCTGCGCCGCGATGACGATATTCTGGCCTATCTGCCGATGGCCTGGGTCGGCGATTTCATCTTTTCGCTCGGTCAGGCCTATTGGTGCGGTTTCTGCGTGAACTGCCCGGAAAGCGCCGACACGATGATTACCGACCTGCGCGAGATCGGACCGACCTACTATTTCGCTCCGCCGCGCGTATTCGAAACCCAGCTGACCAGCGTCATGATCCGGATGGAAGACGCGGGCGCCCTGAAAAAGCGGATGTTCGACCATTACATGGCGCATGCCCGCAAGGTCGGACCGAAAATCCTGGATGGCGAGTCCGTCAGTTTCATGGACCGGCTGAAATACAAGATCGGCGATCTGCTGGTCTATGGTCCGCTCAAGAACACGCTCGGCTTCAGCCGGGTCCGCGTCGGTTACACCGCGGGCGAGGCGATCGGGCCGGAAATCTTTGATTTCTATCGCAGCCTGGGCATCAACCTGAAACAGCTCTATGGCCAGACCGAGGCGACCGTGTTCATCACCGCACAGCCGGACGGTCAGGTGCGTTCGGACACAGTGGGCGTACCATGCCCCGGCGTCGAGATCAGGATCGCAGACAATGGCGAGGTGTTCTATCGCAGCCCCGGCGTGTTTATGGAGTATTACAAGAACGCCGAAAGCACGGCGGACACCAAGGATGCAGAAGGCTGGGTGGCCACGGGCGACGCCGGTTTCATCGAGGAAGGCAGCGGTCACCTGCGCATCATCGACCGCGCAAAGGATGTGGGCAAGATGGCCGATGGCGGTCTGTTCGCGCCGAAATATGTTGAGAACAAGCTGAAATTCTATCCCAACATTCTTGAGGCCGTGGTCTTTGGCAATGGCCGCGATCAATGCACCGCCTTTGTCAACATCGACCTGTCCGCGGTCGGCAACTGGGCGGAACGCAATAACATCGCCTATGCGTCGTATCAGGAGCTTGCGGGCCACAAGCAGGTGCTGGACACGATCCAGAACCATGTCGAAGAGGTCAACAAGTCGGTCGCCGAGGATCCGATGCTGTCGGGCTGCCAGGTGCATCGCTTCGTGGTTCTGCACAAGGAACTGGATGCCGATGACGGCGAACTGACCCGCACGCGCAAGGTGCGCCGGCGTATCATTGAAGAAAAATATGCCGATATCATCACCGCACTGTACGACGGTTCGCCCAAGATCAGCACGGTGACCGAAGTGACCTATGAGGACGGCCGCAAGGGCGAAATCCGGGCCACGCTGGAAATCCGCGATGCGGCGGTTGTCTCTTCTGCACAGAAGATGGCGGCAGAGTGAACAATTTCATCCTGAACAGTTTTTGGGCTTCCGGCACTCTGTCTGCCGGCCAAATGAAAGGGGCGCGCACATGAAAGACGTGAGCGAAGGCTATACCACTGCGGACGGCCGCAAGATCGGCGGCGTGGTGATGGAAATGAAGAACATCACCTTGCGCTTTGGCGGCGTCAAGGCGATCACCGATATCAGCTTTGACATCCACGAGGGCGAGATCCGCGCCATTATCGGACCCAACGGCGCCGGCAAGTCGTCGATGATGAACGTGATGTCCGGGTTCTACATCCCGCAGGAAGGCGAGGTCTGGTACAAGGGCAAGCCGCGGCCGCAGATGCGACCGTTCGAAGTGGCGGAACAGGGCATTGCCCGTACCTTTCAGAACATCGCGCTTTTCGAAGGCATGACCGTTCTGGACAACGTGATGACCGGACGTCTGACGCAGATGAAGGCCGGAATTTTCTCGCAGGCGCTCTGGAAGGGCAAGGCCGAGGCCGAAGAGGTGGCCAACCGGGAAATCGCCGAAAAGATCATCGACTTTCTGGAAATCCAGCACATCCGCAAAACCCCGGTGGCGCGGTTGCCCTATGGTTTGAAGAAACGGGTCGAGCTGGCCCGCGCCCTGGCGGCGCAACCCAAATTGCTGATGCTGGACGAGCCGATGGCCGGCATGAACGTCGAGGAAAAAGAGGACATGAGCCGCTTTATCCTGGATGTGAATGATGAGTTCGGCACCACCATCGCGCTGATCGAACACGATATGGGCGTGGTCATGGATCTGTCGGATCGCGTCGTGGTCATGGATTACGGCAAAAAGATCGGCGACGGTCCGCCGGACGAAGTGCGCAACAACCAGGATGTGATCGACGCCTATCTGGGGGTTTCTCATGACTGATCGAACCATGTCGCCCGGACCCGTAGAAACGATCCGGCAAATGCCAAAGAAGAAATGTGTGGGGGAAAGAAATGCCTGAGCAGCTGCTATTTGCGATGGAGGTCACGCTGAACGGCCTCATGGCCGGGGTGCTTTACGCACTCGTGGCGCTGGGCTTTGTCCTGATCTTCAAGGCCTCGGGCATCTTCAACTTCGCGCAGGGCGTCATGGCCCTGTTCGCAGCGATGACCCTGGTCGGTATCATGGAAGGGCAGGTGCCCTTCAGTCACCTGATCAACGCCGCGCTGGGCACGGAAATCCACCATTTCGGATGGCACGTTCCGGCCTTGCTGGCCATTTTGCTGACCATGGGTGTCATGATCCTGTTGGCACTGGCGGTGCAGAAATTCGTGATGGGCCACCTGGTCAATCAGGAACCGATCATCCTGTTCATGGCGACCATCGGCCTGGCCTATTTCCTCGAAGGTCTCAGCGACCTGATGTGGGGCTCCGAAATCAAAAAGCTGGATGTCGGATTGCCGCAGGGCATCAACGAGACCATCGACAAGATCACTTATGACATGTTCGGCTACGGTTTCTTCATCGACAATCTGGACATCGTGGCCACCGTGATCGCGGCGCTGCTGGTGATCGCCCTGATGGCTTTCAGCCAGTACACGAAACAGGGCCGGGCCCTGCGCGCTGTGGCCGACGACCACCAGGCGGCGCTGTCGGTCGGCATCTCGCTGAACTTCATCTGGGTTCTGGTCTGGTCGCTGGCCGGGTTCGTGGCTCTGGTCGCGGGCATCATGTGGGGCACCAAATCGGGCGTCCAGTTCAGCCTCAGCCTGATCGCGCTCAAGGCGCTGCCGGTGCTGATGCTGGGTGGCTTTACCTCGATCCCGGGCGCCATTGTCGGCGGTCTGATCATCGGTGTCGGCGAAAAGCTGTTCGAATTCGCCATCGGCCCGCTGGTCGGCGGTGCGACCGAGAACTGGTTCGCCTATGTGCTGGCCCTGATGTTCCTGCTGTTCCGTCCGCAGGGCCTGTTCGGCGAAAAGATAATCGAGCGGGTGTGAGTGTGACCAAGTTGATCGCCAAACACAGCGTGATCGTCTGGGCCGGGTTCGGGGCCTGCGGGTCCCTGGCCCTGGCCGCTGACGCTATCAGTGACAAGACACTGGTGATCGCGTTGTGGTTGGCCATTGCCGGACTGATCACCGGCTTGACCGCTTACATGCAATTCGTGCGCTCGGCAGAAACCGGCGGATCCGCACGCAAATCCAATCAACGGGATGCCGAGGCGCGCCACAGCGCACGGGCCAAGGGGACCATCTGACAATGTTTTACCGTGAAGCCGGTGATTTCCACACCACATACACTTCTGACAACCAGACCTTTCCGATCAAGTTCGACCGGTATCGGTACTATGCCGTCATGGCCTTTGCCTTTCTGGTCGTGCCGTTCTTTATCAACGACTATCTTGCGAACGCGATCCTGCTGCCGTTCCTGATCTACGCCATCGCGGCGATCGGGCTTAATATCCTGACCGGCTATTGCGGTCAGGTCAGCCTGGGAACCGGCGGGTTCATGGCGGTGGGCGCCTATGCCTGCTACAAGCTGATGACCTCGTTTCCGGATGTCAGCATGTTCATCCACGTGATCCTGGCCGGTGTGATCACCGCGGGGGTCGGGGTGGCCTTTGGCCTGCCCAGTCTGCGGATCAAGGGGTTCTATCTGGCCGTTGCAACGCTGGCGGCGCAGTTCTTCCTGATCTGGCTCTTCAACCGGGTGCCGTGGTTCTACAACTACTCTGCGTCGGGTCAGATCAACGCGCCCGAACGCACCGTGTTCGGCATTGAGATCACCGGTCCCAACACCGAAGCTTGGGCGACCTATCTGTTCTGCCTGATATTCCTGACGGTCAGCGCCCTGATCGCCCGCAATCTGACGCGGGGCACGATCGGGCGGACCTGGATGGCGATCCGCGACATGGATATCGCCGCCGAGATCATCGGGGTGAACCCGCTCAAGGCCAAGCTGAGCGCCTTTGCCGTCAGTTCGTTCTTTGTCGGCATTTCGGGCGCGCTGTTCTTCTCGGTCTATCTGGGGGCGGTCGAGGTTGGCGAAGCCTTTGGCATCAACAAGTCGTTCCTGGTGCTGTTCATGGTCATCATCGGCGGTCTGGGCTCGATCTTTGGCAGCTTTGCCGGTGCCGCTTTCCTGGTTCTTCTCCCGGTCATCCTGAAGGTGCTGGGCGTCGACCTGCTGGGCTTTCCGACTGATCTGGTGGCACATTTCCAGCTGGTGATCGTCGGCGCATTGATCATCTTCTTCCTGATCGTGGAACCTCACGGGCTGGCCCAGCTGTGGCGCCTGGCCAAGGAGAAACTGAGACTGTGGCCCTTCCCGCACTAGGGACGACAGGCAACAACCGGGGGCAACCCCATGACAGACAGCGTCCCGTCAAACCGGACGGGACGAGGAACATCGACAAACACCAAAGGGAGGATTTGACTCGATGAAACTGAAACTGACAACCTTGGCGCTGGGCGCCGCAATGGCCGCTGGGCCTGTGATGGCCGATCTGGTGTTTCCGGATCTGAGCTATCGCACCGGACCTTTCGCTGCTGGCGGCATCCCGTTCTCGGACGGTTACAACGACTATTTCACATTGCTGAACGAGCGCGACGGCGGCATCGGCGGTGAAAAGATCAGCGTTCCGGAATGCGAAACCGCCTATAACACCGAAAAAGGTGTGGAATGCTATGAGGCGACCAAGGACAGCGGCGCGTTGGTGTATCAGCCTTTGTCCACCGGCATCACCTATCAGCTGATTCCGAAAGCCACCGCGGATGACATTCCGATCCACACCATGGGCTATGGCCGCACCTCGGCTGCCAACGGCGACGTGTTCAGCCATGTGTTCAACTATCCCGCCAACTACTGGCACGGCGCGTCCGGCATCGTGAACTATCTGCTGGAAATCAACGGCGGCGACATCAATGGCAAGAAAGTGGCGCTGTTGCACCACAACTCGTCCTACGGCAAGGAGCCGGTTCGCACGCTGGAAGAACTGGCCAAAAAGCACGGCTTTGAACTGACCCTGCTGCCGGTCGACAGTCCCGGCCAGGAACAGAAGTCGCAGTGGCTGCAGATTCGCCGCGAACGTCCCGACTATGTGGTCATGTGGGGCTGGGGCGTGATGAACCAGGTCGCCATTCAGGAAGCCGCCAATATCCGCTTCCCGATGGAGAACTTCATCGGTGTCTGGTGGTCCGGTGCCCAGCATGACGTTCTGCCGGCCGGTGCCGGTGCCGACGGCTACAAGGCCGTGACCTTCCACGCGGTCGGTTCGGATTTCCCGATCTTCGACGACATCAAGAAATATGTCATCGATGCTGGCAAGGCCGCCGGCAATGGCGACCAGATCGGTACCGTGATCTACAACCGCGGCGTCTATGCTGCGATGCTGGCAGCCGAGGCGGCCCGTGCCGCACAGGAAGCCAATGGCACGGCGCAGATCACCAGCGGCATGATGCGCGACGCGATGGAAACGCTGGAAATCACCGAAGAGCGGATGGCCGAACTGGGCATGCCGAACTTTGGCCCGGCCTTCAGCGTCAGCTGTGAAAACCACGGTGGACCCGGCCTGATCGGCGTCGCCGAATGGGATGCCGAGACCAAGACCTGGACCATGATCTCAGATTTCGCTCCGACCGATCAAGAGGTCATCGAGGCGCTGGTCGCCGAAGATTCGACGGCCTATGCCGCCGAAAACAACATCGAGTCGAACTGCAAGTAAGATCGACACCCCGGTGGCAGCATGGGTTGCCACCGGGATCCCCCGAGATTGAGAACCAGAAAGACACCCCATGCTGGATGCTGCCAAGACCACGGACGTGCAGGCTGAAACCCTGCTGGAAGTCAACAATATCGAAGTGATCTACAACCACGTGATCCTCGTGCTGAAAGGCGTCAGCCTGAACGTGCCCAAGGGCGGGATCACCGCTTTGCTGGGCGGCAACGGGGCTGGCAAGACAACGACCCTGAAAGCGATCAGCAACCTGCTGCATTCGGAACGCGGCGAGGTGACCAAGGGTTCGATCAAGTACCGCGCTGACGTGGTGCATGAGCTGGACCCGGCCGAACTGGTGCGCAGAGGCGTCATCCAGGTGATGGAAGGGCGGCATTGCTTTGAACACCTGACGGTCGAGGAAAACCTGCTGACCGGCGCCTATACCCGCAGCGATGGCGGCGCCGGCATCCAGGCTGACCTGGAGATGGTCTATGAATACTTCCCGCGCCTCAAGGAGCGCCGCCGCAGCCAGGCCGGCTATACCTCGGGCGGCGAGCAGCAGATGGTGGCGATGGGCCGGGCGATGATGTCCAAACCTGAAACCATCCTGCTGGACGAACCCTCGATGGGACTGGCGCCGCAGCTGGTCGAAGAGATTTTCGGCATCGTTCACGATCTGAACGAAAAAGAGGGCGTGACCTTTCTGTTGGCCGAGCAGAACACCAACGTCGCCCTGCGCTATGCGCATTACGGCTATATCCTGGAATCCGGTCGCGTCGTGATGGACGGACCCGCCAAGGAGTTGCGCGAGAACCCGGACGTCAAGGAATTCTATCTTGGCATGTCGGACGAAGGCCGCAAATCTTTCCGCGACGTGCGTTCGTATCGTCGCCGCAAGCGGTGGCTGAGCTAAGGGGGGCGGCGATTGTCTCGCCCTTCGGTCCGCATCCTCGCGATCCGGCGCGTCACCGCGCTGCAGCGCGGGTGCCGGTCGAACGGGGTACGCCCTCCCGGCGTGGTTCTGTACGCCCAAAAAACGCAGCGGCCCAGCGGTTCTGGACTCTATGACGGGCCGCAAGGAGAAAGTTCAATCAACAGGGTGAGAGCCGGGTTGCGCAGCCTTTGCGCGAACCGAACCCGCCCCATCCCAAGCCTGCAGGCCGATTTTGCGGGTACAGCGCGGAGTACAGCCTAGATGACTGTTTTTTTTGACGATCTGGAAACCCGAACCGCGGACCAGCGGGCGACTGACTTAGCCCGGGAATTGCCGCGCCAGATTGCCCGCGCCAAGGCGCTGCCCGGCTATGCCGGAATGCTCGACGACGTGGATGCGAATGCGATCACGGATGCTGCGGCGCTGGCCCGCCTGCCGGTGCTGCGCAAGTCGGAACTGGGGCGCGCCCAGGCGGCGAACCCGCCCTTCGGTGGCTTTACCACCAAACCGGCATCCGGTTTCACCCACATCTTTCAGTCCCCCGGCCCGATCTATGAACCGGGCGGCGGTGACCGCGACTGGTGGCGGTTCGGGCGGGTGTTGCATGCGGTCGGCATCGGCCCGGGCGATATCGTGCAGAACTGTTTCGGCTATCACCTGACCCCGGCGGGCGTGCTGTTTGAAAACGGCGCGCGGGCGGTGGGTGCGGCGGTCCTGCCGGCCGGCACCGGCCAGACCGAGTTGCAGGTGACCGCTGCGCGGGATGTCGGCACCACGGCCTATGCCGGCACGCCGGACTACCTCAAGATCATTCTCGACAAGGCCGACAGCATGGGGGTGAAACTGGCGATCACCAAGGCCACGGTGGGCGGTGGCGCGCTGTTCCCCAGCCTGCGCGCGGAATATGCCGATCGCGGCATCGCCTGCCTGCAAAGCTATGCGACGGCGGATCTGGGCAACATCGCCTATGAAAGCGCCGCGATGGAGGGAATGATTGTCGACGAACAGGTGATCGTCGAGATCGTCACCCCTGGCACCGGCGACCCGGTCGCGCCCGGCGAGGTCGGCGAAATCGTGGTGACGACGCTGAACCCGGACTATCCGCTGATACGGTTCGCAACCGGCGATCTCAGCGCGGTGTTGCCCGGCCAGAGCCCCTGCGGACGCACCAATCTGCGGATCAAGGGCTGGATGGGCCGCGCCGATCAGACCACCAAGATCAAGGGCATGTTCATCCGCCCCGAACAAGTGGCGGCACTGGTCGCCAAGCATGACGAGATCGTCAAGGCGCGGGTGATTGCCAGCCGTCAGGGCGAGATGGATGCCATGACCGTCCAGATTGAAGCCAATGGCGGCGATGGCACGGCCTATGCCAAGACAGTGGTCGAAGTCATGAAACTGAAAGGGGCGATCGAGGTCGTCGCGCCGGGCAGCCTGCCCAAGGACGGGTTGGTCATCGAGGATCTGCGCAGCTACGACTGATCCCATCCGGGTTGAGCCATGGCAGCCACGGCAGCAACAGATCGCGCTCCGCGCCCCTCAGGGCGCGGGCGCCAGGTCGGCCTTGGCCAGACCATCCAGCATCATCTGCACATGGCCCGGGTCGGCCAGCCTGAGCCGGGCCAGGCGGGAGTGGATCGAGAAATCCGGATTGATGGCGATCAGTTCGGCCCAGGTTTCCCGCGCCGCGTCGATCTCGCCGGTCTGACCCAGCGCTGCGGCCAGCCAGGCCCGGCCGACATCGGTGTCGCGCACCAGTTGCACGCGTTCGCGGAACATCAGGGCCGCGGTTTCGAAATTTCCCATCAGATAATGCGCCATGGCCAGAAACTGCAGAATCTGGTGCCTAAAAGCGGGATCCAGTCGGGTGGCGCGTTCCAGGCATTCGACCGCCTCGGGCAGCCGTCCGAGGCCAGAAAAATCTCGCCCTGGGTGAACAGGCCCAGCGGATAGTCGGGTGTCCGCTGCATCAGTTTGCCGATCAGGTCGCGGGCCCGGCTGAGATCGCCCTGCCATCGGCAAACCACGGCGATCGCCTGCAGCGGCAGAATTTAATCCGGCCCAAGCGCATAGGCCTGATCCGACAGATTCTTGGCCTTTTCCATGGCAACCGCGGAGTCGTCTCCGGACCAGCCGTTGTGAAAATCGAGCAGATGCATCAACGACAGAACTGCATGGGCCTGCGCATAGTTCGGGTCCTGTTGAATGGCGCGTTCACCGAATTGAATCGCCTGACGCCAATGCTGCGCATCCATGCCGGGATAAAACAAGTAACTGCGCATGCGCATGAAATTCTGATGCGCCTCAAGGTCGGTTGTGCCGACACTTGCGATGCCTTGCCGCTCGGACGGGCTCAGCTTGACCTTGAGCGCCTGGACGATTTTCATCGTCACCTCGTCCTGAACGGCAAAGATATCGTTCAGATCGCGGTCAAAACGATCCGCCCATATGTGCCCGCCGGTGGCGGTTTGATCAACTGGGCGGTGATACGTACCCGCGACCCGGCGCGGCGCACGCTGCCTTCGAGTACATAGGCAACGTCCAGCTGCCGACCCACCTCGTGCAGGTCCACCGATTTGCCCTTGTAGGCAAAGCGCGAATTCCGGGCGATTACCACCAGGCCGGAAATCTTGGAAAGATCGGTGATGATGTCTTCGCTGATCCCGTCGGAAAAATACGCCTGTTCGGGATCCTGGGACATGTTGTCAAAGGGAAGAACCGCAATGGACGGGTTGTCTGGTCGGTCGTTGGCCGACGGCTGCACCGGTCTGTCAGGTTTGCTTTCTTTTGCCCGGTCAGGGTGCCAATGAAACACCCGTAACGGGCGCTCGATATTCTTGATTCTAACCGTTCCGCCATCGTCGAACGGCTGGGCAATTCTGCTGCCGACGCTTTCATTGACAACCGACGAGATGCAGATGCCGCCCGGCTGGGCCAATTGTGCCAGCCGGGTCCCGAGATTGACGCCATCGCCGAAAATGTCGTCACCCTGGGTGATGATGTCGCCCAGCGTCACGCCGATCCGCAACCTGATACCGGGTCCGGTGGCGGGCTGGTCGACCAGCGCCTGCTGAATGGCCATCGCGCAGCTGACGGCATCGGCGATGCTGTAGAATTCCACCAGCGTGCCGTCGCCCATCAGCTTGACGATGCGGCCATTGTGCCGCGTGACCAGCGGGTCGAAACTGTCTTTGCGGTGGGCATTCAGCGCTGCTAGCGTGCCGGCATCATCCTGTTCCACAAGCCGCGTATACCCCACCACATCGGCGGCCAGAATTGCCGAGAGCCTCCGATTCACCGGGTGTGGTTCCATACGCAGAAGCCTGGGCCAGACGGTTTGTGCGGTCCAGCCCTCGATTGCCGCAGCGACGGCCCGGATCGGGACTTTCAGGCTGGAGTTTCCGACTGAAATAGTCGAACAACAGGGCATTGCCCCAGACCCGCGAAAGCCCATGGCCGACATAGAATATGCAGAACACGGTAGCCGCCGCCGCAATCATGGCGGTTCGTCGGTCCTGGCGGTGCTGGCCTATGGTGTCGCTGCGGTCTGTGTGCTGCCGATGCTGGCGGTGGCGCTGGCGGCGGTGACCGGCGGCACCGACACGGTATCGCACCTCTTGGACACGGTGCTGCCGCGCTATGCCGGGACGACGCTGGCATTGGTCGGCCTGGTGGCGGCGGGCACGTTTGCAATTGGCGTCGGCGCTGCCTGGCTGGTGACGATGACGCGGTTTCCCGGCGTGCGTATTCTTGAAATCGCGCTGGTGCTGCCGCTGGCCTTTCCGGCCTATGTGCTGGCCTATGCCTATACCTATCTGCTGGACCATCCGGGCATCGTGCAAACCACCCTGCGCCAGGCGACCGGCTGGGGGCCGCGCGACTATTGGTTCCCCGAGATTCGCTCGATCTGGGGGGCTGCGATCATGCTGATCCTGGTCCTGTATCCCTATGTCTATCTGCTGGCCCGCGCGGCGTTCCTGCAGCAAAGCTCGGCGGCGTTTCTGGCGGCACGGACCCTGGGCAGCAGCGCCTGGTCGGCCTTTTGGTCGGTCAGCCTGCCAATGGCGCGCCCGGCGATTGCCGGCGGCGTGCTGCTGGCCGTGATGGAGACCATCGCCGATTTCGGCACCGTCGCCTATTTCAGCGTCCAGACCTTTGCCACCGGCATCTATACCAGCTGGTTTTCCATGGCCGACCGCGCGGCGGCGGCACAGTTGGCGCTGTGCCTGCTCAGCTTTGCTCTGCTGCTGGCGATGACCGAGCGGATGCAGCGCGGGCGCGCCCGCTATCACGAGACCGGCAAGCGCCACATGGCGATGCCCCCGGTGCGGTTGCGGGGCTGGCGCGCCGGACTGGCGCTGCTGCTTTGTGCGACGCCTGTTCTGCTGGGTTGCGTTCTGCCGGCGGTGGTGCTGTTCGGCATGGGGCTGGGCAGCGAGCAGGATCTGCTAAGCCGCCGCTATACCGGGTTCATCAGAAATTCCATCACGCTGGCAGGCACCGCAGCCTGTCTGACGGTTCTGTCAGCGATCGCAGTGGGCTTTTTTCAGCGGCTGCGCCCGGGGCGTCGTTCGGGCATCGCGGCCTATGTCGCGCGGCTGGGATACGCGGTGCCGGGCGGGGTGATCGCGGTCGGTTTGCTGGTGCCCTTTGCGGCCTTTGACAATGCGTTTGATGCCTGGATGCGCAGCACCTTCGACATCTCGACCGGCCTGCTGGTGACCGGGTCGATCTGGCTGTTGGTGGTGGCCTATATGGTGCGGTTTCTGGCCGCCGCGCTGGGGGCTTACGAAGGCGGGCAGAGCACGGTGCATGCCAACATGGACGCGGCCTCGCGGTCTCTGGGGGAAACGCCTCTGGGCACCTTGCGGCGCGTGCATCTGCCGATCCTGACCCCCAGCCTGCTGACCGCGCTGCTGATCGTCTTTGTCGACGTGATGAAGGAATTGCCGGCGACGCTGATCATGCGGCCGTTCAACTATGACACGCTGGCGGTTCAGGCCTATCGGCTGGCCAGCGACGAGCGGCTGGAAGGCGCGGCCGTGCCGTCGCTGGTCATCGTCGCGGTCGGGCTGCTGCCCGTCATCCTGATCTGCCGACAGGTCGGCCGCAACCGCTAGCCAGGTCAGGTCGGCCCGATCAGGCGTTCCACCATGCGTCGATCTCGTGGCGGCTGAAGCGGTCGGCGAGACCCAGCGCCACCAGTGTCGTGCGTTCAGCATCGCAACGCCGCGCCTGAACATGGCGCCCGACAATGTGCAGCTCATGGCCGCCGTCATCGGTCCGAACGAACCCCTTCAGCCGGTACAGCCCCGCTGGCCGGCCGGCCAGCTTTTCGCCCATCGCAGCCCGACCCATCACCCGGTCACTGTCATGCTGCCAGCTGACATAGGCCGGGTGCGGCGCGACGCTGCGTCCGCGCGGTCGCGGCAATGTGCCAAACAGAAGACCCGCCAGAGGCGTCGCGCCCAGCCGCATCGGAGCGACCGCGCCCAGTCTTTTCAACCGATCCGACAGCGCCGGTTCCTCGGTGCCGGATTTGGTCAACAGCAGCAGGTCGGCGGCGGCGATCTGCTGCGTCACCTGGGGCGCGACCAGATCGTCGGACAGCAGGGCATCGATGTTCTGCGCGTCCACCAGCGTGACGATGCCGCCATAGCTGATGTCGGGCTCGGCAATCGCCGCGGCCGCGATGGCGGCAGGATCGGCGATACCGCTGGCTTCGACGATCAGGTGGTCCGGGCGCGGGCTGCGGTCAAGAATGGCGTTCAGCGCAGAGAACAGGTCGGCCTCTTGCGAACAGCAGATGCAGCCATTGCTGAGCGCCATGATGTCGTCTCCGTGCGCCTTGATCAGCGCCGCGTCGATATTGATGGCCCCGAAATCATTGACCAGAACCATCAGGCGCAACCCGTGATCCTCGGTCAAGAGCCTGTTGATCAGGGTGGTCTTGCCGGCACCCAGATAGCCGCTGATCACGGTCAGGGGCAGGCGCTTCATGTCCACCCCGCCCAGCAGCCCGATTCACCGGCTACTTCGTACCGCGATCCGCCTGGCCTCCCTGTCATGTGCACCCCGTTGGACAACTCGGTTCCGCTCTGGACCGGTGTCCGGCCGAAAGCGCAGGAAGTCAACAGCGCGCACCGCCCGGGTATTCGGTCACTTGGCGGTTTCCATCAGCGCCAGTTCGTGGGTGACGAAATCGATCCGGCAGGACTCGTCCATATGCGTGCGCGGCCCCAGAAAGATCGCGCCGCTGCCGGTCAGCAGGGTGGCGCGGCGATGCAACGGGACCTCTCCGCCATCCGCCATGCGGATCAGGCTGCCGGAACTGCTGTGATCGGTGAACTCCAGTTGCCAGCGCCGCACGGCCAGTGCCGCGTGCTTGCGCGACACCCAGGCCTGACCCAGCACGATGTCGCAATAGGTCGACCGTCCGATCGTCAGGCTTTCGCCTTCACCGATCTGCCAGTTCTGCTCGCCCAGCCGCAGTTCGGCATACTCGGTGCCGCCGGTCCGCGCTGTCGAGGTGCTGGAAAAGATCACCGTCTGTTCGCTGAATTCGGTGACCGAGCAGGAATAGACCCGCGTCGGGCTGGCCTTGCCGCGCAGCTGGATCTCGCCGATCATCAGCAGCCGTGCCTTGGAGTCGGGCGACAGATCGTCATAGCTCTGGTCGCCGACCAGGATCTCGCCGGGTTTGGCCAGCGAGGACAGTCGCGCCGCGGTATTTACCGCGCTGCCGTAGATGTCGTTCTCGTGGCTCAGGATTTCACCGAAATAGGTGCCGACATGCACCGACAGCCCGGCCGGCCAGCTCTCGTTGATCATCGCCCAGGCGGCTTGGAACGCCTGTTCGGGATGCCGAAAAAAGCTGAGTACGTCGTCGCCCTGGGATTTGACGCATTTGCCGCCGGATCCCTCTATGATCTGACGCATCCGCGCCAGCACCTTGCTGACCTGCTGCAACGCCGCCTGATTGCTTTCGGTTTCATACAGCTGTGTGCTGCCGGTGATGTCGGATATCAAGACGCAGGCATCGGGCATGTTCAATCGGGTCCTGAACCAAAACGAGGGGCACGGGCAAAATCCACGCGGCGAACGCGCACTCGTAACTTCAGCGCAAGCTGCCACAAAAGACACCCGCGCTGTATACCGGTCTTCCTTACCCTGATTGTGACAGGGCGGGCGAAAAAAATCCATGTTCTCGGCCAGCCGCGCGGGGCAGACGGCAAAACGGGCGCGGGTTTCGCGCCCGCGCCCGTCGGATCCGGTTGCCGCATGGCGGGTTATTTCCAGTTCACCTCGTTGAAAATCCGCTGGGCGGCCGGGATGTTCTGGGCCACGTCCGACAGGTTCACGTCGTCTGGCTTGAAAAAGCCCAATGCCGCGATTGCCGGTGACAGGGCGACGCCGGGCACGGCCGGGTATTCGTCATTGCCGGCCGAGAAATACTCCTGGG
This sequence comes from Sedimentitalea sediminis, assembly GCF_042687825.1. NCBI lineage: Bacteria > Pseudomonadati > Pseudomonadota > Alphaproteobacteria > Rhodobacterales > Paracoccaceae > Sedimentitalea > Sedimentitalea sediminis. Next base: position 136,115 of record NZ_JBHUQE010000001.1, on the reverse strand, counting down.
CCTGGTCGCTGGCGAGATATTCCAGAAACAGCACCGCGTTGTCGCGATTCGGCGCATGGGCCGCGACGCCGCCGCCGGACAGGTTCATATGCGCGCCCTGGGCGTTCTGGGACGGGAACACCCAACCGATCATGTCGCGCTGGTCGGACACGCCCTTGACGTCCTTGCGGATCGTGCGGGCAAAGTAATAGCTGTTGCCGACGGCGATATCGCATTCGCCCGACACGATGCCGCGCAGCTGATCGGTGTCGCCGCCCTGCGGCGCGCGCGCCATGTTGTCGACCACGCCCTGCGCCCAGGTCTTGGCCGTGGCTTCGTCGGTATGGGTGATGATGGCCGCCAGCAGTGTCTGGTTGTAGGTGTTGCTGGACGAGCGGATGCAGACCTTGCCGCGATATTTCGGATCCGCCAGGGCGGCATAGGTCATCGGCGGTTCGGTGATCTCGGTCTTGTCGTAAAAGATGATTCGCGAACGTTGCGAAAAGCCGAACCACTGGTTGTCGGAATCCTGCAGGTAGCCGGGTACACGGGCCTCCAGAACGGCGCTGTCCACCGCCTGCAGAACACCGGCGTCCTTGGCCCGGGCCAGGCGCGAGGTGTCGACGGTCAGCAGAACGTCGGCCGGGGAATTCGCCCCCTCGGCCTGCAGGCGGGCGATCAGTTCGTCGGCCTTGCCTTCGATGCGGTTGATGGTGATGCCGGTGGCGTCCTCGAAATCGGAATAGAGCTTTTCATCGGTGTCGTAATGGCGCGAGGAATAAAGGTTGAGTTCGCCATCGGCGCTGGCGGTGCTGGCCAGGGCGGCGATCAGGGTCGCGGCGATGCAGGTGGAAGATTTCAACATGAAGGGTTCCGTTCTGTCCGTATTGGCAATTGATGCAGGCTGTAACCTGACTGATTTGGTCAATTACCGGATTCCGGCAGCGATGCAAGTATTTTCCGACAGAAACAATCGGAAATGGGTCGGGGTGGCGGACCGGAACGCGGGTGCGTTGTCCGCCGATCAGCAGTCGGCACAAAAAAACCGCGCCCGAAAGCGCGGTTTGAAACCTTTGATTCCGACATCCGTGTCGGTGCGCGGCTTAGCCTTGGCGGGCTTTGAACCGGCGCTGCGTCTTGTTGATCACGTAGACGCGGCCTTTGCGACGCACAACCCGGCAATCGCGATGCCGGTTCTTGAGCGAGCGGAGCGAGTTCCTGACCTTCATGGTCCTTCTCCTGTTCCTGTGGCGCGGGCCAGCGCCTAAAGTTGCGGGTGTTTCAGGCTTGCCTGAAACAGTGAATTCATGGTGGGCACTACAAGGTTCGAACTTGTGACCCCTTCGATGTCAACGAAGTGCTCTACCGCTGAGCTAAGCGCCCATGAATACCCTTGCGAAAGATTGGCCCCAACTAAATGGGGCGCGGAATTCCGCGCCGGTAGCGGGGTCTATAAAAGGAGTCGCAAGCGGGATCAAGGGCTTTTGGCATCGATTGAATCCGCGTTATGCTGCCTGCAACGAGGAGTCGCAATGTCTCAGTCTGCTTTTGAATTGACACTGCCTGATCGGCGCCTGTCCTGCGTTGTGTTCGCCTCGCCTCACAGCGGTCGCCGGTACACATGGCGGTTTCTGCGGCAGTCCCGGCTGGACGAGGTGGTGATCCGGTCTTCCGAAGATGCCTTTGTCGATCAGCTGTTTGATGCTGCGCCGGAATTCGGGGCGCCGCTGCTCTGCGCCGCGATGCCGCGTGCCTTTGTCGATCTGAACCGCAGCCCCGACGAGCTGGACCCGGCGCTGATTGCCGGTGCGCAGCGGCGCGGCCAGAATCCGCGTGTGGCCTCGGGGCTGGGGGTGATTCCCCGGGTCGTGTCCAACGGCCGGGCAATCTATGCCGGAAAGCTGTCGATGTCCGAAGCGCGCGACCGGATCGAGCGTTTTTGGCGACCCTATCATGCCGCTCTGCAGCAACAACTGGACGAGGCGCACCGGCATTTCGGTCAGGCGATTCTGGTGGATTGTCATTCGATGCCGCACGAGGCGATGGATGGTGTTGCCCGCCGGGGCGCCGGCTGTCCGCAGATCGTGCTGGGCGACCGGTTCGGCGCGGCCGCGGCCGGCGAGGTCGTCGACCGGATCGAGGCGGCCTTTGCCGCGGCCGGCCTGAGGGTGACGCGCAACGCGCCGTTTGCCGGGGCCTATGTGACCCAGGCCTATGGCCGCCCGTCGCGGCGTCAGCACGCGATCCAGGTGGAAATCGACCGGTCGATCTATATGGATGAGCGACAGGTGCTGCCAAGCGCGAATTTCCAGAGCTTTCGCGCGTTGCTACGCCAGGTCATCGCCGACATCGCCGAAATCGGGCAAAACCGGTTGCCGATGGCCGCTGAATAGAACGCGCCCGGGCTGCCGCGCTAGCGCAGCCGGTTCAGCAGAGCAAGAGAGGCATAGCCGTCCGGGGTCAGGTTCGAGGACACCTGAAAGGCGCGCACCGCCGCGACCGTCAGCGGCCCGATGCGGCCATCGATGCCTTGTGTGTCAAACCCCCTGGCGGTCAGGCGGCGCTGCATTTCCTTGCGCTCTTTCAAAGTCAGGGCCCGGTCCGCACGCGGCCACGCACTTTGCAGGGCGGGTTCGCCCTGTATCCGGTCCGCCAGGTGGCCGACGCCGATCACATAGGCATCGGCGGTATTATAGCGTTCGATCACGCTGAAATTCTTGAAAATCATGAATGCGGCGCCCTGACTGCCGGCCGGCAGCAGAATTGATGCGGCTCCGTGATCGGGCACCGGCTGACCGGTAACGGACGCCACGCCAAGCTTGGCCCAGTCGGTCGGCGTTTTCAGGATCTTCCGGTCAGCCAGGCGATAGTCGAACCCTGCAGGTAGGGTGATTTCGACGCCCCAGGGCTGGCCCTTGACCCAACCGAACCGCGCCAGGTAGGCGGCGGTCGAGGCCAGCGCATCGCTGGGATCGTCCGACCAGATGTCACGCCGCCCGTCGCCGGTGAAATCCACCGCATAGTCCAGATACGAGGTTGGGATGAACTGGGTATGCCCCATCGCGCCGGCCCAGCTGCCGGTCATGTTGCGCGCCGTGGTATCACCGCTCTGCAGAATTTTCAGCGCCGCGATCAGCTGAGTTTCGAAAAAGGCACTGCGTCGGGCGTCAAAGGCCAGCGTGGCCAGAGCCCGGATGATATCGGTCTTGCCGCGATAGGTGCCATAGGCGCTTTCCAGCCCCCAGATCGCTGTGACGATCTCTTTTTCCACGCCATATTTCGCCTCGATGGCGCGCAACGTGTCACCATGGGCCGCCAGGGCCGCCTTGCCGTTGCGGATGCGGGTCTCCGACGCGGCGCTGTCGAGATAGTCCCAGATCGTCTTGGTAAATTCGCTCTGATTGCGATCACGGCGAATGACATCCGGGTCATAGGCGATGCCGGCAAAGGCATTGTCCAGAACCGGCTGGCTTATGCCCTGTGCCAGGGCGCGGCGCTGAAACGCCCGGACCCAGTTCTGGAACCGCTGATTGCTTGCCTCTGCCGGTATCTTGGGCTCGCTTGTCTGTTGCACGATCACCGTCGTTTCCACCGCAGCGATCCGGACCTCTGCAGCCGGCCGGCTGATCGGTCGAATCGACATGTCGACGGGACCGGCCATCAGGCTGCCCGCCATTGCCAGGCTGAGAAACCCGGCGCCTCCCCAAATACGCATCTTCGTTTTCCCGATTGTCTGCTCGCCCGCAGTCTAGCCGAAAAACCGGTTCTGCAAAAGCGATCACATGTCGGTAAACCGGCGGCGTCTTGCCGGGTCGTCTGTCGATTGCGGCCTGAAACCGCGCGACGGATGGCGAGGCGCCGCATCGGGGTGCGGCGCGTGTCGCGCTGCGCCGCCGGGGTTCCGGCAGATGCGGGTTGACCGCCGGACAAACCTGTGACGACATTTTCTCGATGGCGGGGCCGTGATCCCGGATTTCCGTCCGGGCATCCCGGGCCGTCCCGGTTTATGATAATGTCGCAACGGGAGAGAGCCAATGCCAAACAAGATCGTCTCGGGGCGGGATGCCGCAGCCCTGATCCATTCCGGTGACACGATCACCACCTCGGGTTTCGTCGGCGCCGGGGTGCCCGACGCGCTGCTCAAGGCCCTGGCCGACCGATACCGTGACGAGGATCATCCGCGCGATCTGACGCTGCTGTTTGCCGCCGGGCAGGGCGACGGCAAGGAACGGGGTCTGAACCGGCTGGCCGCGCCCGGGATGATCCGCCGGGTGATCGGCGGCCATTGGGGGTTGATTCCGAAACTGGCGGCCCGCGCCGTGGCCGGCGAGATCGAGGGCTATAACTTTCCGCAGGGCGTGATTTCGCATCTCTATCGCGATATCGCGGCGGGCAAGCCGGGCACCACCACGCATGTGGGGCTGGAAACCTTTGTCGATCCCCGGCTGAGCGGCGGGCGGGTGAACGACACCACGCCGGCGGATCTGGTCGAACTGGTCACGGTCGCCGGGCGCGAGCGACTGTTCTATCACGCCATTCCGATTCATGTGGCGCTGCTGCGTGGCTCGACGGCGGATGAGGCGGGCAACATCACGATGGAGCGCGAGGCGCTGATCCTGGACAATCTCGCCCAGGCGATGGCGGCGCGCAATTCCGGCGGCGTGGTCATCGTTCAGGTTGATCAGGTGGTCGCCCGGGGCAGCCTGCCGACCCGCGATGTGATCATCCCGGCGATGCTGGTGGACGCGGTCGTGATCGCCCCGCCCGAACTGCATCCGCAGACATATGCGACGCAGTACAACCGCTATTACACCGGGCGCTACAAGATGCCCGAGGACGCCGCCGCGCCGATGCCGCTGGATTTGCGCAAGGTGATCGCGCGCCGGGCGGCGTATGAACTGCCGATCGGCGGGGTGGTCAATCTGGGCATCGGCATGCCCGAAGGCGTGGCCGCCGTCGCCGCCGAAGAAGGTCTGTTGCACCATGTCACCCTGACGGCAGAACCCGGCGTGATTGGCGGGCAGCCGGCCTCGGGGCTGGATTTCGGCGCGGCGGTGAATACCGAGGCGATCATCGCCCAGGGCAGCCAGTTCGATTTCTACGATGGCGGTGGGCTGGATCTGGCCTGTCTGGGCATGGCGCAGGTCGATGGCGCGGGCAATGTCAACGTTTCGCGCTTTGGTCCGAAACTGGCCGGCGCCGGCGGGTTCATCAATATCAGCCAGAACGCCCGGCACCTGGTCTTTACCGGGTCGTTCACCGCGGCCGGCCTGGACGTGCAGATCGGCGAGGGCGCGATCCGCATTGACGCCGAGGGCAAGGCGCGCAAGTTCGGCGCCGCGGTCGAGCAGATCACCTTTTCCGGGACCCGCGCCCGGCGGCTGGGCCAGCCGGTTCTGTTCGTCACCGAACGCTGCGTGTTCCGGCTGGAGGACGCCGGGTTGGCGCTGACCGAGGTCGCCCCCGGCATCGACCCGGACCGGGACATCCTGGCCTTGATGGATACGGTGCCGCGGACCGACAATGTGAGCGAAATGGATGCGCGCATCTTTACCGACGAACCGATGGGGCTGCGCGACGACCTGCTGAGTCTGGGGATCGAACGCCGCATCCACTATGACGCACAGCGCGACATCCTGTTCGTGAATCTGGCCAAGATGAACATCCGCGGCCCATCGGACCTGAATGACATAAGGACGCGCATCGAAACCGTGTTGTCGCCGCTGGGGCGCAAGGTGGATGTGGTGGTGAACTACGAACACACCCAGATCGCCGACGATCTGGCACAGGACTGGGCGGACATGGTCGAGGATTTGGAAACCCGGCTTTACAACCGGGTAACGCGCTATTCGACCTCGGCTTTTCTGCGCCGCAAGCTGGGTCAGACATTGCATCGCCGCCGCCGTGTGACCATTTTTGACAGCGAGCGCGCCGCCGAAGCGGCACTGCGTGACGGTTAGACCTGCTGCCGCTGGGCGTTGTCGCTGGGTTTCATGGCGGTGCCGGCGACATAGACTTGGTCGATGGCCCGGTCGTCGCCCATCATCTGCAGCACGAACAGTTCCTCGGACAAGGTCGTTGCGCATTGCATGCGCAGCGCCATGGCATCGGTGGCGCGGGCGTTCAGCACGATGATGTCAGCTTCGGTTCCCGCCGCAAGCGTACCGATCCGGTCTTGTAGCCCCAGCGCCACTGCGTTGCCGCGGGTGATCCAGTGAAAGGCGCGCAGCGGATGCAGGTTCTGCCCCTGCAATTGCAGCACCTTGTAGCCTTCGTTCAGGGTTTGCAGCATCGAATAGCTGGTGCCGGCCCCGACATCGGTGGCGATGGCATTGGTGATGCCGTGACCGCGCAGGCCGGCATCGTCAAACAGCCCGCTGCCCAGAAACAGGTTCGAGGTCGGGCAAAACACCGGTTTCGCGCCGGTTTCGGCCAGCAAGCCGATCTCGCGCGGGGTCAGGTGGATGGCATGGCCCAACAGCGATTTCGGCGTCAGCAGACCGAAATGTTCATAGACCCCCAGATAATCCGGCGCCTGCGGGTACAGCTCGGCGGTATAGGCGATTTCGGCGTGGTTTTCCGACAGGTGTGTCTGGACATAGCAATCGGGATGCTCGGCGACCAGCGCGCCGGCCAGTTCCAGCTGTGCCGGGGTTGACGTGATCGCGAAACGCGGCGTCACCGCATAGGACAGGCGGCCCTTGCTATGCCAGTCGGCGATCAGTGCCTTGCTGTCGTCATATCCGGTCTGCGGCGTGTCGCGCAGCCCCTCGGGCGCGTTGCGGTCCATCAGGACCTTGCCGCCGATCATCCGCATGCCACGCCGTTCCGCCTCGGCAAAATAGGCGTCGGCCGAGGCCCGGTGCACCGAGCAATAGGCCACGGCCGTGGTGGTGCCATGGGCAATCAGCTGGTCATAGAAATGCCGCGCCATGGCGGCGCTGTGATCGCTATCGGCAAACCGGGTTTCCGCCGGAAACGTGTAGGTGTTCAACCAGTCCAGCAGCTGCGCCCCCCACGAGGCGATGACCTGCACCTGCGGATAGTGGATATGGGTGTCGATGAGCCCGGCCATCAGCAGGTTCGGGCGGTGGTCGATGATTTCGGCCCCGGCGGCCTGAACGGCGAGCGTGTCGTGATCGCCAGTGGCCAGGATCCTGCCATCCGCGATCAGGATCGCGCCATCTTCCAGATAGCTATAGGCGTCGGTGTCGTCGGGTCCTTGCGGCTCGGCGGTGAACGACAGAACGCGCCCGCGCAAGAGTTTGATTTGGGTTGTCATGCCTGAAGTTCCCCGTTCTGGCATCGGGGGGCGGTTTCCCGCCCCCCTGAAAGGTTCGCGTGAGCGGTTCTCGTTACCTGCCGGGAACCGGTGGCAGATCGTCCACCGGCAGGGTCTCGTTCACCAGGTTCTCTTCCTTGTGAAACATCGGATAGATGAACAGGAAGGCACCGGCGATCAGGTAACCCAGGCTGACGCTGCTGAAGACCGGCCAGTGCAGGCTGCCGGAATGGATGATCCCGACCAGCGACATCACAAAGGCGGCGATGGCAAAGCCCCCGGCATTGCGGAAGGCGCCGTCGATGACGCTGGCGACGATGGCGCCCCAGATCAACCCGGTCAGGATCGCCCCCTGACTCAGCGCCAGATGGCCCTCGAAATGCGCGCCTTGCTGCAGCAGCGCTGCGGTCAGTTCCGGGTCGCCCAGCTGCGGCAGACCGGTTGCCCCGGCTGCGCCCAGCGCGCCCAGCAAAGCGCCCCATTTGATGACCAGAAAGGCCGAGACATGGGGCATCATCGCGATGGTGACAGCGGCCATGTGATCGGTCTTGACCGCATGGGCGGTATTGGTGATCAGGCTGAGCGCGACAAAGACCAGAACCGGCGCGGCGGCCGCCACGGGTATCAGGTTGTTGAGAAACGCCAGCAGGCCAAAGAACGCGGCCAGGGGGATCACGATACCGACCCCGACGATATAGCCGGCATGGGCGCCCATGCGCTTGTAGGCCGGGTGGCCGATATAGGCGGTGGTGGGAAAGGGCGAGCCAAAGACCGCACCGATCATCGTGCCCAGACCGTCGGTGACCTGGCAGGTGGCGACCGGATAGTGATCGCCGGCGGCCTCCGCACTTTCGACATTGTTCATGGTTTCGATGAAATTGTAGATCTGCACCGGCACCAGAACCAGGAACAGTTCCGGGTTGGCAAACAGGTGCTGGATGCCGGCGATCAGGTCGCCGATATAGGGCAGCGGCGGATAGAACCCGACGCCGTCAACGGTGATCTGGGCCTCGCCGATCAGCAGCGCCACCGCGGTGCCGACACCCAGTGCCAGCAGACCGGCGGGGATATTGAACGGCAGGCGGAACCGGCCGACCAGACCCCAGAGGATGATGATCATCGAGGCGAAACCGATCAGCGGGTCCTCGAACACCGTGGCCAGCGGCACGGTGCCGATAAAGACCAGCGCAATGCCACAGAGGGTGCCCAACATGCCCGCACGCGGGGTGACCCGTTTCAGCCAGGGGCCGACGATCGCGCCCAGACCGGCAACGATGCCACCGATGAAACCGGCGCCGATGCCGACCTGCCAGGCCAGCATCGGGTCGTTGGTCGCCCAGTAGATCGGCCCGATCACGCCAAAGAGATAGACGAACATCACCGGTGTCGAAATACCATAGGGCAGCGCGGTGACGTCGCGCCCGGCCTGGGCGGCAGCGCGTTTGGCCAGCACGGTATAGACCGCGATTCCGGACAGAATCGCCACGGCGGCACCGGGCACGATGCGTCCGAATACGATCTCGGCGGGCATCTGAAACACGAACTGGCAGATGCCCGACAGCACGATCAGATTGATCAGGTTGTCGGTGAACAGCGCCCAGAAGGCGCTGAAATCCTGACGGGCGAATAACTTGTATGTATAGCTTGGCGCGGTCATCCCGGCCTCCTCCTCCGTTGTGGACGTGTGGGTCAGCGGTGGTTCCGCTGTTTTTGATCGTCCTGTTGTCGGCCTTGGCTGGGCCGGTTTTCGATGTCGCCGGGCGCGGCTGCGGTGCCGGTCGCGGTCAGGGCGGCGATGATTTCGGCCGCCACCAGCGCGGCGATCACGGCGGGCCGCTTGTCGCGGCTGGGGCTGTGGCTGGCGCCGATCGGGCAGACCAGATCGGTGATCGCCAGACCGTCGCATTGGGTGCGGCACCAGTTGCCGAACTTGGCCCGTTTGCTGGCCGATCCGATCATGCCGACATAGGCCGCGTCGCCGCGCGCCAGCGCTGCGCTGGTGACCAGAAAGTCCAGCGCATGATCATGGGTCAGCACCACAAAGGCGCTGCCCGGCGGCGCGCGGTCCACCTCGATCTCGGGAATGGCGCAGGGTCGGGTCTCGACGGCGGCGGTGCACAGGGCCAGTTCGTCGCGCCGCGGATCGACCACGATGGTGCGCACCGGCAGGTGTTGCAAAAGGTCGGCAAGGGCCCGGCCCACATGGCCGCCGCCCATCACATAGACATGCGGGCGCGCCGCTTGCCGTGCTGCTTCGCGGGTCAGGGCGGCCCGGCGCTCGGCGGGGCCGATCCGGGCCAGAGCCAGTTCGACCCGCCCGCCGCAGCATTGGCCGATTTCCGGGCCCAGCGGCACATCCAGCGTGGTGGCGACCTCGGATTTGTCAAACATCGCCCGGGCGCGCTGAATGGCCAGATACTCTAACTGACCGCCGCCCAGCGTGCCCCATTGCGCCTCGGGCGCAACAAACATCTCGGTGCCGGCATCGCGTGGCGACGAACCGCGCACCCGTGTCAGCACCAGCCGCGCGACCCGGTCGTGGCGCGCCAGGAAATCCGCCAGCGTCATGATCTGCCCCCGGCTTTCAGCCGGGTCACGGCCATCAGCACCCGTTCCGGCGTGGCCGGCGCGTCCAGTCGCGGGCAGATCCGGTAATCGGCAACGCTGGCGACCGCCATCGACAGGGCCTCGAACACCGAAATGCCCAGCATGAAGGGCGGCTCGCCCACCGCCTTGGAGCGCTTTATGGTCAGTTCGCGGTTCTCGGACCAGTCCGCCAGATCGACGTTGAAAATACGCGGCCGGTCGCTGGCCAGGGGGATCTTGTAGGTGCTGGGCGCATGGGTGCGCAGCCGCCCCTCGGCGTCCCAGACCAGTTCCTCGGTGGTCAGCCAGCCCATGCCCTGAATGAACGCGCCCTCGACCTGGCCCTTGTCCAGTACCGGGTTCAGCGATCTGCCGACGTCATGCAGGATGTCGGTGCGCTCGACCCGGTATTCGCCGGTCAGGGTATCCACGGAAACCTCGGAACAGGCCGCGCCATAGGCATAGTAATAGAACGGCCGGCCCTTGCCGCTGTCCCGGTCCCAGTGGATTTTCGGGGTCTTGTAGAACCCCGCGGCGGACAGCTGAACACGGGCCATGTAGGCCTGTCTGACAAAGTCGTCAAAGGACAGCAGCGTTTCGCCGATCCGTACCTGGTTGGGCAGGAATTCGACCTGATCGGCGGTCACCTCCCACTTGGCGACGGCGAAATCGATAAGTCGGGCCTTGATCTGCTCGACCCCGTTCAGGGCCGCCATGCCGTTCAGGTCGCTGCCGGATGAGGCCGCCGTGGCCGATGTGTTGGGCACCTTTTCGGTGGTGGTCCTGGTGATCTTGATGCGGTCGAAATCGACCTGAAAGGCGTCGGCCACCACCTGTGCGACCTTGGTGTTCAACCCCTGTCCCATCTCGGTGCCGCCATGGTTCAGGTGGATCGACCCGTCATTATAGACATGGATCAGGGCGCCGGCCTGATTGTACCAGGTGGCGGTGAACGAGATGCCGAACTTGACCGGGGTCAGGGCGATGCCCTTCTTGATCACGCTGGCACCGGCATTATGCGCCAATATGGCCGCGCGCCGGGCGCGATAGTCGCTGCTGCTTTCCAGTTCTCCGATCAGGCGGGGCAGGATGTTGTCCTCGACCTGCTGGTGATAGGGGGTCAGATCGCGCCCCGCACCGCCATAGAAATTGGCCTTGCGCACGTCCAGCGGGTCCTTGTCCAGGGCATATGCGATTTCTTCGATCATCCGTTCCGCGACGATCACCCCCTGCGGGCCGCCAAACCCGCGAAAGGCGGTGTTGCTGACGGTGTTGGTCTTCATCGGATGGCTGACCAGACGTACATGCGGATAGAAATAGGCGTTGTCGGCATGGAACAGCGCGCGGTCGGTGACCGGGCCGGACAGGTCCGAGGAAAATCCGCAACGGGCGGCAAAGCTGCCTTCGACCGCCTGAATCCGGCCCTCGCCGTCAAAGGCGACGTCATAGTCGACGACGAAATCGTGCCGCTTACCGGTGGCGGTCATGTCCTGATCGCGGTCGGGCCGGATCTTGACGGCGCGGTTCCATTTCTTGGCGGCAATCGCGGCCACGGCACAGAACAGGTTCATCTGGCTTTCCTTGCCGCCGAACCCGCCGCCCATCCGGCGCACGTTGACCGTGACCGCGTTCGAGGGCACGCCCAGAACATGCGCGACCATGTGCTGCGCCTCGCTGGGATGCTGAGTCGAGCAATGCAGGATCACGTCGTCATCCTCGCCGGGTAGGGCAAAGGCGATCTGACCCTCGAGATACATGTGATCCTGTCCGCCCACCGTCATGCGGGCCTGAATGCGGTGCGCGGCGCCGGCAAACCCCGCTGCCACGTCGCCCCGTTCCAGTTTCAGGGGGGCCGTGACATGCGGATAACCGGCCTGTTGCGCCGCGATGGGGTCCAGCGCATGCGGCAGCGGCTCATAGTCGATCTGTGCCAGTTCGGCGGCCCGGCGCGCGGCATCGCGGGTCTGGGCCACGACGGCGAACAGCGGCTGGCCGTGAAATTCCACCTTTTCGGTGGGAAACACCGGCTCGTCATGCAGCCCGGTCGGGCTGATATCGTTGACGCCGGGAATGTCGTCTGCCGTCAGCACGCCGACCACCCCGGGCGCATTGCGCACCCTGGTCAGGTCGATGGCCTTGATCCGGGCATGGGTCACCGTGGACACGCCCAGATAGGCATGTAGCGTGCCGATCGGTTCGGCGATGTCGTCGGTGTATTCGGCGCGGCCGGTGACATGCTTGATGGCGCTGTCATGCGGTCGGTTGGTGTGAACGCCGCCAGTGATGGCAAGGTTGTCCTTCATGTCCGTTCCCCCTCGGTCAAGCCGTTTCCAGTTGCACCGGCTCGGTGGTGCCCGCGTCGTGGTCCAGAAAAAACCGCAGCAACAGGTTCTGCGCTGCGAGCATGCGGTAATCGGCCGATGCGCGCATATCTGTCAGCGGTGTGAAATCCCCGCGCATCGCCTCGGCTGCGGCGCGAAAGGCAGCTTCGCCCCAGGGCTGGCCGCGCAGGGCGGCCTCGGCGGCCGTGGCGCGTTTCGGTATGGCTGCCATGCCACCCAGAGCGATCCGGCAGTCCTGAATGGTCCCGTCGCTGACGGTCACGCTGAGACCGGCGGCGACAGAGGAAATGTCCTCGTCGCGGCGTTTCGAAATCTTGTATGCGGCATCGCGCTGCCCGGGCACTGCGCGCGGCACATGGATGGTTTCGACGAATTCGCCGGGCCTGCGGTCCTGTTTGCCGTACTCAACAAAGAAGTCCTCGAGCGGCAAGGTGCGACGGTCGCCGCCGCGGCGCAGGGTGATCGTGGCACCCAGCGCGATCAGGACCGGCGGTGTGTCGCCGATGGGAGACCCGTTGGCGATGTTGCCGCCCACGGTGCCCATATTGCGCACCTGCCAGCCGGCGATGCGATCCCAATAGGCGGCCAGATGCGGGAACGTTGCGGCGATGGCATCCTGGCAATCGGTATAGCTGGCACAGGCACCGATGATCAGCGCATCCGTCCCGATTTCGACCGATTTCAGCCCCTGCAGATGGCCGATGAACACCGCCGGCGAGATCGGGCGCAGGAACTTGGTGACCCACAGCCCGACATCGGTTGCCCCCGCCACGATGGTGGCCCTGGGGTGATCCGCCAGAACGGCGGCCAGGTCGTCCACATCGGCCGGCAGGATCGACCGATCCGTTTCCGGGCCGGTGACGATGCGACGCCCGTCGCGCAGATCGCCCAGACGGGCGGTGATCGCGGCACGTTCGGCAGTCAGGTAATCCGCCGCCGGGCTGCCGTAACGTCCCATAGCCGCCGCCGCGCGCAGGATCGGCTGATAGCCGGTGCAGCGGCACAGGTTGCCCTGCAGGGCCGTCTCGACCTGCTGTTCGGTCGGCTCGGGATGTTCCATCCACAGCGCGTATAACGCCATGACGAACCCCGGCGTGCAGAACCCGCACTGGCTGCCGTGATAGTCGACCATGGCCTGCTGGACCGGGTGCAGACCGCGATCCGGTGCCGACAGGTGTTCGATGGTCACCACGTGACAGCCGTTCAGCGTCGCCAGAAAACGGATGCAGGCATTGACCGCCTCATAGTGCAGCCCGGTATCGGTCAGACGACCGACCAGCACCGTGCAGGCGCCGCAATCGCCCTCGGCGCAGCCCTCCTTGGTGCCGGTCAGGCGCCGGTTCAGCCGCAGAAAGTCCAGCAGGGTCTGGCTGGCCGCCACATCGCGGATCGCCACGTCTTGCCCGTTCAGCAGAAAGCGGATGTCGTCGCGGTGGGTCATGGGGCCTCCAGGGCAATGCTGCCGGTTGGTGTCGGATGATGTTCAGAGTATCGCATCCGATTGCATCCGAATACGCTGTCATTCGAGGAAATCTTTCAACGATGTGTTGAAAAAGGCGAATATGGGTTATGCTGGCGCATCGGCCCGTCGCGGCTGACTTTGGACGGCAATCAGAGAGGCCCGATCATGCCATATGTGGAAAGCCTGCGCGTATTCACCCGCGTCGTCGATCTGGGCAGCATCACATCCGGCGGCCGCGACCTGCGGCTGACGCCGGCAGTGGCCAGCAAGCGCATCAAGGAACTGGAAAAACATCTTGGGGTCAGGTTGTTCAACCGCACCACCCGTTCGCTCAGCCCGACCGAAGTCGGGCGAAAGTTCTATGACCATGCCTGCAGGGTTCTGGGCACGATCGACGAAGCCGAGGCGATGGTCGCGAACTTTTCGGGCCAGCCGCGCGGGGTCATCCGCGTGGCCGCCCCGCTGGGCGCAGGGCGGCGCATCATTGCGCCGCTGATTCCCCGCTTCGTCGAGAAATTTCCCGATACCCGCGTGCAGATGCGCCTGTCGGACCGGACCGTCGACCTCCTGACGGACAAGCTGGACCTGGCCTTTTTCGTCGGCGTGCCACGGGATTCGACGCTTAAACTGCGCAAGATCGATGATTGCGCGCGGGTGTTGTGCGCCGCGCCGGACTATCTGGCGCGACACGGCGTGCCGGACAACCCGGACGATCTGTTGTCGGACCGGCACAATTGCCTGCTGCTGCGCTATCCGCGATCGCCGGAATATTTCTGGGTGCTGCGGACCGGGACGGGCCAGCGCAAGCTGGAAGTATCCGGCAAGTTCGATGCCGATGACGGCGACGTGCTGACCGACTGGGCACTGGACGGGCGCGGCATCGTCAACAAACCGCTGTTCGACGTGGCCGCGCATCTGCGCGATGGCCGGCTGGTCGAGGTGCTGCCCGACACGCCGCCGGTGCCGGCGATCTTTGGCTGTCTCTATCCGCATCGCAAGCTGCAGGACCCCAAGATTCGCTATTTCCTGGACTTCGTTGCCCAGCAAGGCAGGGGTCTGCTGGCGCCGTCGCCCGTGCCGTGACGGGCGGCCAGTGGTGATGCCGGCACCGTTTCAGCGGGTCAGCACCCTGACGCGCTGGTCGATCAGTTCGATCCCCTCTGCAATGCGCTCCTCAGCGATCGAGGAATAGCCCAGCCGAAAGTACTCGGTCGGCCTGCCGGTGCCGGCAAAGAACGGCGCCCCTGATTCGATCAGGACGCTGTCCTGAAGCAGTTCCTTCTCCAGTACCGAGGCATCCAGACCCGGCGGTCCCTTGATCCACAGGCTGGAGCCGCCGAACCGTGCCGCACCGGCGATCTGCAGGTCGGTCCGCGCCAGCGCGGCCTGCATGGCCTGACGCCGGCGGGCGAATTGCCGGCGCATGTCGCGCACCAGCAACTCGTAATGTCCCTGGCCCAGGAAATAGGCGGCGGTGCGCTGCAGATGGCCCGGCGGGTGACGCAGCATCATCGACCGCAGCTCCCGGGCCTCGGCGATCACCGCGGGTGGCCCGACGAGATATCCCAGCCTGAGACCGGGAAACAGCGCCTTGGAAAAACTGCCCACATAGAGAACCCGGTCGCTGCGATCATAGGATTTCAGAGCCGGGCTGGGCGCTTCAAGAAAGCTCATCTCGAACTCGTAATCGTCCTCGATGATGACGAAATCGCGACTGTCGGCATTGGCCAGCAATTCGCGGCGACGGGCGGGCGGCATGGTGGCACCGGTCGGCGCGTGATGGCTGGGGGTGACGAAAACCGCGCTGATGCCGCGGGGGATACGATCGGGCGGCAGACCATGTCCGTCGACATTCACCGTGGTGACCTCGGCGCCGCACCAGCGCAGCGCCTGCCGGGTGTCGGGATAGCCCGGGTTCTCGCAGACTGCCCGCAGCGGGCGCCGGGTCAGCAGTTCGATCACCAGCCACAGGGCGTTCTGGGCACCGACCGTCACCAGAATCTGATCAGCGGTGACCGAAATCCCGCGCCGCGGCAGAGCCCGAGCCCGGATGTAGTTCAGCAATAGCGGGTCATCGTGATGGGCGAAATCCCCGGCCAGTTCGTCGAAATCCCTCTTGCCCATGGCCTGACGTGCACAATCTCGCCAAGCCGAGTGATTGAACAGGGTGCCGTCCATCTGGCCATAGGCAAAGGGATATTTCATGCTGCGCCAGTCATGCGGCTTGACCACCCGGCGCCGGGTGGTCAGCGAACTGGCCAGGATGTTTCTCCAGGACACGGCGTCGGGCGGGTGGCCCATCGGATCGTCCAGGGTCAGCCGGGTCAGGGCTTCGGATTCGGCGACCACATAGGCGCTGCGCGAGACGGTTTCCAGATATCCCTGCGCCACCAGTTCCTGAAAGGCCAATGTCACCGTCATTCGCGCCACCCCCAGATGAGCGGCCAGATTGCGCGACGAGGGCATGCGCGAGCCGGGCAGGATCAATTGCGAGAGAATCGCCGTGACGACCGACTCGCGGATCTGCGCCTGCAAGGGCCGGGCCGAGGCGCGGTCCAGAAAAAAAACTTCGGCTGGAATTCTGCTTGCGTGCACCCGGCCAGCCTCACAACCTTGCTGGTCTAAGTCAATTGAAAAACTGGCACTATTGGTGACTTGGGCTTTGACGTTAACAATTTCTATCTTCGCGGCTGTTGGAGGAAACACCGCCGCAAGATGTGCACAAAGACACAGAACTATTCCACGTGGAGGACTAAATGACATTCATCACCCGCTTTAACTCGGTGGCCAGCGTCGCGGCAGCATCCTTGCTGCTGAGCCTTGGCGCCGCACAAGCCAAGGAATTCAAGATCGCCGTGGGCGACAGCGCCGGCAGTGCGCAGGAAGCCACCGGCAAGGCATTCATCGCGGCGCTGGAGGAGAAATCCGGCGGCGCGCATACCGCGACCATGTTCCTGAACGGCCAGCTCGGTTCCGAGCAGGACACCGTGAACGATGCGGCCATCGGCACGCTGGACATGTCGCTGCTGGCGATCAACAACATCACGCCGTTTTCGCCAACCGTGGGCGTCTTTACCCTGCCCTACGTCATTCTCAGCCTGGAAGACGCTGAAAAGCTGACCCAGGGTCCGATCGGTGCCGAACTGACCGAAAACACCCTGCGGGATGCCGGCGTGCGCATCATCGCCTGGACCTATACCGGGTTCCGGGTTCTGACCAACTCGGCCAAGCCGGTTCACTCGGTTGCCGACCTGCAGGGTCTGGTCATCCGCGTTCCCAAGAACGAGATCATGATCGACACCTACAAGGCCTGGGGCGTGAACCCGACGCCGATGGCCTGGTCCGAGACCTTTACCGGCCTGCAGCAAAAGGTCGTCGACGGCCAGGACAACCCGTACCTGACCATCAACGCGATGAAGTTCTACGAAGTCCAGAAATACATCACCAACATCCGCTACATCTTCTCGATCGAGCCGCTGATCATCTCCGAAGCCGTCTTTCAGGACCTGTCGGAAGCGGATCAGCAGATCATTCTTGAGGCGGGCAAAGAGGCCACCCTGGCCAGCGCCCAGTTCCTGCGCGAATCCGAAGCGGCCATCAAGGAAGAGCTGATCGCCAAGGGCATGGAGATCACCGACCCCGAAAACAACGAGGAAGAGTTCATCAAGCTGGCGACCGAAGCTGTCTGGCCCAAGTTCTACGACTCCATCGGTGGCGTCGAAAAACTGAACGCCGTTCTCACCGCCCTGGGTCGCGACCCGGTTCAATAAAAACAAAAAAATGGGAGCGCGCCCGCGCGCTCCCACCCCTGGGAGGAGATCAAAATGGCTAAGTTCTGGACAGTCTTGAACAATTTCGAAAGCTATATCTGCCGTGTCCTGCTGCTGACATTCGTCTGCTTGCTGTTCGTGCAGGTCCTGTCGCGCGAATTGTTTGATCACTCGTTCTCGTGGATCGAGGAACTATCGGTCTACATGTTCGTTTGGTTCGTGTTTTTCGGCGCCAGCTATGCCGCCAAGATGAGTGCGCATAACCGCGTGACGTTCCAGTTCGGCATGCTGCCGCGCTCCTGGGTCAAGTGGATCGAGGGCTTTGCGGATCTCTTCTGGCTCTTTTTCAACGTCTACTTTGTCTACCTGGCCGTCGATTTCGTGTTCTTCCGGATGAACAAGTTCTGGAAATCCCAGACGCTGGGGATCGAGATGAAGTGGATCTACATGATCCTGCCCATCGCCTTCACGCTGATGACCATTCGCATACTTCAGGTGAATTATCAAAAGCTTATCAAAGGGGAAGACGTCCGTGACCCGGATAAAATCGACCTCGAAGACTACAAGACCGATCAAGACTGAAGGCGAGCACAGGGATAGATCCAATGGAAAATGAAATCGTCACTATACTCTTCGGCTCGTTTCTTGGGCTGCTGGTGCTGGGCGCGCCGATCACCGTGGCACTGGGTGTCTCGTCGCTGATATCGTTCCTGTACCTGGGTGAAAACCCGATCAAATTCGTGCAGATCGCCTTTACCTCGGTGGGCTCGTTCCCGCTGATGGCGCTGCCGGCGTTCATTCTGGCCGGGGCGCTGATGGAGGCGGCCGGAATCTCGCGGCGGCTGATCAATGTCGCCGAAAGCTTTGCCGGACCGTTCACCGGCGGCCTGTCCGCCGCCACCGTCATGGCGTGCCTGTTCTTTGGCGCGATCTCGGGTTCGGGGCCGGCCACCACCGCCGCTGTCGGCATGTTGATGATCCCGGCAATGATCAAGCGCGGCTATGACCGTGGCTATTCCTCGGCCGTGACCGCATCGGCGGGTGGCCTGGGCATCGTCATTCCGCCGTCCATTCCGATGGTCATTTTCGGGATTGCCGCGCTGGGCATGGCCGCGCCGCCCGAAGCGGTCGAGAAATTCGGCACCTTCCAGACCGTTTCGATCTCGAAACTGTTCATCGCAGGCTTTGTTCCGGCCTTTGTCATCGCCGGCAGCCTGCTGGTCATGAACTGGGCCTTGTGCAAAAAGCACGGCTATACCGGTTCGGCCGAAGGCTGGTCGCTGCGCAACGTGCTGTGCGAGATGTATCGCGGATTCTGGTCGCTGATGGCGCCTGTGGTGATCCTGGGCGGTATCTATTCCGGCTTTTTCACCCCGACCGAGGCCGCCATTGTCGCGATCTTTTACACGCTGTTCGTCGGTGTCTTTATCTATCGCGAGCTGAGCTTTGAATCGCTGAACCGGTCGCTGGAAACCACGACATGGTTGACCGGCCGCGTGCTGTTGATCCTGTTCACCGCCACCGTCTTTGGCCGCCTGCTGGTCGAGAACCAGATCCCGGCGATCATTGCCAACGGCATGCTGGCGCTGACTGACAGCCTGTATGTGATCTGGGCGATGATCATCTTCTTCCTGCTGTTCGTCGGCATGTTCATGGAGACCCTGGCCGCGATCCTGATCCTGGTGCCGGTGATGCTGCCGGTGGCCTATAGCGTCGGCATCGACCCGATCCACTTTGGTGTCGTGATGATCTGTACGCTGGGGATCGGCTTTCAGACGCCACCGCTGGGCGAGAACCTGTTCATCGCGTCGGGCATCTCGAACATCTCGATCGAGAACATTTCGATCCGGGCCCTGCCGTTTGCCGCGGTGAACACCATCGCCATCTTCGTCATCGCGTTCTTCCCGCAACTGTCGCTGTGGCTGCCGCGTGTGTTTGGATACTGAAAGGTCAAATCGACATGAAACCGACTATCACCAACATTCTGTTCGCGACCGATCTGTCCGAGAACTCGACCTATGCGCTGCGCCACGCCGCCAGCCTGGCGCAGGCCACCGGTGCCGAGATTCACGTTCTGCACGTCACCGAGCCCCTGTCCGACGACGCCCGGATCGCGCTGCAATTCTATGTTCTGAACAAGGGCACGCGTGAACAGGCGCTCGAGCATCGCAGCGAGATGGTCGAGGCCATCCTGGCGCAGCGCCAGGAACAATTCTGGGCGGCCATGGACAAGAAGGACGCCGGCATTCGCGATCAGGTTACCTCGGTCGAAGTCATCGAGGGCCACCCCGCCGAAGCCATTCTGCGCCGGGCCAAGGACCTGAATTGTGACCTGATCGTGCTGGGGGCCCATGACCACGGGTTCACCCACACGTTCCTGGGCACCGTCGCCAAGCGTGTGCTGCGGCGGGCCGATATTCCAACGCTGGTGGTGCCGTTCAAGGACACCGGCGACATGACCAAGCAAAGCTGACTGACAAGGATAAACACAATGACCAAGACTCTGACTGCCCAGGACTTCGCCGACACGTTCGATGCGTTCAACCGCCATGACGTCGATGCGGTGATGACCCACTTTGCCGATGACTGCGTGTTCTATACCGTGGGTGGCGATGCCGCCTATGGCGCCAAGGTCGAAGGCGCGGATGCCATCGCCAAAGCCTTCTCTGCGGTTTGGGCCGGCATGAAGGACGCCCATTGGGACCACCACAGCCACTTTGTGCATGGCGACCGTGCCGTTTCGGAATGGACCTTCTCGGGAACCGATGCCAACGGCATGCGGATCGAGGCCCAGGGCGCTGACCTGTTCACGCTGCGCGACGGCAAGATCGTCGTCAAACAGGCCCTGCGCAAGGCCCGGCCACCTTTCAAAGCCTAATAGCAACCGCCACCTTATACATGGATAATCGACATGTCGGATTCAAAACGGCCACGTCATTGGCCAAAAGGCAGCTACGATCCCCGCTATGATCCCATCATCGATGCGGGTCCGGGGCACAACCGCGATCATGCACCGACCTACTGGATCGGTACGGCCGGCACGCCGCCGGAAGATGACGGACCCATCTCGGGTGATGTCGACGCCGATGTCGTTGTAATCGGGTCGGGCTATACCGGCCTGTCAACCGCCATCCACCTGGCCAAAGAACACGGCATCAAGGCGACCGTTCTGGAAGCCAACACCGTGGCCTGGGGCTGTTCCACCCGCAATGGCGGACAGGCACAGATCTCTTCTGGCCGGCTGAAACGGTCGCAGTGGATCGAACGCTGGGGGGTCGAGGTCGCCAAGAAGATGCATGCCGAGGTGTGCGAAGCCTTCGAGCTGTTCAACGACCTGATCGGGTCCGACGACATCAACTGCGATCCACAGACCGGTGGGCATTACTATATCGCGCACCGCGCAAAGGTGATGCCCAAACTGGAAAAGGAAAGCGCGCTGCTGAACGACGTGTTCGGCTATGCCTCGCGGATCATCGGCCGCGAAGAGCTGCATGAACAGCATGTCCGCGATCAGGAAGCCCACGGCGCCATGTGGGAACCGGACGGAACCGCCATCCATGCCGCAAAGCTGGCCTTTGACTATGTTCGGCTGGCCCGCAAGCTGGGTGCAACGATCCATACCGCCAGCCCGGTCATGGGATGGAAGACCAAGGACGGCGTGCATCATCTGACCACGCCCGGTGGTACGGTCAAGGCCCGTGCGGTTGCGCTGGCGACGGCAGGCTATACCCCGCCGGGACTGAACGAGCGGACCAAGCATCGCCTGATGCCGATCCTGTCGAACTCGATCGTGACGCGGCCGCTGACCGATGACGAGTTGCAGGAATGCGGTATCCAGGCCACCTCGCCGCTGACCGATACCCGCACGCTGCGGCACTACTACCGTCGTCTGCCCGACAACCGGGTGCAGATCGGCAGCCGCAGTGCGATCACCGGACCGGATGCCGAGAACCCAAAGCACCTGGCGCTGCTGCAAAAGGGCCTGTACCGCAAGTTCCCGGCGCTGGAAGGGATCGATCTGGACTACTCCTGGTGGGGCTGGGTCGATGTCAGCCACGACATG
The DNA here is from genome assembly GCF_042687825.1 of Sedimentitalea sediminis. NCBI lineage: Bacteria > Pseudomonadati > Pseudomonadota > Alphaproteobacteria > Rhodobacterales > Paracoccaceae > Sedimentitalea > Sedimentitalea sediminis. The sequence goes on along the minus strand of NZ_JBHUQE010000001.1, from coordinate 114,631 downwards.
ATGCCGCGGATTTTCCAGCCCGACCCGAAACAGAAGATCTTTTATGCCATGGGCTATGGCGGCAACGGCGTGATGTATTCCGCCCAGGCCGGCAAGCGTCTGGCACAGCTGGTTGCGGGAAAAGGCAAGGAACTCGACCTGCCGATCTTTACTTCGCCTCTGCCCAGCCACGGCGTACTGACCCCGTTCCGCCGGCTTGGTCAGCGTATCATGTACCCCTGGTATTACCTCAACGACGAAATCCTCTGATCCCGCTCGGGACGGAAACAAAACAGGCCGTCGGGTCTCATTAACTGCCCCGGCGGACCGGTAAGACTTTTCTATTGTTCAAGGAGAAAACCCATGAAGATGACCACCGAAGAAGCCTTTATCAAGGTTCTGCAAATGCACGGGATCGAGCATGCTTTTGGCATCATCGGCTCGGCGATGATGCCGATTTCGGACCTGTTCCCGTCCGCCGGGATCAAGTTCTGGGACTGTGCCCATGAGACCACCGGCGGCATGATCGCTGACGGCTACACCCGTGCCACCGGCAAGATGAGCATGGCGATCGCCCAGAACGGTCCCGGCATCACCAACTTTGTGACGTCGATCAAGACCGCCTACTGGAACCACACCCCGTTGCTGCTGGTGACGCCGCAGGCGGCCAACAAATCCATCGGTCAGGGCGGTTTCCAGGAAATCGAGCAGATGCGCGCCTTTGCCGACATGGTCTGCTATCAGGAAGAGGTCCGCGACCCCAGCCGCATGGCCGAGGTTCTGAACCGGGTGATCGAGAAAGCGCATCGTGGGTCCGCCCCGGCGCAGATCAACATCCCGCGCGACTACTGGACCCAGGTCATCGACATCGAGCTGCCCCAGATCATCCGTCTGGAGCGCCCCGCCGGTGGCGAGCAGGCGATCCAGGCTGCGGCAAAGCTGCTCAGCGAAGCCGAGTTCCCGGTTATCCTGAACGGTGCCGGCGCCATCCTGGCCGGTGCCATCGATGCCAGCCGCCAGCTGGCCGAAGCGCTGGACGCCCCGGTGGCCTGTGGCTATCAGCACAACGACGCCTTCCCGGGCAACCACCCGCTGGGTGTCGGACCGCTGGGCTATAACGGCAGCAAGGCGGCGATGGAACTGATCCAGAAAGCCGACGTCGTACTGGCGCTGGGCAACCGTCTGAACCCGTTCTCGACCCTGCCCGGCTATGGCATCGATTACTGGCCCAAGAACGCCAAGATCATCCAGGTGGACATCAACTCGGACCGCATCGGTCTGACCAAGAAGGTCGATGTCGCCATCCAGGGCGATGCCAAAAAGGTGGCCGAAGCGCTGCTGGCCAACCTGTCGGACGGTGCCGGCGACAAGGGCCGCAAGGCGCGCAAGGAAGAGATCGCCGAGCGCAAGTCGCGGTGGGCCCAGGAGCTCAGCTCGATGGATCACGAGGACGACAACGACGAAGGCGTCACCTGGAACGAGCGCGCCCGCGCCCGCCAGCCCGACCGCATGAGCCCGCGTCAGGCCTGGCGTGCCATCATGTCGGCACTGCCCAAGGATGCCATCATCTCGTCCGACATCGGCAACAACTGTGCCATCGGCAACGCCTATCCGTCGTTCGAAAAGGGCCGCAAATACCTGGCACCGGGCCTCTTTGGCCCCTGTGGCTATGGCCTGCCCGCGATCCTCGGCGCCAAGATCGGTTGCCCGGATGTGCCAGTGGTCGGCTTTGCCGGTGACGGTGCATTCGGCATCTCGATGAACGAGATGACCGCCTGTGGCCGCGGTGACTGGCCGGCGATCACCATGATCATCTTCCGCAACTACCAGTGGGGTGCCGAAAAGCGCAACACGACCCTGTGGTATGATGACAACTTTGTCGGCACCGAACTGAACCTGGACGTGAACTATGCCAAGATCGCCGAGGGCTGCGGCCTCAAGGGGGTTCAGGCCACGTCGATGGAACAGCTGACCGACGTGCTGAACACCGCCGTCAAGGAACAGATGAAGGACGGCGTGACCACCTTCATCGAAGTCGTTCTGAACCAGGAACTGGGCGAACCCTTCCGCCGCGACGCGATGAAGAAACCGGTCAAGGTTGCCGGCATCAGCAAGGCCGACATGCGCCCGCAGCAGGTCGACTGACCCACTCCACCCCGGGGCGGCAAACACCGCCGCCCCGGAAATTTAGCCGATTTCCGGCCCGCCCGTCACTTTGGCGAGAGCGGTGCCGATCCCCTGGGCCGTTCCGCGCGACCCGTGACACGAGGTTTTCATCATGTCGACTGCAATCGCTGCCAATGAAGGCTTTGTTGCCAGGACACAAAAGTTCCTGTTCAACAACGGCTATGGCTTTCTGGTCTCGGTCATCGTCGCCGTGGCTGCTCAATTTCTGTCCGACCACTACGGTGCGCCCGCGATGCTGATGGCGCTGCTGCTGGGCATCGCCTTTCACTTTCTCGCAGAAGAGGGCCGGTGCGTTTCCGGCATCGCCTTTACCTCGCGCACGGTTCTGCGCATCGGTGTCGCCCTGCTGGGCGCGCGGATCAGTGTCGAGTTGCTGATCGGTCTCGGGCCCAAGCTGATCGGCCTGACCATCGCGGGGGTCATCCTGACCATCCTGTTCGGTCTGTTGGGGGCCAAGCTGCTGGGCCGCGGCTGGCGCTTTGCGCTGCTGACCGGTGGCTCGGTCGCGATCTGCGGCGCCTCTGCCGCCATGGCCATCGCCGCGGTGCTGCCCAAGAACGAGCATTCCGAGCGCAACCTGATTTTCACCGTGCTGTCGGTGACCGTGCTGAGCACTCTGGCGATGATCCTCTATCCGATCATCACCCAGGCGCTGGATCTGGATCACCTGGCAACCGGTGTGTTTCTGGGCGGCACCATTCATGACGTGGCGCAGGTGGTCGGTGCGGGCTTTTCCGTCAGCGAAGAGACCGGTGAGACTGCAACCCTGGTGAAACTGATCCGGGTGACCATGCTGGCGCCCGTGGTCCTGGTGTTCTCGCTGTTGATCCGTGCTTATTCCGACGACGCGCGGCTTGCCGACAGCGAAGGCAAGAGTCCGCCGCTGGTCCCGTTCTTTGTCCTGATGTTTCTGCTGTTGGCGGCGATCAACTCGTTCGGTCTGATCCCCAGCGTCATCCAGAGCCTGCTTGGCGACCTGTCGCGCTGGGCGCTGCTGATCTCGATCGCGGCGGTGGGCATGAAGACTTCGCTCAGGACCATTCTGGATGTCGGCGGTCAGGCGATCATCCTGATCGTGGCGGAAACCGTCTTTATCGCCGGTTTCATCCTGTACGGCATCGCCCATTTCGCCAGCTGACCCTATATGACCGAGGTACAATGACATGACCCGACCCGTCATCGATTTCCAGATCCCGACGACGACGACCAAGCGGCGCCTGTCCGACCTGCCCGACCGGGTGGTTGCCGGCGACCCGCATCACGAGACCCAGATGCAATATACCAGCCCGGACGGCACGCTGCTGGCCGGGACCTGGATCAGCACACCGGGCAAATGGCACGCCTTTGCCGATCGTGACGAATTCTGCGTGATCCTTACGGGTCACGTCAGGCTGATTGCGGCGGATGGCACCGCGCAGGAGTTCCGCGCCGGCGACTCGTTCCTGATTCCCAATGGCTTTGAGGGCTATTGGGAGGTTCTGGAAACCACCACCAAGCATTTCGTGATCCGCGACTATTCGGCCTGATTCCTCTGAACCCACGGAGCCCTGACATGAAACCTCTACAGATCCTGCTTGCCAACGCCGCCCGGTCGGACCGGAAAATCGTTCTGAGCGAAGGCACCGATCCGCGCGTGATCGAGGCCGCAATCCTGGCCCGAAAACAAAAGGTCGGACGCATCGTGCTGGTCGGCGACAAGGCCGAGATCAGCGACAAGCTGGCGGCGGCCGGCGGCAGCGATCTGGACGGTATCGAGATCCACGATCCGAACGACACGCCGCATGCGGACGCGATGGCCCGGCAATATCTCGAATTGCGTCAGCACAAGGGCGCCACACCCGAAGACGCGGCGCGCGAGATTCGCAATCCCAATGTCTTTGCCGCGCTCTTGGTGCGCATGGGGCTCGCCGATGGCACCGTGGGCGGCGCCGTAACCACCACCGCCGAAATCGTGCGCACCGCGATCCAGATGATCGGCACCGCGCCGGACGCCAAGCTGGTGTCCAGCTTTTTCCTGATGCTGTTCTGCAAGGAGCATCACGAGACCAAGGGCGCGCATATCTTTGCCGACGCCGGTCTGGTGATCGAACCCAGCGCCGCCGAGATGGCCGAGATTGCCTGCGCGTCGGCGGCTTCGCTGAAACAGCTGGTCGCCGAAACGCCGCGCGTCGCCATGCTGTCCTTTTCGACCCGCGGCAGCGCCAGCCACGAAAAGGTGTCCAAGGTGGTGCAGGCGACGCAGATGGTGCGCGAAATGCAGCCCGATCTGATCGTCGATGGCGAGATTCAGTTCGACGCGGCCTTTGTGCCGGACGTGGCCAAATCCAAGGCAGCGGATTCGGCACTGGGCGGGGCGGCAAACGTGTTCGTGTTCCCGAACCTGGAAAGCGGCAACATTGCCTACAAGGTGGCGCAGCGGGTCGGCGGCGCCGTCGCCATCGGACCGATCCTGCAGGGTCTGGCGAAACCGGCCAACGACCTGTCGCGGGGCTGCAGTTCCGAGGACATCCTGCACATGATCGCCGTCACCACGGCGCAATGCGACTGAAGAAAAGGGCGGGGCGGCCAAACCGGGGCAATGCCCCGACGGTGGCCCGCAACCGCGCGATCAGGCGTCTTCCGGTGCGCCCAGAGCGCGGGACAGGTCGGCGGCGGCACCCTTGACCAACGTACCGATCCGCTCGATCAGATCCAGCGGCATCCGGTGCGTCGGGCCGGAAACCGAGATGCCGGCCACCGCTTCGCCATAGAGGTTCAGGATCGGTGCAGCGACGCAGCGCATGCCGATGGTGCGCTCTTCGTCGTCCAGCGCATAGCCACGGGCGCGGGTCCGCGCCAGCTCGGCGTGCAGAGCTTCGGCAGAGACAAGGGTCTTGTCGGTGAAACCGTCCAGCCGGTGGCGGCGCAGGAACCGCACCAGGCTGTCGGCGTCGCGACGGCTGAGCAGCGCCTTGCCGATGCCCGATGCATGCATCGGGGACAGCGTCCCCGGCGGAAAAAAGGCGCGGATCGTTTCGGGCGTCTCGACCTGCCCGATGAACATCACCTCGCCATGTTTCTCGATCCCCAGATTCGAGGTCTCGTTCGTCGCCTCCATCAGCGCACGCATCACCGGACGGCTGCGTTCGACAACGCTGCTGCGGCGCAGAAAGGCCGAGCCCAGCCGAAAGGCCGTGGCGCCGATATGCCAGGCCTGCGTCGCCGGATCGACCTCGACAAAGGCGCGCGCCTCTAATGTGGACAGCACCCGGTACATCGTTGCCGGCGACTGGTCCAGCTGGTCGGAAATCTCGGTCAGGGTCAGACCGTTGGACTGCGCCAGCGTGTCCAGCACATCCAGCGCGCGATCCAGCGATTGAATCGTGGTCTGCGCCGGTTTGCCGTCAAAGGCCTTGGGGCGTCCTTTTCGTCTGGGCGTGGGCTTCATCGGTCCTCGACAGCACTGTCCATAGTCACTTTCTTAATAGTATTGAAAATAGCAATTGTTCAATGAAAAAATCAATAGCTTGAAAATGCTAGATATTTCTCAAACCTCCACTAAATGAAAAATTTTTTCAAAAAAATTTGAGACTCGGGGCGGCTGGGTTATTGTCGCTGCAACCGCCATAGGAGGGCAATCGCATGAGCTTTCAGAACCCCGTATTCATACCCGGTCCGACGAACATGCCCGAGGCCGTGCGCCAGGCCTGCTACATGCCGACGATCGATCACCGCGCGCCGGTTTTCGGCAAGATTCTGCACCCCTGTCTGGACGGCGTGCGCAGGGTCCTGAAATCGGAAACGGCCAAGATTTTCATCTTTCCGTCCACCGGCACCGGCGGCTGGGAAACCGCGCTCAGCAACACCCTGTCGGCGGGCGACGGCATTCTGGCCGCGCGCAACGGCATGTTCAGCCACCGATGGATCGATATGTGCCAGCGCCACGGGCTGGATGTCACCATTGTCGAGACCGCCTGGGGGCATGGCCTGCCGGCAGATCGCTACGAAGAGATCCTGCGCGCCGATACCGGGCACCGGATCAAGGCCGTGTTGGCCACCCATAACGAGACCGCGACCGGGGTCCGCTCGGACATTGCGGCGGTGCGCCGCGCGCTGGACGCGGCCGGGCACCCGGCCATGCTGTTCGTCGATGGTGTCAGCTCGATCGGGTCGATGGATTTCCGTTTCGACGAATGGGGCGTGGATATTGCCGTTACCGGCAGCCAGAAAGGGTTCATGCTGCCCGCAGGGCTGGCGATTGTCGGGTTCAGCCAAAAGGCGATGGCCGCCGTCGAGACCGCCACCCTGCCGCGCACCTTTTTCGATGTGCGTGACATGGGCAAGGGCTATGACAACAACGCCTTTCCCTATACCCCGCCGGTCGGGCTGATGAACGGGTTGAAACTGTCGCTGGACATGCTGCTGGGCGAGGGGCTGGACAATGTCTTTGCCCGTCATCACCGCATCGCCCAGGGCGTGCGGCTGGCTGTCGACGCCTGGGGGCTGGACCTGTGCGCCGTGTCGCCCGATCTCTATTCGGACTCGGTCTCGGCGATCCGCACGCCCGAAGGGTTCAACGCCACCGATATCGTTACCCGTGCGGCCAATGAATATGGCATGGCCTTTGGCGTCGGTCTGGGCGAGGTCGCCGGCAAGGTGTTCCGCATCGGTCATCTGGGCAGCCTGACGGACGCGATGATGCTGTCCGGCCTGGGGGTCGCAGAGATGGTGATGGTCGATCTGGGGCTGGACATCAAGCTGGGTTCGGGCGTCGCGGCGGCGCAGGAATATTATCGCCACGGCGCGGGCAATGCCCGGCAGGCCGCAGCGTGATGAAGGATGGCAGCGACATGTACATTCCGACCTTTGACGACATGCTGGCCGCGCATGAGCGGATCAAGTCGCATGTGCACCGCACGCCGGTTCTGACATCGCGTTTTCTGAACGACCTGACCGGGGCAGAATTGTTCTTCAAATGCGAGAACTTTCAGAAGGCCGCCGCCTTCAAGGTGCGCGGGGCATCCAACGCGGTGTTCGGGCTGAGCGAGGAACAGGCCGAACGCGGTGTCGCCACCCATTCCAGCGGCAATCACGCGCTGTCGCTGTCCTATGCCGCCGGTCGGCGGGGTATTCCGTGTCACGTGGTGATGCCGCGCACGGCGCCGCAGGCGAAAAAGGACGCGGTCATCGGTTATGGCGGCAAGATCACCGAATGCGAGCCCTCGACCAGCAGCCGCGAGGCGGTGTTTGCCGAGGTACAGGCACGCACGGGGGCGGATTTCGTGCATCCCTATAACGATCCGCGCGTCATCGCCGGACAGGGTACCTGTGCGCGCGAACTGGCCGAACAGGTCCCGGGGTTGGACGCGGTGATCGCGCCGATCGGCGGCGGCGGCATGATCTCGGGCACCTGCCTGACCCTCTCGAGCATAGCGCCGGACACGAAAATCTATGCCGCCGAACCGGAACAGGCGGATGACGCCTATCGCAGCTTCAAGGCCGGTCACATCATCGCCGACGATGCGCCGGTGACCGTGGCGGACGGGCTCAAGGTGCCCCTGAAGGACCTGACCTGGCATTTCGTATCCAACCACGTGACCGACATTCTGACCGCATCCGAGCAAGAGATCATCGACGCCATGCGGCTGATCTGGGCCCGGATGAAGATCGTGATGGAACCGTCCTCGGCCGTGCCGCTGGCGACCATCCTCAGGAACCCCGACGTCTTTGCCGGCAAACGCGTGGGCGTCATCGTGACCGGTGGCAATGTCGATCTGGACAAATTGCCATGGATGAACAGCTGATCTGGGAGTGAGCAAGATGAATGCACCGATAAATTTCGACGACCTCGAGGTCGGCTTTGACGTGCCGGCGCTGCCGGGCATGGATGAAAAGGATATCCAGACGCCCTGCCTGATCCTCGATCTGGACGCGCTGGAGCGCAACATCAGGAAGATGGGCGACTATGCCCGCGCCCATGGCATGCGCCACCGGGTGCATGGCAAGATGCACAAATCCGTGGATGTGGCCAAACTGCAGGAGGAACTGGGTGGCGCCTGTGGTGTCTGCTGTCAGAAAGTGTCCGAGGCCGAGGTCTTTGCCCGTGGCGGCATCAAGGACGTGATGGTGTCCAATCAGGTGACCGACCCGGCCAAGATCGACCGGCTGGCGCGGATGCCGAAACTGGGCGCCCGGGTGCTGGTCTGCGTTGACGACCCGGCCAACGTGGCCGATCTGTCCGCCGCGGCGGACAGGCACGGCACCGAGATCGAAGCACTGGTTGAAATCGACTGCGGCGCCGGGCGCTGCGGTGTCACCACAACCGAGGCGGTTGTCGATATCGCCCAACTGATCGACGCGGCACCAGGGCTGAAGTTTGCCGGCATCCAGGCCTATCAGGGCGCGATGCAGCATCTGGACAAATATGAGGACCGCCAGGCAAAGCTGAACGTCGCGATCAATCAGGTCGCGGATGCGGTGCAGGGACTGAAGGCGGTCGGGCTGGACTGCGACATCGTCGGCGGCGGCGGGACCGGGTCCTATTATTTCGAGAGCAATTCGAACGTCTATAACGAGCTGCAATGCGGGTCCTATGCCTTTCTGGATGCTGATTACGGCCGGATTCTGGATCAGGACGGCAAGCGGATCGACCAGGGCGAATGGGAAAACGCGCTGTTCATCCTGACCGGCGTGATGAGCCACGCTAAACCCGACAAGGCGATCGTCGATGCCGGGCTCAAGGCGCAGTCGGTGGATAGCGGCCTGCCCACGGTGTTTGGCCGCGATGACGTGGAATATCTGAAATGTTCCGATGAACACGGCGTGGTGGCCGATCCGGGCGGCGCGCTGGCCGTCAACGACAAGCTGCGGCTGGTGCCGGGACATTGCGACCCGACCTGCAACGTGCACGACTGGTATGTCGGCGTACGGGGCGGCAAGGTCGAGACCCTGTGGCCGGTTTCGGCCCGCGGCAGGGGGTATTAGGGGGGGAGGGTCGGATCGCTGGTGCGATCCGACGGAAGCGGGGGGGGGGGGGGGGGGGGGAGGGGGGGAGGGGGGGGGGGGGGGGGGGGGAGGGGGGGAGGGGGGGGGGGGGGGGGGGGGTGGTCGCGGGGGAGGGGTTGCTTCTCCCCCCCCCCCCCCCCGCCCCCCTAAGGATATTTTATGCAAGAGGAAGAAGCGAGGGCGTCAGAAGGTCTCGCACATCGAGGAGTTACGAGAATGCTGATCGTGCCCGAACGTTCAATCGCGGATCTGATGACGCGGAAGGCCGCTTATGACGCGGTGGAACGGGTTTTTTCCGCCATGGCGTCAGGTGATGCCTATAATTTTCCGGTGATCCGTGAAGCGATCGGTCACGAGGAAGCATTGTATGGTTTCAAGGGGGGGTTTGATCGCGTGGGGCTGACGCTGGGATTGAAAGCCGGGGGGTACTGGCCGAAAAATCTGGAAAAACTCGGTCTGATCAACCATCAATCCACAGTCTTCCTGTTCGATCCCGATACCGGTCGCGTCAAAGCGATGGTCGGGGGCAACCTGTTGACGGCACTGCGCACAGCAGCGGCCTCGTCGGTGTCGATCAAGCATCTGGCGCGCCCCGATGCCAAGGTGATCGGCATGATCGGCGCAGGCCATCAGGCGACCTTCCAGTTGCAGGCGGCGCTGGAACAACGGGCGTTCGAAAAGGTTATCGGCTGGAACCTGCACCCGGAAATGTTGGGCAACCTGCGGAAGATTGCCGATGCGGCCGGGGTGCCGTTTCAGGCCGTCGAACTGGACGGTTTGGTCGAGGCGGATGTGCTGATTTCGATCACCTCGTCCTTTGACGCCATTCTCGCGGCTGGACAGGTCAGCCCGGGCACGCACATCGCCTGCATGGGTACCGACACCAGGGGCAAGCAGGAGGTGGACCCGGCACTGTTGGGGCGGGCCACGGTGTTCACCGACGACGTCGCGCAGTCGGTCAGCATTGGCGAGGCGCAGCATGCGGTGGCGCAAGGGGTGATCCGCGCCGAGGACATCACCCAGATCGGTGCGGTGATCAACGGCAGCCATCCGGGCCGCAGCAGCGAGGACCAGATCACCCTGTTTGACGGCACCGGTGTCGGGCTGCAGGATCTGGCGGTTGCGGCCAGCGTCGTCGATCTGGCGGCGCAAAGGGGCGTGGCGATCGAGGTGGATTTCTAGGCGCGCCGCTCTAGGTCCGGAACAGGCCGGAGCTTGCCCAGTCGTCAAAGATCTGCGCGGCGTCAAGACCCGGGATCGGGCCGGCACGATAGCCGCCGGAAAACAGCCGAAAGGCAATGCCGGCATTGCGCGCAGTGGCGAAATCGACGCCGCTGTCGCCAACATAGAGCGTCTCGGCCGCTGGCACGCCCAGCCGGGTCACGGTGGCCAGCAAGGGCTGCGGGTCCGGTTTCCGCGACAATCCGGGTTCGGCCCCGGTGATGGCGTGAAAAAAGCCGTCCAGCTGCAGCTGAGCACAGATCGTTCGCGCCGGACCGACGGGTTTGTTGGTGCAGACCGCCAGCTTGCAGCCGGTGTACCGCAGCCGCGCGAGGCAGTCGACAACTCCCGGATAAGGTCGCGTCAGCGTGGTCAGGTTGGCGTCATAATGACGTCGAAACCGGGTCAGCGCCACCGGCAGCAGGTCCGGCGACATACTGCCGCCCGCGGCAAGACAGCGTTCCATCAGCTTTTCCACGCCGTTGCCGACGAACGAGGTGATCGTCGCCAGATCCAGCGGCGGGCGGCCAAGATCGGCCAGCGCTGCATTGGCCGCGGCCTGCATGTCGGGAGCGCTGTGTACCAGCGTGCCGTCCAGATCGAAAATGATTGCATTAAAACAGCCCATGGTGGTTCCATAGCGCATTGACCAGCCCGGCGAAATCGCGAACCGGATTATGGGGGGCTAGCCCCGGCCGGGTTTCCAAGGCACCATCGCCGCAGGAGCATTGCCGATTCATGCCATTTTGAAAGGACGCACAGATGGACCAGAATTCCGAAATCAGAACCACCCGCGGACGCGGGCGCTTGTTTTCCAGCGTGCTGGACACGATCGGCGATACCCCGGTGATCCGGGTCAACAACCTGGGTCCCGATCACGTGACGATGTATGTCAAGGCCGAGTTTTTCAATCCGGCGGCCTCGGTCAAGGACCGGCTGGCGGTGAACATCATCGAGGCGGCGGAACGGGCGGGCACGCTGAAGCCCGGCCAGACGGTGGTCGAGGCCACCAGCGGCAATACCGGCATTGGTCTGGCCATGGTCTGTGCGCAAAAGGGCTATCCGCTGGTTGTCACCATGGCCGACAGCTTTTCCATCGAACGTCGCCGGCTGATGCGGATGCTGGGGGCGCGGGTCGTGCTGACACCGCGCGCCGAAAAAGGGTTCGGCATGTATCGCAAGGCGGTCGAGCTGGCCGAAGCCCATGGCTGGTTCCTGGCCAGCCAGTTCGAGACCGAGGCGAATGCCGATATCCACCAATCCACCACCGCGCGCGAGATCTTGGCCGATTTCGATGGCCAGCGGCTGGATTATCTGGTGTCGGGTTATGGTACGGGCGGGACTGTGTCCGGGGTCGGGCGGGTGCTGCGCAAGGAGCGTCCGGAGACAAAGATCATTTTGTCCGAACCGGCCAATGCCCAATTGCTGGGCAGCGGTCATGCGCAGGAACGTGGCGCCGGCAATGCGCCCGCCGCCAGCCATCCGGCGTTTGAGCCGCATCCGATCCAGGGATGGACCCCGGATTTCATTCCGTCGGTGTTGCAAGAGGCGATCGACGGCAAATACTACGACGACCTGATCCCGATTGCCGGGCCTCAGGCCGTCGATTGGTCGCGGCTGTTGGCGCGCAAAGAGGGCATTTTCACCGGCATTTCCGGCGGCGCCACCTTTGGCGTGGCGATGGGTGTTGCTGAACGGGCCGAACCCGGATCGGTCATCCTGGCGATGCTGCCCGACACCGGCGAACGGTACTTGTCCACGCCCCTGTTTGAAGGCATTCCCGAGGACATGGATGACGAGGAAAACTCGATCTCGCTGTCCACCCCCGGATACCAGATGGGCTGATCAGAGCGCGCCGGGATCCGCGCAAGGATGTAGCGCGCCCCACCCGGGTCAACTTCAGATGCGCGAGCCGGGTGTGATGTCGGCGACATGACGTTCGATCTTGTCCAGCCATTCGCCGGTTTTGCGGTCGTCCCGATCTCGCATGTCGCGCATGAATGCGAGCTGTTGGCGCAGGGCCAGCGCCTGCCGATACGCGCCGCCGCGTTGCCAGGCGCGGTCGATCATCTGGCGGATCCCGTCCAGCCGGGTTTCGTCGGCGCATGCCGGGTCGTGCAGGCCGCGCAGGATTTGGATCTGCGGTTGCACCACGGCGGTCCAGAAGCCGGGGCGCGCGCGATCCTGCCGGATGCTCTCATCCTCTATCCGGTCCAGCCAGACCGCAACCGTCGCCGCGTCGATGTGCGGAGCGCCGCCGAGGATGACGCCGGTCAGCCAGTGGATGGCGGCAAACAGGTCCAGACGGTCCGGATCGCGGGCATGGCTCAACCGCATCGCCGAGGCATAGCTGTCGGTCATGGCCTGCAACGTCGCGCTGCGGGCAGCACCAGACAGAACCCGTGCCAAATGCGCCTGCGCTGCGCCCCGCAGACATTCGCGCCGCGGCGTGCTGACATCATCGGTCAGCGCGTCCAGCTTGTCGTAGCAGGACAGGGCCGCATCGACCGCATCGCGCAGTTTTGCCGCCGTCGCCCTGCGGGTGGCGGCGTCCGGACTGTTTTGCCAGACATGGCAGGCCTGACGCACGCGCAGGTCCTGCAGCCGCTGGATGGTCTGCAGCGATCCAGCGGAATCCGGTTGCGCCAAAACCCGTTCCAGATGCGGGATCGCCAGATCAAAGGCGTCGATGCGGGCATAGGCTTTGCCCATGGCGGCACACCAATTGCCATCGGTTGTCCACGAGTCCTTGGCGCTGGATTCGATGCCGGCCAGCCGGGCCATCAACGCATCGCGCCCGGCCCGGCCACTGGCCGCGCTTTCGGCGATGTTGCGCGCCGCCTTGGTGGCGTGCTGCACCGAGTAATACCGCATCTGGCGGCGGCTCCGCCCTGCACGGGTGGCGGTTTCGCGGAACCGGTAATCCGGATCGCCATAACACTGATAGGCGCCCCAGGTGTTGGTGTCGGAATGCGCCTGAAAGACTTGCCGCCGAGCCAGATGCACGGCCTTTCCGAATTTGCGACCCGACAGAATCTCGGCATAAAAACTGCGGGCGAACAGGCTGGCGGCGGTGTCGTCCACCTCCCAGCCCGCGGCAACGACGGCACGGGCGCCGCGCTGGATAAAGGCCACCGACAGGCTGGCGGCGATCTCGTTGACCTCGGTGCCCGGCACGTGCCCCAGATGGCAGCAATTCAGGAACACCAGATCGGGCACATAGCGCATCTGCTGGATCTCCGGCACGCTCAGGAACAGATCCCGGCCCAACACCATGCCGGTACGCGCATGCCGGTCCGAGGCATAGACCCCGTGTCCGGCCAGGTGGATCAGCTGGGCGGGGTGCAGCATCATCTCTTTGATGACGTCAAAGCCGTTTTTGGGGCGGGACAGGTGACGCGGTGACCAACCGGCCTTGGCCAGCTGGGCCGCGACCTCGGCGGCTTCGGCCTGGGCGCCGGGCAGGGGCGGCAGATCGCTTTCCGGGTCGCCGACGACCAACGCGGTGCCGGTGGTGGCGCGCGGAATTTTCGGCCCGGGTGTGATCAGTTTGCGGATCACGGGGGCGCGGGTGACCAGCGGTTCGATCTCGGTCTCGCCGACGTCGGTGCCGTTGCGCCGCGTGCCGGTGAAATCGAAGGTGCGGAAATCGTCCTCCATCAGTTCCCAGGGATACGAGGCGGTGTGCCGGTCCAGTTCCAGCAAGATGTTCTGGTTGTCGCGGGCAAAGGTCTTGAGCGCGCGCGGCACCAGCAGTTCGAACAGCAGCTTGCCGACATCGCGCGAGGTGGCGGTGCCGTCGCTGCGCTGGGTCAGCAGGTGCTGCAGGGCGCGCGGCTGCACCACGGTGACCTGATGCGGCGAGCGCGCGGTCTCGGTGACGGCGACATAGTTCAGGCGGTTCGGGTCCTCGCTGCTCTGGGTGATGCTGATGCGCTGCCACCAGTCCTTTTGGCGGCCATAGCGCGTGCGCACCCTGGCGTCCTGCAGCCGATGGATTTCGCCGTCGAATTCAAAGGTCTGCCCCATGCGGCCCAGGGCGCGTACATTGTCCAGCGCGCTGGCGGCCTGAAAGGCGGTGTCATCGAACAATTCGATGAACTGCAATTCCCGGATCGGTGTGTCGGCGAGAATCGCATTGGCCTCGGCGACGGCCTGCAGGATCGACTCGACGCTTTGCTGCACCGTCATGTTGGTGCCCTTGTGGCCGATCAGTAGGGTCGACAGGCCCAGCGGACGGGGCGTTTCGCCGGGGCGTTCTTGCGCCTTGCGCTGCTCCTGTGCGGCCAGCCCATAGCGCAGCACCGCCTGCTGGAACGTGTCCTTCAGCCGCCCGGGCGACAGTTCGCCATATTCGCCCAGGCCGACGACGATAGCGCCGCCCGGGGCGCGGCCTTCGCGCAGGATGACTTCGCAGGTTTCCAGTTTGCCGGGATACAGGCCCAGATCGCGGACCCGGGACAGGTGGTTGTCCAGACACTGGTCCAGCGCTGCCTCGGCCCCCATCATCGGATCGTCGATATAGTGGCCCACCATCACCGGGTTGGGGGCAAAGCGCAGGTTGCCATGCAGCACCGACACCCGGGTGCGGGTATCCGGCACCGCGCCGGCTGCGGCCATGGGACGCCGGGCGCCGATGAAATCGCTGACGATCGCGTCATGATCGGGATACAACTCGATCGGGTCGTCGATGACTTCAATCTCGGTGACCGCCCCCGCGCGGCTGCTGCGCGGCGGCTGCCGGCTCAGCAGCGCGGTCGTGCCGGTTTCCAGAAGTTCGAGATAGGCAGGAAAGGCGTCTTTCTCGCGCGGCATGTCGCCATGCACGGCATCGACATACCAATGCGGGATGTCCTCGGGGATGCCCGATTGCCAGGTAACGGTGCCGTCGCCCTGCGGCGTGGCGAAAAAGCGGATCCGCTCCGCGCCCTGCGCGCCCGGGTCCAGCCGCACCGACGAGATGGTGTTCTCGGCCCCGACACCGGCAACATAGCAGGTCAGGTCCGGATCCAGTCTGTGCGCGCTCAGCACATGTTGTCCGTCGCGGGCAATCTGCAGCGCATCGCGGGCCGGTTTGACCCAGTCGGCTCCGTGCAACGAGTGCAACTGGTCCCAGAAGGCATCGCTGACATAGCGGCCATTCTCGGCGTTGGGCAGCAATTGCAGGGCGCCGTGAAACCCGGCGACGATGCCCGTCAATTCCTTTAGATCATGTTTGCCGTCCGCCAATTCCAGATTGCGCACCGCGCGCGCGCGCCCCAGCAGCGTGTGCATCATCGAAAAGGCCCCGCCATTGGGCGTGCCCAGCATCACGAAACGGCTGCCGGTGCGCAGCTTGACCCGGTTCCACAGGTCGGGCCGGGCATGGAACATCGCCCGCACCACCAGCCCGCCCATGGAATGCGCCAGAAACCGGATCGGCCGGTCGCTGCGGTCCAGTTCGGCCTCGACCAGCTTTGCCAGCTTGCGCGCCGGGTCGTCATGGCCCTGTTGCAGGATCGACAGGCGCCAGTCATAGTCAAAGGCGATGACCCGGTGGCTGCGGGTCAGGAACCGGCACAAATCCCAATAATGGCTGCCGACCGGTTTGGTGGATCTGACGTCTTCCTTTTCGATGCGAATCCGGTCCAGACCGCCAAAGATGATCTGCAGCGGGTTGGTCCATATCCACCGGTTCCGCTGGTGCAGGTGGCTGCCCATGATGCCGGGCAGGACGAAACAGACCGGTGCGTTCGAACCGGCCCGCGACACAAGCTCGGGGAAATCCTCGGGTTCGACCCCGGCCGCTGCCGGCCGGGACCCGCGGGCCGGGACCGGATCCAGCAGGCCGGCGTCGCGCTCGACCGCCGCCCCGACGATCTCGCGCCGCGAGGTCGGGTTGAAGAAATAGCTGAAATGCGACACCTCGGGGCCCTGCACCAGGAACGGTTTTGTCGGCGTGCCGCGCGGCCCGCCGCGGGTCATCGAGGCGGTGTCGACGACAAAGTCGTGATCCGCCCGAAAGAACAGGTCCGCCGCCAAGACGCCCAGGCGGCGCAGGATGCCAGTTCCTTCGGTGTCGCCCCCGATCACCCGCAGCCGGTTGTCGTGGATCACGTCGGGCCGGTTCAGCATCCGGGTCAGCGGGCTGGTCGGCATCATTGCTTCAAGCCCGGGCAGGGTGCTGGGGTCGGCCTTGGTGCGGACAAAGGCCATCAGAAAGGATTTCAGCAGATCGGCGGCACCGCTGCGCCCCAGAATCGGGATCAGTTCGAACACGTTCAGGGCGACGGACAGATAGCGGTCCAGTCGTTCCGAGGCCAGCGTCGTGCCCGCCAGAGGGCCGGCGACGCGGATCACACGATCGACCTGCAGCGCCTTGGTCGCCAATGCATCGCGCAGCGCTTCCAGCTCGCTCACCTGGGCGGTCCGGCCCTTGGCCTTGCGAAAGATTTCAAGATCGACGTCATCGACGGCGCCGGTGTCGGCCAGGTCGCGCCGTGCCGCCCGGCTGACCAGTTCGGCGACCATGCCGCCGCGCGAATGCGTCATCAGGCTGAGCTGTGCACCGCTGGGCAGAGCGTTGACCAGGTCGGTGGCATTCCTGACCGGACTTTCCGTGACCGAGCGGTGTTCCAGGGCATAGATGCCGCCGGGATAGGCGGATTCCAACGGCCGCCAGACGTCGGCGGCGGGGGCGGCGGCCAGTTCGCCGAAACTGCCCTGGGTGCTGGAAAACGTCCCGTGCACCAGAACCAGAATGGGCTGGCCGGCGGTAATGTCACCGGAGTCGACCGGGTCCAGCGCAATCTGGGCGGTTCCGTCGGTGACCCGGCGGTCGCAGCGATAAAAGCCCGGCGAAATCGTGTCTTCGATCTTGCGCGCCAGCGTCAGGGCCGCATTCTTGCCCAGCTGTCCCACCGGATCGCCGCGCAGGATACGCACCGCGCGCACCAGATGCCGGCCCAGGCCGCGGCTGGGGCGGCCTGGACCCTCAAAGACCAGTTGCCGTGGCAGCAACAATCCCTGATCCGCGATCGACCGGCTGACAGCGGCCTGAAAATCGGTTTCGGTATCTGCCACCGATTGCCAGATCTTGAGACCGTCCTGCAATTCGATTTCGACGATGTCGGTGGGCTTGGCATCCGGCACGGCGAACATGCCGGTCTGGTCTTCGGCGCCGCGGGCTTGGTCGATGCGCCCGGCTCCGATGACCTTGCCGGTCATCACGCCTGACAATTGCGGTGGCCAGACAACGTTCTTTTCGACATCGGAATCCGGCTGACCCGGCAGAAAAATACGCGCCATATCATTGCTCCTCGCCGGTCGGATGATCCGGGCAAATAGGTGAATTAACCAATGGTTAACTCTACTCACGGTGGTTGCGCTGCGTCAAATCCGGCGGGCCGGACTGCGGTTCTGCGGCCCGTTCCGGCGCGGCATTTGCCGTTGACAGCTGCAGGGTGCAGTGAAAAAAGTGTCAATGAAACCAAGCGACCCCCCGAAAGGCGGCGCAAAGCATGACTGGCCGGGCAGACAATTTGGCGGATGCCCCGGCGGACCGGATGCCAGCAAGCTGTCCCACCGGCCGAATCGTTTTCGCCCCGTTTCTGCAATAAAAGGTATCTGGCCCATGACGTCTTTTCACTCTGCCCGGTCATGGATTGCGGCGCTGAGTCTGCTGACCGCCACCGCCGCCGGCCCGCTTGCGGCCCAGACCAAAGATCAGTCCGAAGCCCCGGCGCCGAAAGTGTCGATCGCGGCGGCCTATTCTGAGGAAATCACCGAAGAAGCGGTGATGATCGGCAAGGGCGAGGCGATCGATCAGGTCGATATCGTGGCGCGGGTCAGCGGATTTGTTCAGGAAGTGAAGGTTCAGGACGGTGCGACCGTTCAGAAGGGCGACCTGCTGTATAGCATCGAACCGGACTCTTATGTCGCGACGCTGGAGGCCCGCAAAGCGGATTTGGGAAAAGCCGAGGCCAACCTGGAACTGGCCACGATCGAACTGGGCCGCAAGGCCGAGTTGCTGGCACGCGGCTCGGCGCCGGAATCCGAGCGTGACATTGCCCGCGCCAACGAGTTGGGCGCCGAGGCGGCGGTGAAATCGGCCAAGGCGGCGATCCGCCAGGCGGAACTGGAGCTGAGCTATACCGAGATTCACGCACCGTTTTCCGGGCGTGTGGGGCGCTCGTCGGTCAGTGTCGGCGAACTGGTCAATCCGAATTCCGGTGCGCTGATCACGCTGGTGCGCGAAGCACCGATCTATGTGCGGTTCTCGCTGAGTGAAAAACAGCTTGGCGATGTGCTGGAGACGCTGGAGACCAATGCCGCCGATCTGGCGTCGATGGAGCAGACGCCGGATGTCTTTTTGACATTGCCCAACGGCACCGAACTGAAAGAACCCGGCAAGATCATCTTTCTGGACAACCGGATTTCTCCGACGACCGGCACGATTTCTCTGCTGGCCGAGTTCGAGAACACCCGACGGCTGATCCTGGACGGGGCATTTCTGCAGGTCCGGATCGCGGCCTTGCAGCCGACGCTCAGCCTGCTGGTGCCTCAGGCGGCGCTGCAGCGGGACCAGCGCGGCGATTTCGTGCTGGTGGTCAACGCCCAGCAGATGGTGGAACAACGCTATATCGAGACCGGCAAACCGGTCGGCGCGGCCATCATCGTGACCGAAGGGCTGCAAGAGGGCGAAAGCGTGATTGTCGAGGGCCTGCAAAGGGTTCGTCCGGGGGTACAGGTCGATGCCATCCTCGCCGGCTCCCAAGAGGAGAAATAACCGGTGTTTTCCTCTGTATTCATCACCCGGCCCAAGATGGCGATGGTCATCTCGCTGGTCCTGACGATTATGGGCATGATCGGTTACCTGGTTCTGCCGGTCGAACAATTCCCCGACATCACCCCCCCGGTCGTCGAAGTCAAAGCCAACTACACCGGTGCCAACGCGGAAACCGTCGAAAACACTGTCGCCGCGCCGATCGAGGCGCAGGTGAACGGTGTCGACGACATGATCTACATGTCCTCCAACAGCACTGACAATGGTTCGTATTCCCTGTCCGTGACGTTCGAGGTCGGCACCAACGCCGATATTGCGTCGGTCAATGTGCAGAACCGCGTTGCCCAAGCCTCGTCCAGCCTGCCCGCCGAGGTCACATCGTCCGGTGTGGTCACCCAGAAGGCCAGCACCAACATGTTGCTGGTGGCGGTGCTGTCCTCGCCCGGTGGCACCTATGACGAGGTTTTCCTGTCGAACTATGCCTCGATCAACCTCAAGGACGCGCTGGCCCGGATCAAGGGCGTCGGCAAGGCAGAGGTTCTGACTGATTTCAAATACGCCATGCGGATGTGGCTGGACCCGGAGCGGATGGCCGGGCTGGGGATCACTCCGGGCGATCTGATCGCGGCGATCCGGGAACAGAATCTCGAAGTCTCGGCGGGGCAGATCGGTTCACCGCCGGTGCCCGGAGACCAGCAGTTTCAATACACGATCACCTCGAAAGGCCGCCTGAAATCGGTCAAGGAGTTCGAGAACATTGTCATCCGCACCGGCGCGGCGGGCAGCATCGTGCGCATGCGTGATGTCGCAAAGGTCGAGCTGGGCGCAAGTTTCTACTCGGCGTCCGGCCGCTATCAGGGCGAGTCGGCCACGGTTCTTGCTATCTATCAGGCCCCCGGCGAAAACGCGCTGGCGGTGTCTGACGCGGTCCTGGCCGAACTGGACCGTCTGTCGCGCGTCTTTCCCGACGACGTGGAATATTCGGTGCCGTTCAACACCACGAAATTTGTCGAGCAGTCGCTGAACGATGTCATCTCGACCCTGATCCTGACCTTTATTCTGGTGATTTCGGTCGTGTTCGTCTTTCTGGGCAATTTCCGGGCCACGGTCATACCGGCCGTCGCGATTCCGGTGTCGCTGATCGGCACTTTTGCCTTTCTGCTGGCCTTTGGCATGTCGTTGAACACGATTTCGCTGTTCGCGCTGGTTCTGGCCATCGGCATCGTCGTGGACGATGCCATCGTCGTGGTCGAAAACGTCGAACGCCTGATCGCCGACGAGGGGCTCAGCCCGCCCGAAGCCGCCAAGAAAGCCATGGTTCAGATTTCCGGGCCGGTCATCGCCACAACTCTGGTTCTGCTGGCGGTTTTCGTGCCGGTGACATTCATGCCCGGCATTACCGGGCGGCTCTATTCGCAATTCGCGGTGACGATCTCGGTGGCGGTGGTGATTTCCTCGATCAACGCCCTGACCCTGTCACCGGCTTTGTGCGCCTTGATCCTGAAACCGCGTTCCGGCCCGCCAAAGGGCCTGTTGGCGGTGTTCGAAAGAGGCATCGGCGGCCTGCGCGACGGATATGTCGGGATCGTGCGTCGCCTGGTGCGTTTGCCGCTGATCGGACTGGCCATCATCGGCGCGATTCTTTTCGGAACCAGCGGTCTGATGACGGCGCTGCCCAAGGGTTTTCTGCCCTCCGAAGACAGCGGCTATCTGTTTGTCGACGTGCAGTTGCCGGATGCCGCATCGCTGGGGCGTACGGAAACCGTAACCGACCGGATCGACCTCAAACTGCGGCAGATACCCGGCGTGGCAAGCACCATCGTCGTCAACGGGTTCAGCCTGCTCAACGGGTCCGCGTCCAACGGCGCGATGGTGATCGTCAATCTCGAGCCATGGGATGATCGCCAGACCCCCGAGCTGAGCGCCGATGGGGTCCTGCGGCAGATTTTCGGGATCGCCGGACAGGAGGCCAGCGCCAGTGTCATCGCGTTCAACCCGCCGCCCATTTCCGGTCTGGGCATGAGCGCCGGCGTAGAGATGAAGGTGCAGCAGACCGGCGGCGGCAGCGCACAGGACCTGTCCGCCGCGCTGGGCTCTCTGGTCTATGCGGCCAACCAGCGTCCGGAAATCGCCCAGGCCTACACCACGTTCCGGGCCAATGTGCCCAAGGTCTTTGTCGATCTGGATCGGGAAAAGGCGAAAACTCTGAATGTCGCGGTCAGCGAGGTATTTCAGACGCTGCAAGCCTATCTCGGCTCCTATTACGTGAATGATTTCAACTTGTTCGGGCGTGTCTACCGGGTGATGATACAGGCCGACGGCAGTTATCGGGACAAGGTCGAGGACATCAAGCTGCTCTATGTCCGTTCGCAGAGCGGCGAGATGGTGCCGCTGGGCACCCTGCTGGACGTGGAAAATGTTCTGGGTCCTGTCCTGCTGAATCGCTACAACATGTTCCGATCAGCGACCATAACGGCTGAACCCGCCCCGGGTTTATCGACGGGTGACGCGATCCAGGTGCTGCAGGAAGAGGCTGCGACCGCTCTGCCGCCCGGCTACAGCTACGAATGGACCGGAACGGCACAACAGCAATTGTCCACCGGCGGGCTGGTCGTTGTCATTCTGCTGATGGCGGTGACCTTCGGCTATCTGTTCCTGGTGGCGCAGTATGAAAGCTGGACCATGCCGATCGGAATCCTCTTGTCCGTGACGGTGGCTCTGTTTGGGGCGCTGGCCGCAGTGATGGTGACGGGCAGCGACATCAATCTCTATACCCAGATCGGGATGATCATGCTGATCGGGCTGGCGTCCAAGAACGCCATTCTGATCGTCGAATTTGCCATGGAGCAGCGCGCCGCGGGTCTCTCCACCCGTGAAGCCGCGTTGCAGGCAGCGCGCCAGCGCTTTCGGGCGGTAATGATGACGGCGCTGTCCTTCCTGTTGGGCGTTGTGCCGCTGATGATGGCTTCGGGTGCCGGGGCGGCCAGCCAGAGCGCTATCGGCGTTGCGGTGTTCGGCGGCATGCTGGCGGCAACGGTGGTGGGGGTGATCCTGGTGCCGGTGCTCTACGTTGTCATGCAGAGTCTGCGCGAGAGTTTGAAGGGTCGGCGCGGCGCACCCGCCGACGCCTGACCCGCAAGCCCTGATCCCGTCGGCCCGCAACGGGCCGGCGGGACCGGGCCGATCCCCGGGGGGAATTCCCCGACAAATTTACCTGTTAGCACCGTCTTAACGCCCGACCTGATACTCCGGGACTGGGTGAATAGAAGGTGGTGGAGATGAGTGCGTCGACAAATGTCGCGCCGGTCATCATCAAACGGAAAAAGGTTATCGCCGGAGGCGGCCACCATGGTGGCGCCTGGAAGGTCGCATATGCGGACTTTGTGACGGCGATGATGGCCTTTTTCATGTTGATGTGGCTGTTGAACGCGACGACAGAAAAACAACGCAAAGGGTTGGCGGATTATTTCGCGCCGACCGTGCCGATCAATCGGGTATCCGGCGGTGGCGACGGTGCCGTTGGTGGCACCAATATGTTTGCCGAAGAGGAATTGCCGCAGGACGGAACCGGCGCGGTCAACAAATACCCCGATTCCGCCAAACAGGCGACCGGCGAGACCGGAACCCAGGACTCGTCCATGGACGAGAGCCTGGCGGCCATCGAACAGAAAAAGCTGGAAGAGGTCGAGGAGGCCCTGTTGGGTCGCAGCGGTGAAAGCATGGTGTCAGACGATGCGCTCAAGCATATCGTGACGCGGGTCACCGACGAGGGGTTGATCATCGAGCTGTTCGACCTGGACGGTGTGCCGCTGTTTGAAGAGGGCAGCGACAACCCGACCCCTCTGTTCCGCGATCTGATGCAGATGATCTCGCGCGTGTCCGGTCTGGTCGACAATGATCTGGCCCTGAACGGTCACATCCGGGCGCATCCGGTGGTTCTGGCGGACAGTCCGGTCTGGGAATTGTCCACGGCGCGTGCCGGTCGCACCCGGCTGTTGCTCGAAGCAGCGGGCACCGCGCCGGAACGCATACAGCGGGTTGCTGGCCATGCGGATCGCAAGCCTGCCGTGCGCAATCTGATGGCAAGCCGCAACAACCGGATCGAGGTCATTCTGCTGCGCGGACAAAAGCGGTAACATAGAAAGGATTTTACCTGTTAGCGCGATATTAAGCCCGCGTCCGCTAGCTGTTGCTTCAAGATAATTGAGGCAGCAGAAAGGCGCGTCCATGTCCATTTCCTCTTCGCTCAACGCCGGAGTCGCCGGTCTCTCGGCGAATTCCAGCCGGTTGGCGTCGATTTCCGACAATATCGCAAACTCGTCGACCTACGGGTACAAGCGCGTCGAAACCGATTTCCATTCGATGGTGATTTCCGGAAGCGGCGGCAGCTATTCTGCGGGCGGCGTGCGGGCAACGAACCAGCGCATGATCTCGGAAAACGGCCCGCTCGTGTCGACATCGAATTCGACCGACCTGGCGGTGCGCGGCCGCGGAATGCTGCCGGTGGCGACTTACGGCGACGTCAACAGCGGTGATGGCGAACAGCAGATGCTGCTCACGACGACGGGATCGTTTCGGGCCGACAAGGACGGCTATCTGACATCGGAATCGGGTCTGGTACTGCTCGGCTGGCCGGCCCTGGCCGACGGCACGATTCCGAGCTATCCGCGTGACACGGAGGATGGATTGGAACCGGTGCGCCTCAAGGTCAACGAGGTCACCGGCGAGCCCACGACGATGGTTGATATCAGCCTGAACCTGCCCGCCACGGATACGAATGCGTCCGGCACGGGCGATGCACATACCCTGTCCATCGAGTATTTTGACAATACCGGAACATCGGAAAGCCTGACGGTCGAAATGACTCCGACCATCCCGGCGACGGGCGACTCGAATGAATGGACCATGGTCCTGCGCGATTCCGCATCCGGCGGTGCCGTCATTGGCGAATACACGCTGACCTTTGACGACAGCCGTGCCGACGGCGGCAAACTGGCCTCTGTGGCAACCGTCAGCGGCGGCGCCTATGACGGCGTGACCGGTACCATGATCGTGAACGTCGATGGCGGACCCATCGAAATCGGTATCGGCGGCCCCGGTTTGGAGGGGGGGTTGTCGCAACTGTCGGATACGTTTGCGCCGATCTCGATCGACAAGGATGGCTTCCCGGTGGGCAACATGCTGGGCGTCGATATTGATGCCAACGGTATTGTCCGCGCGTCTTTTGACAACGGTGCGACGCGGACCATCTTTCAGATTCCCCTGGTCGACCTGCCCAATCCGAACGGTCTGGTCTCTCTGGACAACCAGACCTATCGGCCGTCCACGGAAAGCGGCAGTTATTTCATGTGGGATGCAGGGGCCGGCCCGACCGGTGAAGTTGTGGCCTATGCCCGCGAGGAATCGGCGACCGACGTCGCCAATGAATTGACCACGATGATCCGAACCCAAAGGGCTTATTCCTCGAACGCCAAGGTCATTCAGACCGTCGACGAGATGCTGCAGGAAACCACCAATATCAAGCGGTGATCAGCATATCCGAACTCCGGTGACCCGCAATAACAGGAGCCACATCCATGAGCTTATCTTCGGCATTGAACAGTGCGATGTCCGGCCTGACCGCCGCAAGCCGCGCCTCGGGTGTGGTTTCCGACAACATCGCCAACGCCATGACCCCGGGCTATGCCCGTCGTTCGCTGGAACTGGCGTCGGCCGTGGTTACCGGCCCTGGTGTTCGAATTGTCGGCATCCAGCGGCATTCCGATCCTGCCATGGTCGCGAACCGGCGCGAAGCCGATGCCGACCAAGGCCATGCAAAGGCGGTTGCAGATTTCCAGGCGCGGTTCGTGACTCTGGTCGGGTCTGCGACTGATTCAAATTCGATTAACGCGCGCGTGACCGAATTCGAGAACAGCCTGCTTTTTGCAGCCAGCAATCCCGGCTCGCCTCAGCGGCTGGACGCAGTCGCTGCGGCCGCAGGCGATCTGGCAACAGCAATCAACGATGCGGCCGAAGGATTGCGACAGATGCGCACCCAGGCCGACATCTCGATCGGGGTACAGGTCGACCGCTTGAATGTTGCGCTTTCGGATGTAAAGACACTGAACGTGCGGATTGCGACGACCATGAATTCCGGCGGCGACGTGTCGGCGCTGATGGACCAGCGTCAGGTCCTCGTGGACGAAATCAACGAGATCGTTCCGATCAATCTGGCCGAACGCGATCGCGGTCAAATCGCACTTTACACAAATGGCGGCGCGATTCTGCTCGACGGATCCGCCGCGACGCTCGGGTTTTCGACAACAAACAACACGGTTCCTGAAATGACCGTCGACAACGGCGGTTTGTCCGGCCTCGAAATCAACGGCATTTCCGTCAACATGCGCGCGATTTCCGGCGGGACCCTGGCGGCCGGATTCGAGATTCGCGACGATCTGGCGGTTTCGGCACAGGCGGACCTGGATGCGGTCGCCCGCGACTTGATAGAACGGTTCGAGACCGCATCGCTGGATGCAACGACTGCCCCCGGCGATGCCGGGCTGTTCACTGACGGTGGCGCGGCCTTTGATCCGCTGCTCGAAGTCGGACTTTCCGGCCGTCTCAGCCTGAATGCGGTTGTGGATCCCGCGCAGGGGGGCGACAGCTGGCGGCTGCGTGCCGGTTTGGGAGCGGCTGGTCCCGGCATGCCAGGCGAAGCGCGTCAGTTGCGCGCGTTTTCCGATATTCTGAACGAGGCGCGCGCTCCTGGGTCGACAGCTTTTGGCACCGGTCTGGTTACGGCCGCCGGAATAAGTTCCAGCCTGATGTCCCGTGCGGCGCAGCACAGCGCGGCGGCTGACAGTGCCCTGAGCTTTGCTTCGGCGGCGAAAACCGAAACCACGCGCATCGAATTGGCGCAAGGTGTCGATACCGATGCCGAAATGCAGACGCTGATGATCGTCGAGCAGGCCTATGGGGCGAATGCACGCATGATCAAAGCGATTGACGAAATGATGGAAACCCTTCTGAGGCTATAACGCATGAACATGACATCTATCGGTGATCTGGCGCAAAGCCTGATGCTGCGGCATCGCAGCACCCAGATCCGCCAGACGATCTCGACTTTGTCCAATGAACTGAGCTCGGGACAGGTCAGCGATGTGGCCGGCAGACTGGCCGGAGATTTCTCCTATCTGACCGACATTGACCGCAATCTGACACGCCTCGGGGGCTTTTCGGTGGCTGCGAGCGAGGCCGCATTGTTCGCCGACGCGTCCCAGAAAAGCGTCGAACGCTTGCATGAATTGACCTCTTCGCTGAGCAACACGTTGCTATCTCTCAACCCCATCGTGTTGGAACCGGTAAAGCGGAACCTCAGCCTGCAGGCCTCGGAGGATCTGAAAAGCGCACTCTCGGCCCTGAACGCGTCTGCGGGAGGGCGCACGCTGTTTGCCGGTACCGCGACGGATCGCAGCCCGATGGCCACGGCAGACGATCTGCTAAATGCGCTGCGCCCGCTTGTGACCGGCTTGGGATCGGCGGCACTGGTCGAGGCTGCCGTGGACACGTGGTTCAGCGACCCCGCCGGCTTCAAGGCGGTGATGTATTCCGGGGCGGATCAGACCCTGGCACCCATTCAGATCGGCGCTGGAGAGGAGGTCACCCTCACGCTCAAAGCCGAGGATCAGGAATTTCGCGATGCATTGAAGAACCTGGCCCTTGTGGCGTTGGCAGGCGAAAGCGGTCTCGGTTTCAGCGGTGCGACCCAAAGGGATCTGTTTGTCGCTGCCGGCGACGGGCTGCTGATCAGCCAGGGCGAATTGGCCGGTGTCCGCGCCGATCTCGGCTTTGCCCAGGCCCGTATCCAAGAAGTCAGCGTGCGGAACGCTTCGGCGCGCAGCGGGCTGGAATATGCCCGGGGTTCGTTGCTGCAGGCCGATGCCTTTGACACAGCTACGCGACTGGAAGAAGCCCAGTTCCAACTGGAAAGCCTGTATGCGGTGACCGTTCGGTCATCGAAACTGTCCCTGATGAACTTCATGAGATGACCATGCTGAGAGCGCTGATTTTGTGCCTGTTTCTGCCGGTTGCGGCTCAGGCCGGTGCCATCCGGCTCAAAGATCTGGTCGAGTTCGACGGGGTGCGGGGCAATGACCTGGTCGGTTATGGCCTGGTCGTGGGTCTGAACGGCACCGGAGACGGGTTGCGCAATTCGCCCTTTACCGAAGAGATCATGCAGAACATCCTCGAACGGCTGGGGGTTAACGTGAATGGTGAACAACTGCGCCCCAAGAACGTGGCCGCGGTGATCGTAACCGCCAGCTTGCCGCCCTTTGCCCGTGTCGGCAGCCAGATCGATACGACGGTCTCGGCGATCGGCGACGCTGACAGCCTGTTGGGCGGTACGCTGATCATGACACCGCTGAACGCAGCGGATGGGCAGATCTATGCCGTGGCCCAGGGAACGATCCTGGCAGGCGGCGTGGTCGCCGAAGGCCAGGCCGCGTCGGTAACGCAGGGCGTGCCCACATCCGGGGTCATTCCCGCAGGTGCGCGGGTCGAGCGCGAGATCGAGTTCGATCTGTCTTCGCTGACGACAATGCGCCTGGCTTTGCGTGAACCGGATTTCACCACGGCGGGTCGGATTGAACGCGCCATCAACCGGGAATTCGGCCGTTCGGTCGCCGCAATGCGGGATTCCGGCACCGTCGAACTGGACATCCAGGCGACGCGCACGGCTTCGGCTGCCCATGCGATTGGCAGAATTGAGAATATTCTGGTTGAGCCGCAGCTCAAGGCGCGGGTCGTCGTGGATCAGCGGTCGGGTACGATTGTCATGGGCAATGACGTGCGATTGTCGCGCGTCGCGGTTTCGCAGGGCAATCTGACCCTGCGGATCGAGGAAACACCGGCCGTGGTTCAACCCAACCCGTTCGCGGACGGCGAAACCGTGGTGGTCCCGCGGTCGGCGGCGTCGATCGATGACGAAGAAGGGGTGTCGCTGGCCGAGGTTCCGGAAAGCACTTCGTTGGCCGAGGTCGTGTCGGGTCTGAACGCGCTGGGCGTGTCTCCCCGGGATATGATCGACATTCTGCAAAGCCTCAAGGCAGCCGGTGCTCTGCATGCGGAATTTGTGGTGCGGTGACCCCTGCAAAAAGAGCGTCAGGCAGAGATAGACGGATTTCTGACGTCAACACCAACCGGAGTTTGGTCGGAACCGCGCGAAAGCCGCATCCAGTGGCGGTGGGTTCGAGTATTCCTGCCTCTTCGATGCTTGCTGCCGGGCGACTGCGGATTCTGACCCAAAGGGGCCAGATGCAATGCGCGCGGATTGCCGGCAGGGCACCGGCGAGAAACCGGATACGCGCGGGGTGACTTGATCCCAGGCAAGCCGGAACATTGCTCAACCGGTCCGCACATTGGCGGAGACGCGTGCAGGTAGAGCCGGACTGTTCAGCAAATCTTGCCGATCGTTCCGACACGGCGTGTTTCGTTTCCGGCCACAGGGGTACGGTAATTGTTTGGCGCAGTGCGCCGGCCGGTTGCGCAGTGCGACCCATTTCTTCCGGGGAAAACAGGTGCCGGACAGGGTGACACCCCGCCCCACTAAGCCGGGGCATGTCTTCGGGCGCTTTTTAGGCAATCCGGCGCGGATGTCCGTGGAACAGAATAAAGACCATTCGCAATGGCGTTGAAAACACCTGTCCAAAAGGCGCGGGTGCCAGGAGAGGGGCGGGCCACAGAAACCGCTATTTGGTCTTTTGCTGCATCTGTGAATAGCCCGGAGTGAGAACGGGCTGGTCTGGCTTCGCCCGCGTCGCCCGGACGGAAATCATTGCCGATCCGTTTTTCCACATGATTCCAACCTGCCCTGGATCGCCGGACCGACGATGGCGCCGGTGCCAAAGCCCTGATGGGGCGATCATTGCAGCGGTCGGCACGACTGTTCATCAGGGAACATTCTGTGGGGTCAGCGCTGCCGTATGATCGAATGCTAGCGGCTCGCCCGGTCGCGTGTTGCTGTCGGCCCGGACTGACGGTATCAGGGACCCATGCCGATGCGCCCTGGCCGATTGCCGCCACTTTGGCGGCGGTGGCCCGGCAAGCACCGGACTATTACGCGGAAATGACCGCGTGGCGGGAGCGAGACCGGATGCTGCCATTTCTGCGCCTGATGTTCATGCTGCTGATCGTATTGACGATTGTCTATGTCGGACTGTCGCTGTATTCACGCCGCGTGCGCAGGCGCAAGCTGGAGGCGCATTGGAAGCGCAAGGGAATGACAGGCGAGCGCGAGGCTTTTATACGGCGCGGGCTGCAGAAATACGATGGATCGTTTCGCCGAAAGATGATTCTGGGCGTGTACATCGTGCCTCTGTCGCTGATTGCGATCCTTGTCTACGTAACGAATTTCATGTGAGGGGTCGCGTGATGGGCTATGTGAAATGGGCATTGATCCTGTTGTTCTGGGGGCTGATCGCAGCCTTTCTGCATTATACGTTGCCGCAGCGGGATGTCGCACGGATTACCGACACCTATGAAAAGCGCATCGATCCGGGCGAAAACAGCCTGTTCTGGGCGGTGCATGATGTCGGCAGCGATTCAACGACCACCGGCCGGGACGTGTTTTTCATCCAGACCCGACGCGCCAACGGCAAGGTCATGGTCTATCGCAACGAGGACACCGGATGGAGCTGGCCGCCCTATTTCAAGGTCAACAGTTCGAACCTGCAGGCCGAGGCCGTCGATCTGAAATCGACGCCGGAAAACCCGAAATGGGTGGCCATCCGGCACTATGGCTGGCGCAACGAGTTCCTGTCGATCTTCCCCAACGCCGTCAGCATCCGCCAGATCGACGACCCTGATGCCCGGTTGATCCCCTGGTTCAACATTGTGCTGCTGACGGTTTTGGCCGCGCTGTTCTGGGCGGTCTGGGTGCGGTGGCGCCGGTTCCGGCAGGCCCGGATCGATCCGGTGCTGCAGGATCTGGGCGACAGCGTGGATGCTGCCGGCGACTCGCTGGCGGAAAAGCGGGGACGTTTTCGCCGCTGGTTGTCCGGGCGCGGTATGCGGTAGCGGATAATCGCGTTGATCAAGGTATCGCGACTGCGATATGAAAACGACAGACGCAAAGGGCGAATGCACCACCCATGACCATGCTTGGAACCTTTCTGAAGCCGATGCACCCCGAGGGTATCCGGTTTGTTGCGATTTTCGCGGTCGTTGCCGCGCTGCTTTTCCTGATCTCGGACTATCTGGGATTGATCGGAGTCGGCTTGACCGTCTGGTGTTACTATTTTTTTCGCGACCCCAAACGGGTGACGCCGATCCGGGACGGGCTGATCGTCAGCCCGGCGGACGGGATCGTGTCGCTGATCGAACCGGCGGTGCCGCCGGCCGAGTTGGGCATGGCGGACAAGGAACTGACCCGCGTCAGCGTGTTCATGAACGTGTTTAATTGCCATGTGAACCGGGCTCCGGTCGCCGGCAAGGTAGAGGCTGTTGCCTATCGTCCGGGCAAATTTCTGAACGCGTCGCTTGACAAGGCCAGTTCCGACAACGAGCGCAACAGCCTGTGTCTGCGCATGCAGGACGGTCGTCAGATTGCGGTGGTGCAGATCGCCGGTCTGGTCGCGCGGCGCATCGTGTCCTTTGTGACCGAGGGCCAGCCGCTGATGGCCGGTGAGCGCTTTGGCCTGATCCGGTTCGGATCGCGCGTCGACGTCTATCTGCCTGAGGGAGTCGCGCCCATGGTCAGCGTCGGACAAAGCATGGTGGCCGGCGAAACGGTTTTGGCCGATCTGCGATCCGACGAGAGCGCCCGCACCGGGCGCGCCGCTTAAGTGATGCGGGACGAAAGGCCGTCCCAGCGCCCCGACATGCCTGTCGTCATGCTGTTGCCCAATCTGGTGACCATCGCCGCAATCTGTGCCGGTATGACCGCCATCAGGTTTGGTTTTCAGGGCCAGTATCAGGCCGCGGTGGTGCTGATCCTGGTGGCTTGTGTTCTGGACGGGCTGGACGGCAAGCTGGCGCGGTTGCTGAAATCGGAATCGCCGATTGGCGCCGAGCTGGATTCGCTGGCAGATTGTGTCAATTTCGGTGTCGCCCCGGCCCTGGTGGTCTATGCGTGGGCTCTGCAGGGCACCAAGAGCGCGGCGTGGATTGCCGTTCTGGTCTTTGGCATCAGCTGCGTTATGCGGCTGGCCCGGTTCAACATCGACAACAAATCCGAGATGGCTGGCCGAAAAGGCAACCGCTTTGTCGGTGTGCCGGCCCCGGCCGGCGCGTTTCTGGTTCTGTTTCCGATGTTCCTGTCCTTTCTGTTTGACGATCCCGATCTGATCCCTGTCGGAATTATCGGGTTCTACATGATCTGCATCGGCCTGCTCATGATCAGCCGCATCCCGACCTACTCGTTCAAGAGGGCCCGGGTCTCGCGCAAGAGCGTCAAGTTCTTGATGTTGGGATTCGCCTTTCTGGCGGCGGCGCTGCTGACCCAACCATGGGCGACGCTGGCGGTGTTGGACCTGGCCTATGCGGCCAGCGTCTGCTGGGCCTGGCTGAGCCGAGATAAATCCACCCATACATGAATTCACAATTGCGAAGGTTTTGCTTTGGACATTGCAGCTGTACAGAAATCCTATGCCCGCTGGGCACCGGTTTATGACAAGACGTTTGGCGCGATCACACGGGCGGGGCGTCGCCGTGCCGTGGACTATATCAATACCAACGGGCAGACGGTTCTGGAGATCGGCATCGGCACCGGCCTGTCCCTGCCGCATTACCGCCCCGAAGTGCAGGTCACCGGAGTCGATGCCAGCGAGGAAATGCTGCAAAAGGCGCGCGAAAGGGTTCGCAACCGCAAGCTGGATCACGTCAAGAGCCTGCGCAACATGGATGCCCGCGACCTGGATTTCCCGGACAATCATTTCGATGTGGTCGCGGCGATGCATATCGTTTCGGTTGTGCCCGACCCGGAAAAGGTGGTCTCGGAAATGGCGCGCGTCTGCAAGCCGGGCGGCAAGGTTGTCATCACAAATCATTTCGCCCGCGAAGCTGGAGTGCTGGCAGTGGTCGAGCGTATGACCGCGCCCTTTGCCAATCTGCTGGGCTGGCATTCCGATTTCGATATCAACCGAATTCTGCAAGAGGACACGCTGTCGGTGGCTGAACGGCAATCGTTGCCGCCGATCGGGCTGATGACCTTTCTGGTCCTGGAAAAAGCGGCGACCGCCTGAAGGCGGGGCCGGCTCCTTGGGCTGACATCAATCGTCGAACAGGGCCTCTGTCCGGGCGATTTCAAGCCCCTGTTCCGGTGTGATCGGTAAAAACTCGGTCAGTTTGTCGGCGTTTCGTTCGGGCGGGGCGCTTTCCGAGATGCGCCCATGGCGGGGAAACCCTGCATCGCGGATGCGCTCGACCTCGTACAGGATATCGTTGCGCATCGTGGGTAACAGCCGCCGCAGCGTGGCCGGTTCGGTGTGATCGCCGGTCAACCCGATGCGGCGGGCATGACCGGCGAGATAGTCGTCGCTGAACTGGCAATCGATTTCGAGCATGCGGGTCAACGATTTGTCGGAATAGAAATCCTGCAACAGCTCCAGGCTGCTGGGATCCAGGCAGATGACCAACCGATCGGTGTCGAAATGGTCAAACAGCAGTCGCAGCAGCGCCCGCCGGTGCCGGTTGCGTTTTTGCAGGCTGTTCTGGATGCCGCCAAGGTCGGGCAGGGGCGTGTCTTCTTCGTTGAACAGGTATGCCACCGCGGGCAGGCCGGTCAGTTGGCGGATCCGCTCCAGCACGGTCTTGGCCACGTGCCATTTCTTGCAGACCAGCACCATCAGTTCGCGTTCGCGACCCAGAGAGCTTTCGGTTTCCCAGAACCGCGGCGCAAACCGGCAGCCGATGCGGCCGCGTCCGGTCAGAAACCGGTGCAGATTGCGGCCTTCGTCCGAGATGCGGAACTGCAGATCAGGTTCCGCATACATCCGTCCCAGCCGCGCTTTCAACTCGGTGGCCTCGGGGCTGATCTTGCGCGTGAACAGAAAATCCTGACCCAAGAGCAAGTCATAGTGATCGTTGTAAAAAGTCACCGGCATGCCGTAATCGGTGAACATCAGAAAGGTCAGCGTGCGCGAGCTGATCTGCGGTTCCGGCACCAGATGTCGCACCAGGGTCTGGAAAAAGGTCTCGTCCGGAATCCAGGTGGTGCGAAAGAACCGGACCACATCTGGCCGCTGGTCGATGAAATCCAGAATGCATTCGATGGTGCGGCGGCGCAGACACCACCACTGGCTGCCGATCTGTACCTGCAGGTCAGCAGGAATGGCACGCCCCAGTCCCAATCGGCGCTGCAGGTTGATCGAGGCATAGAACAGCGTCTTGTGCTTGCGTTCGTTCAGCAGGTGACGATAGATCAGCCGGTCTTCCCTGAGACCGGTCTTGATCCAGTTGCTGTCAAAGAAATCGTGGCTTTCGATAAAGTCGACATCGTTCGCGTCCAGAAACCGGTGGGCGTATTCCGCAGTTTTGATCGCCATGCAATCGCCAGACAACAGATAGAAATGCGTGGCCCGCGGAAAGGTATCGACGGCCGCCCGGACCGCGTTCAGCGTGGCCTGAACCAGTGACCATTCGCCCCAGCCGCAACGAACCCGGCGGCGGGCAAAAGTGACGTTGGGATTGTCCTGCAAGGCGGTGCGGACCTGTCTGAACTGGGCGTCGCTGGCGCGCTGGTCGAAATGAATCGACATGTAGTCGCCAGCGGCAGTCAGCCGCTCGGCCTGCTGAATGATCGCATCCGGGTCCTTGTGGCACAAAAGTATGTAGGCAATCTTGGCCATGGTTCAGACTGGGTACACCTTTTGATAGCAGACTTTCTGTCTTGATAGATGCGAAGAGCGATTGAATAAACCGCTGCGGTTTGCTTTTTTCGCGCCGGAACACCCGGTTCGCCAAAGAGACTACCGGGGCAGGGGGGCAGACAATATGGGATTTCCGGGAATCTGGATGACCGAGTCCGAAAGCATGCTGTATCGGGTCGTGCCCAAATGCGCCTGCTCGACCATCGGGCAGATCATGTATTTTTCCGATCACGGCAGGTTCTTTGACGGCGACATCCATGACGCGCAGACCGGTCTGCACAAATGGGCGAACGAGGCCAGCCAGCCGGAAATCACGCGCAATGTTCTGGATGGGGATACCTATGCCTTTACCTGCGTGCGCAACCCTTACAGCCGTATCCTGAGTTCGTTCTTTGACAAGATCTGCGGGGTGCAACGCAATGGTCAGCGGTATCGCGGCAACCTGGTGCCGATGCTGACCGCCCGCTATGGCATCGAGGTCGGCGGCCCGGATGGCCGGCAGGACTTTGACCAAATCCGCGCCTTTCGCCGCTTTCTGCTGTTCGTGCGCGACACCATTCGCTGGCGCCGACCGATGGACCCGGACATTCACTGGTCGGCGATGTCGGGTCATATCTCGACCTTCATCATCAACGGCGGCCGCTATGACAACATATTCTGGACCGAGCGGTTCGACCAGGGCATGGCGCAGGTTCTAAACGCGACCGCGACGCCGCATTCCGTCGATTTGTCACGCATTCCCCGGTTCAATGAAAGCGAGGGGCATGGCCCGAAACGGGCACATCCGGTCGAGGACTATTTCGACGATCTGTCGATGCATCTGGTTTACGAAATCTACAAACGAGATTTCGACCTGTTCCGCTATGATTTCGAAAACCCGGCCAACCGGTCACCCATCGCAGAGATCGATCTGCACGAGGTGCACGCCAAGCTGGGAGACTAGGCGCAATCAGCGCAGGCGCTGTAACAGATCCGGCGACGGCGTGCCGGTTGCCGGCAGGCCGACACTGCGCTGATAGGCACTGATCGCCGCGCGTGATTTGGCCCCGATCACCCCGTCCGCGCCATCGGTGTCAAACCCGGCGGCGGTCAGGCGGCGTTGCAGGTCCTTGCGATCTTCCAGTGTCAGCCCGGTCGCGTCCGGACCGAAAGAGGTCCTGAGCGGCGCGCCGCCGGCGATCCGGTCGGCCAGATGCCCGACGCCCAGCGCGTAGCTGTCGGAATTGTTATAGCGCTTGAGCACCGAAAAATTGCGGAACACCGCAAATTTCGGACCCGGTTTCTGCGGTTGGATCACCGCCGTGGGCGTGCCCGAACTGGCCGCCGCCGAACCCAGTTCGCCGCCCCAGGGCTGACCTTTCACCCAGCCGTTCTTTGCCAGATACGCGGCCGCCGAGGCCAGCGCGTCGG
Source organism: Sedimentitalea sediminis (assembly GCF_042687825.1). NCBI lineage: Bacteria > Pseudomonadati > Pseudomonadota > Alphaproteobacteria > Rhodobacterales > Paracoccaceae > Sedimentitalea > Sedimentitalea sediminis. The sequence continues at coordinate 79,240 of NZ_JBHUQE010000001.1, read as the reverse complement.
TGGGATCGTCCGACCAGATGTCGCGCCGCCCGTCACCGGTGAAATCGACCGCAAAGGCCAGATACGAGGTGGGAATGAACTGGGTATGCCCCATTGCGCCGGCCCAGCTGCCGGTCATCCTGTCCGGCGTCGTGTCGCCGTTCTGCAGGATTTTCAGCGCCGCGATCAACTGACTTTCAAAGAACGACCCGCGCCGCCCGTCATAGGCCAGCGTGCTGAGGGCCGAGACCACCGGCACGTCGCCGCGCCGCGCGCCATAGCGGCTTTCCAGCCCCCAGATCGCCGTGACGATCTGTTTTTGCACACCGTATGTCGCCTCGATCCGGCTGAGCGTGGCATTGTACTGCCGCAGCATGGCCTTGCCGGTGCTGACCCGCTCGTCCGATGCGGCGATGGCCAGATAATCCTCAAGCGAGCGCTTGAATTCGGTCTGATTGCGGTCGCGCTCGATCACGTCGGGCAGGTATCCCGCGCCGCGAAACGCCTGCTGAATGGTGGCCGGGGCAATGCCCTTGGCGGCGGCACGGCCCTTGAACTGCGCAACCCAGGCATCATAACCGGCATTGGGCACCGCGCGCATGCGCGGTGCCGGTGCCGGCGATCCGCCCGCCCCCGCGCAGCCGGTCAAAGCCGTCGCTGCAATGCCCAGCGATACCATCCTCCGCGAAATCCGCATCTTGTCCGCCCTTTACCTCTGGTTGTTTTGCCCATGCATAGCGCACCTGCACGCGCTGGCAAACCATCGACGCCCGTTCGGGCGGAAAAACGCGACCGGAAGTGCGGCCCTGCCATGCTGCGGCCGTCGCTTGCACAAGCGCGGCCAAGCGCCTACATCTGCCGGCCATGGCACAGACGAAATCAGACCCGAATTACAAGGTGATCGCCGAAAACCGGCGGGCGCGGTTCGACTATGCCATAGAGGACGATCTGGAATGCGGCATCCTGCTGGAAGGCTCCGAGGTCAAGTCGCTGCGCGCCGGCGGCGCCAATATCGCCGAAAGCTATGCCACGGTCGAGGACGGCGAATTGTGGCTGGTGAACAGCTATGTCGCTCCCTACGATCAGGCCAAGACCTTTCGCCACGAGGAACGGCGGCGGCGCAAGCTGCTGGTCTCGCGCAAGGAATTGTCCAACCTGTGGAACGCGACTCAGCGCAAGGGCATGACGCTGGTACCGATCGTGATGTATTTCAACCATAAGGGCCTGGCCAAGCTGAAGATCGGCATCGCCAAGGGCAAGAAAAACCACGACAAGCGCGAATCCCAGGCCAAACGCGACTGGTCGCGGCAGAAACAGCGGTTGCTGAAGGACAATCGCTGATCGCGTCCGTCGTGGCCTGATCCGCGCCTAAAGCACGGCGAATCCGATCGCTGCGTTCACGTGCTCGCGGATCTGGGCCAAGACGCCGTTGACCAGTTTCTGCACCGCCGCCTCGATCATGGTCGTCAGCATGGCCAGCGTCGCAATCAGGTTGCGCCGGGCCATGCGCAGCAGGATGCGCGCCGCGCTCTTGCTCAGATCACCCTCGGCGACCGCGGCGCCGATTTCGCGGATGCGGCTGGCCAGCACTTTGAATTCATGGGTCGCCGTCGTCCTGATTTCGGCCCAGAGCGGGCCGGCGATCTCCGAGGCGGTCTGCAGCATTTTCGGTGCCAGTATGCGTGGCTCCAAGCTTTCGAGGTCTAGCATCTCAAATTCTCTCACGAATTGCTATTTCTTGGCCTTTTCAGTGGTCAGCGCGATGCGGACGGAATCGTTCAGCAGATCGCGCGCGATGGTCGAGACCGGCGGCACCAGCCGGCCCTCCATGCGATGCAGAGCTTGCATCGACCTGTGGTTTTCCTGCAGCGCCCTCAGCGTGATGACGGTGCAACTGCCACGGGTCAGTTCGGCTTCGGCCGCGACGGTATCACCGCCCAGACTTTCGTCCAGATCGGCGGCCAGTTCGCCGGTCCGCCGCGCCAGTTCCTGCAGGCCCAGACCGGCCAGACGCGATGCACCGCAACTGCCCTCGGGTTCGTTGGCTTCGGCCTGTACCACCAGATTTCCCAGCGCCGCATCCGAGGCGGCGTAATAGGCACGCACACTTTGCCCCTTGTATGTGCCCGAAACCGATACGCGCGTGGCTTCCATGGTCGAAATGAAATCCAGCACCCCGACGTGATAGGTATTCAGCCCCTTTTCAATCTCGGGGTCATAGGCGGGCACCAGTTGCAGTCCGGCACACCCGGCGCTTAGCAGCAACGCGGCGACAAGGGGCAGACCCCGCACCGCGTGTTTGAAATACGAAACAATCATAATGCGATCTCCAATATGGATCACTCTACCACATATCGGGCCGACAGCGCGCGAATTTCGGGCAAGTGCGCCGACATGGTGTGCCCGGCGGTCGCAAGGCCTTTCACGGACACCGCGGTCTTGCAACGCTGGCGGCAGACGCGTAGCAAAGAGCGCGAAGGAAAATGGGGGCTGTCTTACATGCAGGATGATCCAAGAACTCTGGTTTCGACCGACTGGTTGGCCGCGCATCTCAAGGATCCGGATCTGCGCATCCTGGACGGGTCGTGGTATCTGCCGGCAGAGGGGCGCGACCCTAAGGCGGAATACGACCAGGCGCATATTCCAGGCGCGCGATTCTTTGATATCGATGAAATTGCCGATCTGCGGTCCGAGTTGCCGCACATGGTGCCGCCGGTCGAGAAATTCATGTCCCGCCTGCGGGCGATGGGCGTGGGCGACGGCCACCAGGTCGTGGTTTATGATGGCGCCGGTTTGATGTCGGCAGCGCGGGTCTGGTGGCTGTTCCGTCTGATGGGCCAGAACAATGTCGCCGTGCTGGATGGCGGCTTTCCGAAATGGCAGGCCGAGGGCCACCCGGTCGAGGATTTGCCGCCGATGGTGCGCGACCGGCACATGACGGTGCGCGTGCAGAACCACCTGGTGCGCGATGTCACCCAGGTCAGTCAGGCCGCCAAGCTGGGCGATCACGAGATTATCGATGCGCGCCCGTCCGGCCGGTTTCGCGGTGACGACCCCGAGCCCCGCGAAGGCCTGCGCGGCGGTCATATCCCGGGGTCGCGCAACGTGCCGCATGACACGCTTTTGACCGAGAACGGCACGATGAAACCCGTGGATGACATACGCGCGGTCTTTCAGGCAGCAGGCGTCGATCTGTCCAAACCGGCGATCACGACCTGCGGTTCGGGCGTGACTGCGGCTGTTCTCAGCCTGGCGCTCGAGCGCCTGAACAAGACCGACCATTCGCTCTATGATGGCTCGTGGGCCGAATGGGGCGCCTTTCCGACCCTTCCCGTCGCGACCGGAGACGCATGATGTTCGAAAATCTGCAGGCACAACCCGCGGACAAGATCCTGGCCCTGATGAAGGCGTATCGCGAGGATCCGCGCACGGACAAGATCGACCTGGGCGTCGGCGTTTATAAGAACGCCCAGGGCGTCACCCCGGTGATGCGGGCGATCAAGGCCGCCGAGCACAAGCTGTGGCAGGAGCAGGAAACCAAGGCCTATGTCGGGCTGCTGGGCGATCCGGCCTATTCGGACGCGATGATCGGCCTGATTCTGGGCGACGCGGTGCCGCGCGCCAATGTCGGGGCGGCGGCCACGCCCGGTGGCACCGGCGCCTGTCGCCAGGCGTTCGAGCTGATTCGCATGGCCAATCCGGAGGCGCGGGTCTTTGTCTCTGACCCGACCTGGCCGAACCATCTGTCGATCCTGAAATACCTGGGCATGGAAACCGTGCCCTATCGCTATTTCGACAACGAGACGCGCGGCGTCGATTTCGCCGGCATGATCGCGGATCTGAACACCGCACGGGCGGGCGACGTGGTGTTGTTGCATGGCTGCTGCCACAACCCGACCGGCGCCAATCTGAACGCGGTGGAATGGCAGGCGGTGATCGACCTGTTGAACCAACGCGGTCTGGTGCCGATGATCGACATTGCCTATCAGGGTTTTGGCGACGGCCTTGATGCGGATGCCGCCGCCACCCGCATGGTCGCCAGCCAGGTGCCCGAATGCCTGATCGCAGCCAGCTGTTCCAAGAATTTCGGCATTTATCGCGAACGCACCGGCCTGTTGATGGCGGTCAGCCAGGATGCCGCCCGCACCGGGCTGAATCAGGACACGCTGGCCTTTCTGAACCGGCAGAACTATTCCTTTCCGCCCGATCACGGTGCCCGGTTGGTGACCATGATTCTGACCGACGACACCCTGCGGGCGGATTGGGCGGCCGAGCTGGAAGAGGTGCGCCTGTCGATGCTGGGCCTGCGCCAGTCGCTGGCGGACGAGTTGCGGCAGCGGTCCGGGTCGGATCGGTTCGCCTTTATCGCCCAGCACCGGGGTATGTTCTCGCGCCTGGGCACAACGCCGGAAAAGGTCGAAAAGCTGCGCGCCGAGAACGGCATCTACATGGTTGGCGACAGCCGCATCAACATCGCCGGACTGAATGCCCAGACCGTGCCGATTCTGGCGCAGGCTATCGTCGACGCCGGCGTCTGACGCCCAATGCCGCCCGCCCTCGGGTGCGGGGCGCAAGACAACAGACCAGAAAAAGGCCCCGGCGCGTATGCACCGGGGCCTTGCTGTTTCGTGTACGGGTCAGGGCCTAGCCCTTGGAGAATTCGGGATAGGCCTCCATGCCCAGTTCCGCCATGTCCAGTCCGTTGATCTCTTCTTCGTCGCCGACCCGGATGCCCATCGTTGCCTTGAGGATGAACCAGACCACCGCAGAGGCCACGACCACAAAGGCGCCCACGACCAGGATGGAATAGATCTGGGTCACCAGCGAGGCTTCGGGGTTGGTAAAGACCACGGCGATGGTGCCCCAGATGCCGGCAAACAGGTGTACCGGAATCGCGCCGACCACGTCGTCGATCTTGAGCCGGTCCAGGAACGGCACGGCAAAGACCACGATGGCCCCGCCAACCGCACCGATCAGGGTGGCCGACAGCAGCGACGGCGTCAGCGGTTCGGCGGTGATCGACACCAGCCCGGCCAGCGCCCCGTTCAGGATCATCGTCAGGTCCGGCTTGCGGAACAGCGCCTGCGTCAGGATCAGGGCGGTGACGGCGCCAGCGGCGGCGGCGGTGTTGGTGTTGGCCAGGATCCGGCTGATGTCGGCGACATTGGCCGCGGTATCCATGTACAGCTGCGACCCGCCATTAAATCCGAACCAGCCCATCCACAGGATGAAAGTGCCCAGGGTTGCCAGCGCCAGGTTCGATCCGGGGATCGGCACGACACGGCCGTCCTTGCTGTATTTTCCGATTCGTGGACCCAGGATGATCGCGCCGGTCAGAGCTGCCCAGCCACCAACCGAATGCACGACGGTCGAGCCGGCGAAATCCAGGAACCCGGCCTCGTCCAGAAAGCCGCCGCCCCATTTCCAGCTGGCCTGCACCGGATAGATCACGGCGGTCAGCACCAGCACGAAGATCAGGAACGGCCCCAGCTTGATGCGTTCGGCCACAGCACCGGACACGATCGACGCGGTGGCGGCACAGAACATCAACTGAAAGAAAAAGTCCGAGCCGACCGACGCATAGGTCAGGTCCGGTTCGGCGCCGCTCAGCCCGACCGGTTCCAGCCCGGTGATCGAGAATGCGCCCAGCATGCCCGGAACGGTCCAGCCGTCGCCCGGATACATCAGATTATAGCCCAGCAGGTAATAAAACAGCGAGGCCAGTGAAAACAGCGCCATGTTCTTGGTCAACTGCATGGTCACGTTCTTGGATCGCACCAGGCCGGCTTCGAGCATGGCAAAACCGGCGGCCATCCAGAACACCAGAACCCCCATCACGAGGAACATGAAAGTGTTCAGGATAAAGCCCAGATCGGCGATGGTCGGCGTGGTGTCCGCGTCCTGTGCCAGCGCCAGCGAAGGCAGCGCGATCAGCGCCGCCGCGGGAAGTATCTTGGAAAGTTTCATTGTCTTAACCCTTTTCTGGCCGCGTCTTCACAGCGCGTCCTCGTTGGTTTCGCCGGTGCGCACGCGGATCGCCTGATCGACGTCCAGCGCGAATATCTTGCCGTCGCCGATCTTGCCGGTCCTGGCGGTTTCGGCGATGGTCGCGATGACCTGATCTGCCATTGCAGCGGGCACCACGAGTTCCAGTTTGACTTTCGGGACAAAGTTCACCGCGTATTCCGCACCGCGGTAGATTTCTGTGTGTCCGGACTGCGATCCGAACCCCTTGATTTCGGTCACCATCATGCCGCGCACGCCAGCCAGGGTCAGCGCTTCGCGGACCTCTTCCAGCTTGAACGGCTTGATTGTCGCTATGATGAGTTTCACCTTTTACCCTTTCGGTTGGCAGGTCGTCCTGCATTTTGCACTTGCAGAAAAAAGCCGGCGCGGGGCGGGTTGGAAAGCGATTCAAGTGGAAAGAGCGCTGGGAAAACTGAAAATTTGCACATTTTTTGCACAAATTGCACCAAAAGGCTAAAAAATGTGCAGGCGTCAAAGGTGTCGGGTTATGCACTCTCCCCCTCAACAATCCGTAAAGGGCAGGGTAATGTCGCCGAAACACAGGGCCGGGCAGGGCTGATCATGACCACGAAGAAACCGCGCAAACCGCCGCTGGTGGCCGACAAGCGCTATTCCGCGACCGCGCGCACGGCGGCAAAGTCCGCGCGCGCCCGGCCCAAGCCGAAAACCGCCCGCAAACCGGCGGCGAAACCGACGGCGCGCAAACGCCGGCCGGCCCGGCGTAAGGGCGGCGGTTCGGGGGGGATTCGCGGATTTTTCGGGCGGCTGATCGGTTGGGTCCTGCGACTGATCTGGCGCATCACTTGGCGTGTCGGGGCGGTGATCAGCATGATCGTTGCGCTGTGGGTCGGATATGTCTATTCCACGCTGCCGGATGTGAACGCCCAGTTGGACGGCCGGGCGCAGGGCTCGGTGACCATGCTGGACCGCGAGGGCGAGGTCTTTGCCTGGCGGGGTGATCAGTTCGGCGGGGTGATCACCACTGACACGGTATCGCCGCATGTCAAGAACGCCATCATCGCCACCGAGGACAAGCGGTTCTATCGCCATTTCGGCATCAGTCCGCGCGGTATCGCCAGCGCCGTCCGGATCAACCTCAGCGAGGGGCGTGGCCCGCTGTCGGGCCATGGCGGCTCGACGATCACTCAGCAGACGGCCAAACTGCTGTGTCTGGGCGAGCCGTTCGATCCGAAATCGGGAATGACGGAACGCCAGTACGAGGCGAAATGCCGGCGCGGAACCCTGTGGCGCAAGGTTTCCGAAGCCGTCTATGCCCTGGCGATGGAGGTGAGATACAGCAAGGACGAGATTCTGACGATCTATATGAACCGCGCCTTTCTGGGCGCGGGGGCGCGCGGTTTCGAGGCCGCCAGCCAGCGCTACTTCGGCAAGTCTTCCTCGAAGGTCACACCGGCCGAGGCCGCGATGCTGGCCGGGCTGCTGGTCGCCCCGTCGCGCTTTGCGCCGACCAACAACCTGACGCGCTCGCAGAACCGGGCGGATGTCATCGTCGGCCTGATGGAGCAGCAGGGATACCTGAGCGCGGACCAGGCGCAGGACGCGCGGCGCAACCCGGCGCAGCTGTCCGAGGCTGCGGCCGAACGGGCCGGCGGCTATTTCGCCGATTGGGTGATGTCCAGCGGACCCGAGTATTTTACCCGCAACACCACCGAGGATGTAATCATCCGCACCACCCTGGACCGGCGACTGCAATCCGCGGCCGAAGAGGCGATGCAGTATATCTTCAAGGAAAAGGTCCGGCCCGGCTCAAAGGCGCAGGCGGCGATCGTGGTCATGTCGGCCGATGGCGCGGTGCGCGCCATGGTCGGCGGGCGCGAAACCAAGGTTGCCGGGGCGTTCAACCGCGCCATCCAGGCCAAGCGGCAGACCGGGTCGGCATTCAAGCCGTTTGTCTATGCCACGGCGCTGGACCTGGGGGCATCTCCGCTGGACACCGTCGTTGACGAGCCGTTCTGCATGTCCATTCCCGGGTCTGGCCGCTGGTGCCCCAAGAACTATACCAACCGGCATTACGGTCCGGTGACCCTGGCCGACGCGCTCAAGGATTCGCTGAACGTGCCGGCGGTCAAGGTGTCGGAACAGGCCGGACGGGATCTGGTGCGGCATGTGGCCAGCCAGTTCGGAATCGAAAGCGACCTGGCCCTGGGGCCGGCGCTGGCGCTGGGGGCCTCGGAAAGCACGCTGATCGAGATGACCGGGGCCTATGCCGGCATCCTGAACGGGGGCTCGTCGGTGACGCCCTACGGGTTGACCGAACTGAAGCTGCTGGGCGATCGCGACCCGCTGATGGGGGCGGATGGCGGCATCGGCGAGCGGGTGATCCAGAAACAGGCCGCAGAACAGCTGATCTGGATGATGGAAAAGGTGGTGTCCGAGGGATCCGGTCGCCGTGCGGCGCTGCCGGGCTGGCAGTCGGCAGGCAAGACCGGCACAACCCAGGCCGCGCGCGATGCCTGGTTCATTGGTTTTACGGCGGAATATGTCGCCGGGGTCTGGATGGGATATGACGACAACACCCCCCTGTCCGGCGTCACCGGCGGCGGGTTGCCCGCCGAAATCTGGCGGGAAACGATGATTCGCGTGCATCAGGGGGTGGCGCCGTCGCCCCTGCCGATGCGCGACCCGATCGCCCCGACCCAGCCACAGCGGGGTGGCAATGGCGGCGGATTCGGATCGGTGGTCGACAAGATGTTGCGCGACATCTTCGGCGGCGGCAACGGCCAGCCGGCACGGGCGAACGACCGTTAGTCGTCAACCGGCGCTGGACAGGTCCGAAATCAGCTTGTCCAGATTGCCCTTGCGCTTGTCCAGCATCGCGCCGATCTCGGTGCGCTCGGTCAACAGCATGTTGACGCCCTCGATGAACATGTTGAAAAACAGCAGCTTGCCGGATTTGTCAGAAACCAGAAAGGTGACTTCGAAAGGCGCTTCGCCGCGCAAGTTGGCGATGCTGCGAATCTCGTAGCCGCTTTTGATCTTGCGCGCGGATTTCACCTCGATCGTGGCACCGATGAACTCGCGGAACCTTTTGCCGTATTTGCGCGAGATATAGCCTTGGAACGCCTTGGTGAACGACCGTATCTGTGCCGAACTGGCGCTGCGGGCATCGCTGCCCAGCGCATAGCGCGCCATGATCGACACATCAGCATATCGCACGAAGATCTTTTCGAAATCGCGGATCATCGCGGCTTCGGATTTTCCCGATGCGATCACCGCGTTGATCTCGCCCACCAGCTTGTCCACCAGATTGCGCGCGCTGCTTTCGGTCAGCGCCAAGACAGGCAGAGGCAGGGCCGCAACGCCGGCGGCGGCGCTGATCGTGGTCAGAAAATCTCGGCGAAACAGTGAATTACTCGGCATATGGGTCCTCGTAAGGGTCGAAGGATTGGGAATCGTAAGGATCGACATAGGCATCGCCACGGCTGCCTTCCAGTTCAAAGCGGCGATTCTGCAGATAGATCAGGCGGGCCACAGCATAGCTGTCAGCACTTTCATACAGAATCGAATCGACCGTGTCCGAATAGCGACCCCGGTCACTGAGCCGTTCCAAAGCGTTGGCGTAAAACCCGATATTGTCCAGCGGCAGTTCCGCGGTAAAGGTCAGCGGGTTGGTAAAGAAATCGACGAACACCCCGACCGAGTCGCGCTGGGTCGAGGGGCCAAACAAGGGCAGTTCGATATAGGCACCTTCGCTAAAGCCCCACACCGCCAGGGTCGCACCGAAATCGGTGTCGGTTTCGGGAATACCGAAATCGCTGGCCGGATTGGCCAGACCGGCAAAGCCGATTGTGGAATTCATCAGGAACCGGGCAACCGAAATGCCGGCCTGGCGAAAGTCGCCCTGCAACAGGAAATTCGCGGCATCGCCGGGTTCGGACAAGTTGGCGGAAAAACTGTTGAAACTGTCTTCGATCGGGTCGGGAATGATCTGGGTATAGCCCTTTGAGGCCGGGCGGAACAGCGCACGGTCCACCGCCAGGTTGAACTGATGAACATTGCGATTGCCGGACTCGTAAGGGTCGAACGGTGCATCATTGGACCGTGTTCCGGGTTCGGGCGCCGCGCAGGCAGCCAAAGCCAGCATCAGCGGAATGGCGCAAACGCTTTTTTTAGATCGTTGCGTCAGTCTCATGCAAATCATATCCAATGCGTAAAAGGGGCGACGGTCTTGTGCTGCCAATGCCCCGGTCAAGCAAGCGTCCTTCACACCTAGTGAAGGATCACTTAACGGCAATGTGGCACTTTTGGAACAGGCAAGTTTCTGGTGCGCGTGATTGCGCCATTGACGCGCGAAGACCGCCACCGGGCGGCAGAGAACACAGGACCAGCGACGATGATACCCAAACCGGGCCGTGACGAACTGCGCAGCGCCAGGCGTGAAAGCCGGACGTTGTACTGGGTCGTGGGGGTTTTCAGCTTTTTTGCCAACCTTCTGATGCTGACCGGGCCGATCTACATGCTGCAGGTCTATGACCGGGTGCTGGGCAGCCGGTCCGAGGAAACCCTGGTCGCGCTGTCGCTGCTGGTGGCGTTTCTGTATGGAATCATGGGTTTGCTGGACTATTCCCGCGGTCGGATCATGGCCCGGGTCGGTGCGCGGTTCCAGGCGGCGCTGGATCGTCGGGTGTTTGACGCGATGGTGCGGCGCTCGGCGGTGGCGCCGGATGCGTCGGCGCAGACCGGCCTGGCCGATCTGGAATCGGTGCAGCGCCTGATCGCCTCACCGGTTCTGATGGCAGCGTTCGACCTGCCCTGGACCCCGGTTTTCCTGGCCGGCATTGCGTTGTTTCATCCCTGGTTGGGACTGCTGGCGCTGGCAGGTGGAGCCGTCCTGGTCCTGATCACGTTTCTGAACCAGATGTTTTCGCGACGCCCCCAGATGCAGGCCGGCTATGCGTCGCACCGGGCCGGTCTGCTGTCCGACGAGATTCGCACCGAAGCCGAAATGGTGCAGAGCATGGGCATGCGCGATGCGGCCTTTGCGCGCTGGAAACAGGCGCGAGATGCGTCGCTGACCGAATCCATCAACGCCAACGATGTCGGCGGCACGTTTTCCTCGCTGACCAAGACCCTGCGCCTGTTCCTGCAATCGGCGATGCTGGGTCTGGGGGCCTATCTGGTGTTGCAGAACCAGGTGACGGCGGGGGCGATGATCGCCGCGTCGATCCTGCTTGGCCGGGCATTGGCGCCGATCGAGATGGCGATCGGACAATGGGCGCTGGTACAGCGCGCCGCCAAGGGCTGGAACAGCCTGGCCGATCTGCTGGAAAAGGTGCCGCCTGAAAGCGCGCGCACGGAATTGCCGAAACCGGCCGCCAAGCTGGACGTTCAGGGGCTGACCGTGGTGCCGCCCGGGGACACCCGCGCGGCTCTGCGAACCCTCGGCTTTCAGGTCGCGCCGGGACAAGCGATCGGGGTTATCGGTCCCTCGGGGTCGGGCAAGTCGACCCTGGCCCGTGCTCTGACCGGCGTCTGGCGTCCGGCCGGCGGCACGATCCGTCTGGATGGGGCGGCGCTGGATCAGTACGCGCCCGAGGTGCTGGGGCAGAATATCGGCTATCTGCCGCAGCGGGTGCAGCTGTTTGACGGCACGATTGCCGCTAATATTGCCCGCCTCAGCGGCGAACCGGACAGCAAAAAGGTCGTGGCCGCTGCCAAGAAGGCCGCGGCGCATGACATGATCGTCAAGCTGCCTGATGGCTATGATACCCGCGTTGCAGCGGGCGGCGGGCGCCTGTCGGGCGGTCAGATGCAGCGCATCGCCCTGGCCCGGGCGCTATATGACGATCCGGTGATCGTCATTCTGGATGAGCCGAATTCCAACTTGGACAATGACGGGTCGGTGGCGCTGAATTCGGCCATCCGCGATCTCAAGGCCGAGGGCAAATCGGTGCTGATCATGGCGCATCGGCCCGCGGCGATACAGGAATGCGACACGCTGCTGGTTCTGGACCAAGGCACCCGCGCGGCATTCGGTCCAAAGGATCAGGTGCTGCGCGAGATGGTCGCCAACCATGAGCAATTGCAGAAAACCGCCGCGATGGGGGGCGTGAGATGAGCAATGAGGTTTGGTCTGCACGCCGGCCGGTTCTGTTCGGCCTGATCGGTCTGCTGGTGCTGGTGGGCGGTTTCGGAACCTGGTCGGTTGTGTCCAACATCGCCGGCGCAATCATCGCCTCGGGCCGGATCGAGGTCGACCGCAACCGACAGGTCGTGCAGCATCCCGATGGCGGCGTCGTGGCGGAAATCCTGGTCGACGAGGGCGACAATGTCGAACTGGGCGCGGTGTTGATCCGGCTGGATTCCAACCTGCTGAACTCGGAACTGCTGATCGCCGAGGGGCAGTTGTTCGAACTGATGGCCCGGCGGGGACGGCTGGAGGCCGAGCGCGACGGTGCTGACGCGGTAACCTTTGATCCGGCGCTGCTGGCGGCGGCCGAAAAGCGCCCCGAGGTCAACGGGTTGATCGACGGGCAGCGCCGCCTGTTCGCTGCCCGCACCGATTCGGCGGCGCGGGAAACCGAGCAGCTGGAGAAGCGGCGCGGCCAGATCCGCAACCAGATCGAGGGGATCACGGCGCAGCAGGCCTCGCTGAACCGCCAGATCGAACTGATCGCCAAGGAACTGGCGAACCAGACATCGCTGCTGGACCGGGGCCTGGCGCAGGCCGGCACGGTTCTGAGCCTGGAACGCAGTTCCGCCGATCTGGATGGCCGCTTGGGCGAACTGATTGCCAGCCAAGCGCAGGCCGAAGGCCGGATCACCGAGATCGATATCGAGATCCTGAAGCTGGGCACGCGCCGGCGCGAAGAGGCGATCACCCGGCTGCGCGACCTGCAATATCGTGAACTGGAACTGGCCGAGCAGCGCCGGTCGCTGGTCGAGCGGCTGGAACGGCTCGAGATCACCGCGCCGGTATCGGGAATCGTCTATGGCTTGCAGGTGCACACGCCGCGCTCGGTCATCCGACCGGCGGATCCGGTGCTGTATCTGGTGCCCCAGGATCGCCCTCTGGTCATCGCCGCGCGGGTCGAGCCGATTCATATCGACAAGATCCGCGTCGGTCAGCCTGTCACCCTGCGGTTTTCGGCGCTGGATCAGCGCCTGACGCCGGAACTCTTTGGCACGGTGGTACAGGTTTCGGCGGACGCGTTCGACGATAACAACAGTCAGGGGTCCTTTTACCGCGCCGAGATCGTCCTGAACGAGGGCGAGCAGGACAAGCTGCCGGAGGGCACGGTTCTGATTCCCGGCATGCCGGTGGAGACCTTTATCCGCACCGATGATCGGACGCCGCTGGCCTATCTCGTGAAACCTCTGGCCGACTACTTCACCAAGGCCTTTCGCGAATCCTGACTTCGGGCTTTTCGCGGCACTGCAACCCGTTTAGCGTTCCGGCGGAAACCAGGTCTTGAAAGGGATGCAGACATGAGCATTGAAAACAGACTGGCCGAGCTGGGCGTGACCCTGCCCGACGCCCCGGCGCCGGCGGCCAATTACGTCCCGTTTGTCAAAATGGGCGACATCGTCCACGTCTCGGGCCAGATTTCCAGCGACGAGACCGGCCTGATTCTGGGCAAGCTGGGCGCGACGATGGATGCCGAGGCCGGCGCCCGGGCGGCGCGGTGTTGTGCCATCAACCTGCTGGCCCAGGTCCGCAACGCCTGCGACGGCGATCTGGACCGGCTGGTGCGGGTCGTCAAGCTGACGGGTTTTGTCAACTCGACCGACGATTTTACCGACCAGCCAAAGGTAATCAACGGCGCGTCAGATTTTCTGGTGCAGGCGCTGGGCGATGCCGGGCGGCATGCGCGTTCCGCGGTGTCCGCCGCGGCCCTGCCGCTGGGCGTGGCGGTCGAGATCGAAGGCCTGTTTCAGGTCCGATGATCCCGGCGCTGCCCGAAGCCTTTATCCGCACACCGCTGACCCATCGCGGATTGCACGACATTGCCCGGGGCCGCCCGGAGAACAGCCGCGCGGGCCTGAATGAGGCGATCCGCCTGGGGTATGGCATCGAGATCGACCTGCAATTGTCGGCCGATGGCGAGGCGCTGGTGTTCCACGATTACGAATTGTCCCGGCTGACCGGCGAGGCCGGCGCGATCCGTCAGCGCAGTACCGCCGAGGCCGGGCGGATCGCTTTGAAACACGGGGATGGTGAAACCATACCCACCCTGTCCCAGATTCTCGACCTGGTGCAGGGCCAGGTGCCCCTGCTGATCGAACTCAAGGATCAGGATGGCGACATGGGACCCGATATCGGCCTGCTCGAAGCCGCGACCGTGCGGGCGCTGGCCGGATATCGCGGCGATGTCGCCGTGATGTCGTTCAACCCGTACAGTACCATGGCCATGGCCGAACTTGCCCCGGACCTGCCGCGCGGTCTGGTGACCTGCGGTTTTGATCCGCTGGAATGGCCGCTATCCGTCGCCACATGCGAGCGGTTGCGTGACATTCCGGATTTCTCGGCCGCCTCGGCGGCCTTTGTCAGCCATGACAGGGCCGATCTGGCACGTCCGCGCGTGGCGCAGTTGCGGGCGCGGGGCGTACCGGTGCTGTGCTGGACTGTCCGGTCGCCCGAAGAAGAGGCAGAGGCCCGCCGATACGCGGACAATGTGACCTTTGAGGGCTATCTGGCCGCACTGCCGGGTTGATCCGGTGCCCGCCGGGCACAGATACTGATCAGGCATTGGGGGCAGAATGGATCAGGCACAGATCGAAATACGGATCAACGGTGCTCTGTCACAGATCGCCGCGGCCGACTGGGATGCCTGCGCCTGTCCGGAAGCGGCGGGGGGCGGCCGGCCGGTGGATCCGTTTACCACATACCGCTTTCTGTCTGCGCTGGAGCAATCCGGGTCGGTCGGACCGGGCACCGGCTGGCAGCCGCAATACCTGACCGCCCATCTTGAGGGGCGGATGATCGGGTGTGCGCCAATGTATCTGAAATCGCATTCCCAGGGCGAATACATCTTTGATCACAACTGGGCGCATGCCTACGAGCGGGCGGGCGGGCGCTATTATCCCAAGCTGCAGATCGCGGTGCCCTTTACGCCGGCCACCGGGCGGCGCCTTTTGGTGCGCGCGGGGATCGAGGACCTGGCCCGTTCGGCGCTGTTGCAGGGGGCGCTGCAACTGGCTACTGACAACGGTCTGTCGTCGCTGCATGTCACCTTTTGCACTGCGGCCGAGGCCGAGGCCGGGGCGCGGCTGGGCCTGATGGCGCGCACAACGCAACAATTTCACTGGGTCAACCGGAGTTACGCGGATTTCGATGGTTTTCTATCCACTCTGTCCGCCCGCAAGCGCAAGAATATCCGCAAAGAGCGTGCCCGCGCCCAGGCCTTTGGCGGCGATATCCACGTGCTGACGGGCGACGACATCCGATCGGAGCATTGGGAGGCCTTCTGGGCCTTTTACCAAGACACCGGTGCGCGCAAATGGGGCTCGCCCTATCTGACGCGGCGGTTCTTTGACCTGGCACAGGACAGTCTGCGCGGCGACCTGGCACTGATCATGGCCCGGCGAGACGGGCGCTGGGTTGCCGGGGCGCTGAACGTGATCGGCCGTGACACCTTGTTCGGGCGGTATTGGGGTTGTGTCGAACATCACCCCTGTCTGCATTTCGAACTGTGCTATTATCAGGCCATCGACATGGCGATCGCGCTGGGGTTGCAGCGGGTCGAAGCCGGCGCGCAGGGCGAACACAAGCTGGCGCGCGGCTACCTGCCGACCCCGACTCACAGTCTGCATTGGGTTGCCGATCAGGGGTTTTCCGACGCGATTGCCCGGTATCTGCGGGCCGAACGTGACGCGGTGACCGACGAGATCGAGCTGCTGACCGAATACGGCCCGTTCAAAAAGTCAAAAATGGAGGAACAGGAATGACCGAAAAACTGTCAGACGAAGCCAGGGGGCCGTTGCTGGATCCATTGCTGAAAACCGGCTGGGCGCTGACCGACGGGCGCGACGCGCTGACCAAGACATTCGAGTTCGACAATTTCGTCGAGGCCTTTGGCTGGATGACGCGGGCGGCAATCTGGGCCGAAAAATGGAATCACCATCCGGAATGGAGCAACGTCTACAAGACCGTGACCGTCGTGCTCAGCACCCATGATGTCGACGGGCTGAGTGCGCTGGACGCCAAGCTGGCGCGCAAGATGGACAGTCTGGCCGCCTGAACCGGTGCCGGGCCCTTCGGCCCGTGTCAGCGCCGGCCGACGCCGGCCGAATAGGCCATGTTGGCTGTCTGGAACATCGCCGCGAAGTCCGCCGGTGTGACATAGCCGTCGCGGACATCGATGTCGCGGGGTATGCGCACCGGGTACTTGTTCGTGACCGAGACCGACCGTTGCGCCCGGCTATAACGCAGGCATTGGTTGTTGTAGCAGTTGCGGCCATCCTGCAAGGCGATTTCCGTGGTGCCACCGGGCGCGGTGCGCACGGGATTGTCCGGGGCGCTGCAGGCGGCGACAAGCAGGGCGGCAGGCAGCAGGCGGAATAGGGGCAAGGTCATATCCTGGGTCAACTCCTGATGGTCGTCCCGGCGGTTCGGACAATGCGCACCACAGGGTCGGGTCGGTGCGGCTCGGGACAGGCGCGCCCAGCATCGCAAACGCGCCCGCACAAATAACGCCGCGGCCGGATCACTCCGGCTCACGGCTGCATGATCCGGCGGGACCCTACATGGCGGACAACAGGCTTTCGCCAGCCGAAACCTCGCAGACGCCGGGGGCTTCCTCCTCGTTCAGCACGGTGACGGTGCCGTCCTCGACCAGCATCGCATAGCGCTTGGACCGCGCCAGCAAACCGGCTGGCGGCGCATCGAAATTCATGCCGATGGCGGTCGTAAAGCTGCTGTCGGCATCCGCCAGCAGGGTAATGCCGGCCTTGTCGGCACCCGTGGCTTCGCCCCAGGCCTGCATCACGAAGGGATCGTTCACCGAAACGCAGATGATCTCGTCCACGCCCTTGCCCTGGAACTGTTCCTTGGTGCGGATAAAGCTGGGCATATGCGCCGAATGGCAGGTCGGGGTAAAGGCGCCGGGCACCGCGAACAGCACCACCTTGCGGCCCTTGGTCTTGTCCGCCAGCGACACCGGCGCAGGGCCGTCGTCGCCCATCTGCACCAGGTTTGCCTCAGGCAGTTTCTCCCCTGTCGAAATAGTCATGTGTCGGCCCTCTCGTTGAGTTGTGCTTGCCCTTATCGGGCATATAGGATGTAGCCGCATGCGAGCAATGCTTTCAGTAGGGACGGGGCGGGAATGGGCCAATTTGTCGTAATCGGCGCCGGACAGGCGGGCGCCTCTATGGTGGCCCGGCTGCGCAAGCAGGGGTTTGAGGGCGCGATCACCCTGATCGGGGCCGAACCGGTGCCGCCCTATCAGCGGCCACCGCTGAGCAAGGCCTATCTGCTGGGCGAGATGGCGCTGGAACGGCTGTTCCTGCGCCCCGAGAGCTTTTATAGCGAACAGAACATCACCCTGCGGCTGGGGCAGACGGTGACGGATATCGATGCGGCAGCGAAAACCGTGACGGTAGACGGCGAGTGCATCGCCTATGACCAGTTGGCACTGACCACCGGGTCGCATCCGCGCCGCCTGCCGGACACGATTGGCGGCGATCTGGACGGGGTGCATGTGGTGCGGACGCTGGCGGATGTCGATGCCATGGCGGCCGCGGTGGCACCGGGGGCGCGGGCGCTGATCGTCGGCGGCGGCTATATCGGGCTGGAGGCCGCGGCGGTGGCGCGAAAGCTGGGGGTCGAGGTGACGCTGGTGGAAATGGCGGACCGCATCCTGCAGCGCGTGGCCTGCCGCGAGACCAGCGACTATTTCCGCGACCTGCACCGGGGCCACGGCGTCGATATCCGCGAGGGGATCGGGCTGCAGCGCCTGACGGGCGACAAGGGCCACGTCAGCGGCGCGGTGCTGACCGATGGCAGCACGTTAAACGTCGATCTGGTCGTGGTCGGCGTCGGCATCGTGCCGTCCACCGAATTGGCGGAAAAGGCCGGCCTGCGGATCGACAACGGCATCGCCGTCGACGAGCACGGGCGCAGCTCGGACCCGGCGATCTGGGCCGCTGGCGATTGCGCCTCTTTTCCCCATCAGGGCGGCCGGATCCGGCTGGAAAGCGTGCCAAATGCCATCGATCAGGCGGAATGCGTGGCCGACAACATGCTGGGGGCGAAACAGGTCTATGTGCCCAAACCCTGGTTCTGGTCGGACCAGTATGACGTCAAGCTGCAGATCGCCGGGCTGAACACCGGATATGATCGGGTGATCACGCGCCAGGGCGACAAGGGTGCGGTGTCGTTCTGGTATTACGGCAATGACCGGCTGCTGGCGGTGGACGCGATGAACGATCCGCGCGCCTACATGATCGGCAAACGCCTGATCGACGCGGGAAAAACGGCCCCCGCCGATCTGGTCGCCGACCCAGGGTCCGATCTCAAGGCGCTGTTGCGGGCGTGAGGATCATCGCCGGACGTTTTCGCGGCCGGGCGCTGGCCGCGGTCGGCAAGGGTGATGCCGCAGCACATCTGCGGCCCACTTCGGACCGTGTGCGCGAAAGCCTGTTCAACGTGTTGGCGCACCGCGTCGCCATCGCCGATGCGCGGGTTCTGGACCTCTTCGCCGGCACCGGGGCGCTGGGGCTCGAGGCGCTGTCGCGGGGGGCCGCGCATGTCACCTTTGTCGATGATGGCCGGGTTGCCGCCGGCCTGATCCGCCGCAATGTCGAGGTCACCGGCAGCGCCAAACAGACCCGGCTGATCCGCCGCGACGCGCGCCGTCTGGGCCAGAACCCGGATGCCCCGTTTGATCTGGTCTTTCTCGACCCGCCCTATGGCAAGGGGCTGGGACAGGTTGCGCTGGATGCGGCGACCGCGCAGGGCTGGATCGCGCCCGATGCCGTGATCGTCTGGGAGGAAAGCGCGCCGATGCCCGCCCCGGCCGGGTTCGCCCCCTGCGATCAGCGCAAATACGGCGATACCCATGTGACGATCCTGCGGCGGGCGGCGGTCCGGTGACATTCCTTTCGGCGAGTCCAGATGCGGCCGCTTTTGGGGATCGCGCCGATCTGTGCTAGGATGCAGGCGATGGATATCGCGGTACCATTTTGGCCACGGGCGCGCCGGGTCTGGCAACAGTCCCGAAACCGCGACGAGGCGCGAAGGGCCGCGCCACAACCCGCGCGGCGCGCTCCGGTGTTCATTCACGATGTGGCCACACCCTGGCGCGGCGAGACGCTGTTGCTGGCGCTGCTGCGCGCCCAGGCCGAGCTGGATCGCGATCAGTCGTAGGTCGGATGAAAACGTCCGGCGGGCGACAGGGTAAAGATCTCACAGCCATCCGCCGTCACCCCGACGGAGTGTTCGAACTGGGCGGACAGCGACTTGTCGCGGGTCACGGCCGTCCAGTCATCAGCCAGGGTCTTGGTTTCCGGGCGCCCCAGGTTGACCATCGGTTCGATGGTAAAGAACATGCCTTCCTCGAGCATCGCGCCGGTGCCGGGGCGACCGTAATGCAGCACATTTGGCGGCGCGTGGAACACGCGGCCCAGCCCGTGCCCGCAGAAGTCGCGCACGACGCTCATCCGGTGGGCTTCGACATAGGCCTGGATCGCGTGGCCGATATCGCCAAAGGTCTTGCCGGGCCGAACCGCCTCGATCCCCTTCATCAGCGAGTCATGCGTCACCTGGATCAGCCGTTCGGCCTTGCGCGGCAGCTTGCCAGCGACATACATCCGGCTGGTATCGCCGAACCAGCCATCGACGATGACGGTGACGTCGATGTTCAGGATATCGCCATCCTTGAGGGTCTTGGGGCCGGGAATGCCGTGGCAGACCACGTGGTTGACCGAGATGCAGCTGGCGTGCTTGTACCCCTTGTAACCGATGGTGGCCGATTTGGCGCCCGCCGCCTCGACCATGTTGGTGATGATACGGTCAATCTCTTCGGTGGACTGACCGACAAAGACATGGGCCGCAATGTCATCCAGGATGCGCGCCGCCAGAGCGCCCGCCACATGCATTCCGGCAAAATCCGACGCCTCGTAGATGCGAATGCCGTCCTTGGTCATGCGGCCGCGATTTTCGTTGTTCACCACAGGCTCCGTCTTCGTCATTTTGCCGCCTATTTAGTACGGTTGGCGCAAAAGAACCAGAGGGACTCAGGCCGGACCGCGAAGGGGCACGCCCAGGTCGATGCCATCCGGCGTAATGCGTGTGCCGTAGCACAGGGTCTGCACGCCCTGCGCCCGCGCGGCCACGAACGCCGCCGCATAGGCTGGATCGATGTCGCGGGCAAGCGCCAGTTCGGTACAATCGGTGCGCTGCACCAGATACAGCATCACGGCGCGATGTCCGGCCTGGGCCATGGCCGCCAGTTCCTGCAGGTGTTTGGTGCCGCGCTTGGTCACCGAGTCGGGAAACTCGGCCAGCCCGGCCTGCCGGCTCAGCGTCACGCTCTTGACCTCGACATAGGCATCCGGTCGGCCGGGTTCGGACAGCAGGAAATCGATGCGGCTGGACTGGCCGTATTTCACTTCGGCGCGGACGGTACCATAGGCGGCCAGTTCGGCGATCCGCCGGTCCTGCAGGGCGGTGCGCAGGGCGCGGTTGGGCACCGAGGTGTCGACCCCGGTGAAATGGCCGTTTTCGTGATCGACAAGGCGCCAGCCGTATTTCAGCTTGCGCTTGGGGTCGTCATTGGGTTCCAGCCAGACCCTGATCCCCGGTTCCGCCAGGCCCAGCATCGAGCCGGGATTGGCGCAATGGGCGGTGATTTCGCGCCCGTCCGCCAGCCGGCAATCGGCCAGAAAGCGTTTATAGCGGCGGATCAGCCGGGCCGGGACAAGAGGGGTTTCAAAGCGCATGGCCGAGGGCCTATACCTGCGCTGACCGCCAATCAAGGGAGTCATGCCATGGCCAATCCAACCGCCGCGATGCTGGTGATCGGGGACGAAATCCTGTCCGGGCGCACCCGCGATTCCAACATGCATTTTCTGGCCGGCGAGTTGACCAAACATGGCATCGATCTGAAAGAGGTGCGCATCGTCAGCGATGATCCCACGGCGATCGTTGCCGCGGTCAAGGCGCTGTCGGCGGCACATGACACGGTGTTCACCAGTGGCGGCATCGGCCCGACCCATGACGACATTACCGCCGATTGCATCGCCGAGGCCTTTGGCGTGGCGATCGATATACGCGCCGATGCCCGCGCCATTCTCGAAGCGCATTACGCCGCGACCGGGCTGGAGCTGAACGCGGCGCGGCTGCGCATGGCGCGCATTCCCGATGGGGCGAGTCTGATCGACAATCCCGTGTCCATGGCGCCGGGGTTCAGCATCGGCAACGTGCATGTGATGGCCGGGGTGCCGCAGGTTTTTCAGGCGATGGTTGCCAGTGTCTTGCCGACGCTGACCGGGGGCGCGCCGCTGCTGTCCCAGACCTTGCGGGTATTTCGCGGCGAGGGCGATATCGCCGAGACCCTGACGCAGATCGCGGCGCGGTTTTCCGACCTGTCCGTCGGCTGTTACCCGTTCCAGCGTGACGGGGTCTTTGGCGCCAATGTTGTGGTGCGCGGCCAGGACGGATCGCGGGTGGATGCGGCCATCACCCAACTGGCGCAGGAGCTTGAGCAGTGAGCCCGCTGGAGTGGCAGGAGGTGATCGACGCCACCTGGCCCGCCTTCAGCACCCGACGTGACGGTGTCTGGACCCTGCGCGAGGGTCGCGGCGGCGGCAGCCGGGTCTCTGCCGCCACGGTAACAGAGGGCAACACACAGGTATCCCTGCAGGACATCGCTGCCGCCGAAACGGCGATGCGGGCCATGGGCCAGATGCCACTGTTCATGATCCGCCCTGGCGAAGAAGCTCTGGACCGGCAGTTGACGCAGCGCGGCTATGCGCGCAAGGATCCGGTGACCATCTATGCCTGTCCACCGGCGCAACTGACCGATGTGCCGCTGCCGCGCGTCACCGTCCTGAATGTCTGGGAGCCGCTGGCAATCATGCGCGAAATCTGGGCCGCCAGCGGCATCGGGCCGGAACGGCTGGACATCATGTATCGCGCCGAGGAGCCAAAGACCGGTCTGCTGGGCCGGCATCGTGACAAGCCCGCAGGGGCGGCCTTTGTCGCGCTGCATGGCAATGTGGCAATGGTGCATGCGGTGGAAATTCTGCCGCATCAGCGCCGCGCCGGCATGGGGCGCTGGACGATGCGCGGTGCCGCCATCTGGGCTGCGCAGCAGGGGGCGGACACGCTGTCGGTCATGTGCACCGAACAGAACGTCGCGGCCAATGCGCTGTACACTTCCCTCGGTATGCAGCCTGTGGGACAGTATCACTATCGCCATCCCGCAGACGGAGCCTGACATCCCGTGACCGCCCCAAAACCGCCGATCGCCCTGAATCTGCCGATGGCCGATCCCCTGCCCGAGGAAACACAACGCTATTTCGACATCTGTGTCGAGAAATTGGGCCTGGTGCCGAACGTGTTGCGGGCGCATGCTTTTGACATTGCCAAGCTGGATGCGTTCACCGCCATGTACAATGACCTGATGTTGTCCGACAGCGGGTTGTCCAAGCTGGACCGCGAGATGATCGCCGTCGTGGTGTCGTCGATCAACCGCTGTTTTTACTGTTTGGTGGCGCATGGCGCGGCAGTGCGGCAGTTATCCGGTGATCCGGCGCTGGGAGAGATGCTGGTGATGAATTACCGCGTCGCGCCGTTGACGGAACGCCAGCGCGCGATGCTGGAATTCGCCGAAAAGGTCACCACCGCCAGCGCCAGTATCCAAGAAGCCGACCGGCAGGCGCTGCGCGATGCCGGGTTCAGCGATCGTGACATCTGGGACATCATCAATGTCACCGGGTTCTTCAACATGAGCAACCGGGTCGCCAGCGCCACCGCGATGCGGCCCAATGACGCCTATCACGCGCAACACAGATGATCTGCCGTTTCGTCCTGATCCTTGCCGTGGTGGTCCTGGCCCTGCCTGTTTCGGCGCAGCCGTTGTCGGTTCCGTCATCAGCGCGTCAGGTCAGCAGCCGCGTCAGTCCGCTGGACAGCTATGCGCTGCCGGTCGCGCCCTTTGACGGGCAGGCGGTTCCGGCGCGGACTATCGAAGGAGCGGTCGACCGACAGACCTGGCGCGTCGACGGGACGGCAGCGACCACGCTGCAGTTGTTGGCGCCGCTGCGCGACCAGATCCAGGCTGCCGGCTATACACTGGTCTTCCAGTGTCGCGACCGCGAATGCGGCGGGTTCGACTTTCGGTTTGGCACTGAAATCGTGCCGGCGCCGGACATGCATGTGGACATCCGAAACTATCGGTTTCTGTCGGCGGTGCGCGAACCGGACAAGGCGGTCAGCCTGCTGGTCAGCCGCGGCCGCAATGCCGCCTATATCCAGATCATCCGGGTGGCGCCACCCGGTGCTGCGGATCTGCGGGTCGAGGTCGATCAACAGGCGCTGCCGGCCGAACCCGCGCCCGAAGCCAATAGCCTGACAGCGCGGCTGGCGCAGGACGGGCACGTGATCCTGAAGAACCTGGATTTCGCGTCGGGCGCCGAAACGCTTGAACCGGGCCATCACGACTCGCTGGCGCAACTGGCCGCTTATCTGCGCGCCCACCCGGGGCAGCGCATCGCCCTGGTCGGGCATACTGACAGCGCCGGGTCACTGCAAAATAACATCGAACTGTCGCGCCGCCGGGCCGGGGCGGTGCGCGCCCGGCTGTTGCAGGTTCACGGCATTGCGCCGGATCGTGTCGAGGCCGAGGGCATGGGCTATCTGGCGCCGGTCGCCTCGAACCTGACGCCCGAGGGCCGCGAGGCCAACCGACGGGTCGAAGCGATCCTGTTGTCGGACCGCTGACAGGACGCCGGACGGCGCTGTCCTACCAGTTGGACGGGCCTTTTTCGGCATAGGCATGCACCAGAAAATCGATAAAGGCGCGTACCTTGGGCTGGGTGAACCGGCCCGGCGGATAGACCGCGTATATTCCCTGGGTCTCGACCGGCAGGCTGGGAATCGCGTCTTCGACCAGACCGTCGGCCAGCGCCTGAGAATACAGATAGCTGGGCAGATAGGCGATGCCCAGCCCGGTGATCGCCGCGTTCAGCAGGGATTGTCCGTCATTGACGCTGAGCCAGCCGGCGGTGCGCACCTGGCGTTTCTCGCCCGAGGGCGCGGTCAGTTTCCAGACATTGCCGCTGGGCTGGTTGGAGTAATGCAGCAGCTTGTGTTCGTTCAGATCGTCGATCTTTTGCGGCCGGCCGTATTTCTCGAAATAGGCGGGGGCGGCAATCATCCGCTTGGTGGTCTCGGTCAGCTTGCGCGCCCGCAGCGTGCTGTCTTCGAGATCACCGATGCGCACCGCCATATCGAACCCTTCCGAAATCAGTTCGACATAACGGTTGTTCAGCACCATGTTCACGGTGATTTCCGGGAAATCCGCCAGAAAGTCGGACAGGACCGGTGACAGGTGATTGACGCCAAAGTCGGTCGCCACGCTGATTCTGAGAAGGCCCGAGGGCTCCGATTGCATCGACGTTACCAATGCGTCGGCCTCGCCGGCGTCGTTCAGCACCCGGCGGGCCCGGTCGTAATAGGCCAGACCGATTTCGGTCGGGCTGACCCGGCGTGTGGTACGGTTCAACAGCCGCGCACCCAGCCGCGCCTCGAGGCTGGACACGTGTTTGGACACGGCCGATTTCGAGATGCCCATCTTTTTTGCGGCATCGGTGAATCCGCCCTGATCCACCACATTGGCAAAGGCTTCCATTTCAGTCAGTCGATCCATCGGCGTGTCCTCGGCGTTTCTCCGGTTGTTTCGGGTATCGGCAAAGATCTGGGCGATATCTGGGCAGGCTTGGGATAATATCGCGGTTTTGGCGGGGATCGTCGTGCGCAGGGAAACGCAGACCGAACACGCTGTCGCCGGACAACCGACAATTGTCTGGTTCGGGCTGTCAATCCGGCGGCGACGCGATAGTCTCGGGAGATAGTTCAAATCCAAGGAGTTGCCATGAAAACCCTGATGATCGCTGCCCTTGTCGCCCTGCTGGGGCTGCCGGCCCTGGCCGAAGGCCCGACCCCGGCCAGCCCGGACGCCCGGGTCTATTTCGCCAATCTCAAGGATGGCGACACTGTCGCCTCGCCTGTGACGGTAGTGTTCGGGTTGTCCGGCATGGGCGTGGCGCCCGCGGGAACCGAAAAGGACATGACCGGGCATCACCACCTGCTGATCGACCGCCCGCCTTTGGGCCAGGGCGCGGACGGCGCCGAGGAACTGGCCAACGGCTTGCCCTCGGATGATCATCACCGCCATTTCGGCGGTGGCCAGACCGAGGTGACGCTGGAGTTGCCGGCCGGTACACATACCTTGCAACTGGTTCTCGGGGATGCCGGTCATGTTCCGCATGCCGATCCCGTCATGTCCGAAGTGATCACCATCACCGTCGAGTGAACTTGCATCGGTGGCGCGATTGTCCGACCCTTGCGGTATCGTCGCAGGGAGGACTGCCATGATCGCCATCATTTTCGAGGTCATACCCGCCGACGGGCAGCGACAGACCTATCTGGACATCGCCGCAGAGATGCGTCCGCTGGCCGAACAGATCGACGGCTTTATTTCGGTCGAGCGTTTCCAGAGCCTGACCAATCCGGACAAGATGTTGTCGATCTCGTTCTTTCGGGACGAGGTCGCCGTCGAACGCTGGCGCAAGCTGGTCGCGCATCGCCGCGCCCAGGCCAAGGGGCGCGGGGGTGTATTCGCCGATTACCGCCTACGCGTTGCGCATGTGCTGCGCGACTATGGCATGACGGACCGAGCCCAGGCCCCCGCCGACAGCCGCGACGCACACAGCTGAGCGGTGTCTTGCCCGCCGGCCGGTTAGGGAGGGGCACCGGGTCGGCGCCCGGTGCGCCGCTAGAGCGCCGCGGCCAGCCGCGTGCCCTGGTTGATTGCCCGTTTGGCGTCCAGTTCCGCGGCGACATCGGCACCGCCGATCACATGCGGGGTGGCACCCCGGGCGATCAGCGCGTCGGCCAGCGACCGTTCCGGCAATTGCCCGGCGCACAGTACGATGGTGTCGGCCGGGATCAGGGTCGGGTTTTCCCGGGCCTCGCCAAAGGACACGCGCAGCCCGCCGCTTTCGACTGCTTCGTAATTGACGCCGCCGACGAATTTCACGTCCTTCATCTTGAGCGCGGCGCGATGGATCCAGCCGGTGGTCTTGCCCAACCCCTTGCCGTGTTTGCTGGCCTTGCGCTGCAGCAGGGTGATCTCGCGGGGCGAGGGATGCGGTTGCGGGCCTTCGGGGGCCAGGCCGCTGCGGTGGTCCTCGGGGTCGGCAACGCCCCATTCCTGCATCCACAGGGGCAGGCTTTCGGTCGGGCTGGTGCCCTCGTGGGCCAGAAACTCTGACACGTCAAAACCGATGCCGCCGGCGCCGATCACCGCGACCCGCTTGCCGACCGGCGCCTTGTGCCGAAGCACGTCGATATAGTCGACGACATTCGACCCGTCCTGACCGGGAATCTGCGGATCGCGCGGCACGACACCGGTGGCGATGACGATCTCGTCAAACCCGGCCAGATCGTCCGCCGTCACCTCGCGGTTCAGCTCGGTCCTGACCCCGGCTTCGGCGATCATAGTGCGGTACCAGTCGACCAGACCCCAGAATTCCTCTTTTCCGGGGATCTGTTTGGCCATGTTCAACTGGCCACCGATCTCGGCGGCGCGGTCAAACAGCGTGACGTCATGGCCGCGCTGGGCGGCGGTCAGGGCGGTGGACAGACCGGCCGGGCCAGCACCCACCACGGCGACGGTTTTCGGCGTCTCGGCGGGCGCGATCACCAGTTCGGTCTCGTGACAGGCCCGAGGATTGACCAGGCACGATGTCAGGCGGCCGTTGAACGTGTGATCCAGACAGGCCTGGTTGCAGGCGATGCAGGGGGCGATCTGGTCGCCCTTGCCCGCCGCTGCCTTGGCGACGAAATCCGCGTCCGCCAGCATCGGGCGGGCCATCGACACCATGTCGGCGCAGCCGGTTGCCAGGACTTCTTCGGCGACCTCGGGTGTATTTATCCGGTTAGACGTGATGATCGGAATGCCGACCTTGCCCATCAGCTTTTTCGTAACCCAGGCAAAGGCCGCGCGCGGCACCGAGGTGGCGATGGTGGGGATGCGCGCCTCGTGCCAGCCGATGCCGGTATTCAGGATCGTGGCGCCGGCTTTTTCGATTTCGCGGGCCAGTTGCACCACCTCGTCATGGGTCGAGCCATTGGGCACCAGATCGATCATCGACAGGCGGTAAATGATGATGAAATCCTCGCCGCAGACCTGCCGGGTGCGGCGCACAACCTCGATCGGCAGGCGCATGCGATTCTCATAGGACCCGCCCCAGCGGTCGCTGCGCTTGTTGGTGTGGGTGACCAGGAACTGATTCAGAAAATACCCTTCCGAACCCATGATCTCGACCCCGTCATAGCCCGCCTGGCGCGCCTTGCGGGCGGCTTCGGCGATGTCGGCGATCTGCTTTTCGATGCCGTCCTCGTCCAGCTCGGTCGGGGCAAAGGGCGAGATCGGCGACTTGATGGCGCTGGGCGCGACGCATTTCGGCCCGTAGGCATAGCGCCCGGCATGCAGGATCTGCATGCAGATCTTGCCGCCCGCATCATGCACGCGGTCGGTGATGACGCTGTGGTTGTCGATGTCCGCCTGCGTCGTCATCATCGACGCGCCGGGCAGGACCGAACCTTCGAGATTGGGGCCGATGCCGCCCGTGACCATCAGGCCGACATCGCCGCGGGCGCGTTCGGCATAGAATTCGGCGACCCGGTTCCAGTCCTTGGTTTCCTCGAGCCCGGTGTGCATCGAGCCCATCAGAACCCGGTTCTTCAGCGTGACAAAGCCAAGATCCAGCGGGGTCAGCAGATGCGGGTATTCAGCCATGACAACCTCCTGTGTTGCCCGCAACATGGGCGCAGCGGCGGCGCTTGTCACCCCGAACGCGGCGTCACACCCTTGCGCGCACGACCAGCCTTGCTAGACAGAACCCGTCGCAACAGGAGCCAGACCATGACCCCGGACGAGATCGCCAGATTGCCCTATCGCCCCTGCGTCGGTGTGATGTTGATGAACGCCGCCGGGGACGTTTTCGTCGGCCAGCGCAATGATCGCCATGCCGAGGCCTGGCAGATGCCGCAGGGCGGTGTCGACAAGGGCGAAGAGCCGCGCGACGCGGCGCTGCGCGAGCTGCGCGAGGAAACCGGCGTCACCGCCGATCTGGTGCGCATCCTGGCGGAAACCCAGGGATGGCTGCCCTACGATCTGCCGCATGACATCGTGCCGCATATCTGGAAAGGGCGCTATCGCGGGCAGGAACAGAAATGGTTTCTGATGCGGTTTCTGGGGACCGACGATCAGGTCGACATCCAGACCGAGCATCCGGAATTCACCACCTGGCGCTGGCAGCCGGTCGACCAGTTGGTGGAAAAGATCGTGCCGTTCAAGCGCGCGGTCTATGAACGGGTGCTGGCAGAATTTCAGGCACATCTGACCTAGCTGCGGGCCGGATCGCTTGGTCCGAAGGCACGGCAGGACCGGCGGTTGCGATCAGTCGAAAATCGGCACGTGGGGTCCGGCTTCGCGGGGCAGTTTTCCGGCCAGGCGCGGATCGTCGGCGATTTCGATCTGCTGACGGACCGGAACAAAGCCGCTGCGGCGGTAAAACGGCAGGGCGGCGGGGCTGTCCAGTGTACAGGTATGCACCTGGAACCGGCTGATCGGACGCGACCAGGCGCGTTCGATCGCATGGTTCATCATCAGTCGTCCGGCACCGGCGCCGATCAGGTTCGGGGTCACTCCGAAAAACGCCAGTTCACAGGTGTCCGGATCGCGAAAATCCAGCTCCAGCAACCCGGCCGCGTGCCCGTCCATCAGGTTTGACGTATAGTCGCTGATCATCAGGCCATAGACCTCGACATCCGGGTCATGCAGGATGGCGCACAGCTCGGCGTCATCCATGTTCAGCCGCGAGAACCACAGCCAGTCCTGACCGCCGACCCGGCAGAACAGATCACGATACCATGCGGGGTCCGGCCGCCCGATCCGCTGCAGGGTGATGCCCTTTGGCGCGGTTACCGGGCGGCTGTCCACCTGCGCGCGCATCTCCAGATGCGTGACCACGGCGGCGACCTTTCCGGGCGGAATCTCGTGGAACCCGTCGCTCAACGCCATCTCAGGCCAACCCTTCGCTGCGCAGCAGTTTCGGCATGTCGGTTTCCGGACGCGGACCGATGTGGCCGATCACCTCGCGGGCGCAGACACAGCCGATGCGGGCACTGGTTTCCAGATCGCGGCCGGCGGCCAGACCATAGAGGAACCCGGCGGCGAACTGATCGCCGGCGCCGGTGGCGTCGACGGGCACCACCTTTTCCACCGGAACATCCAGTCGGGACGTGCCCTCCATCACGGTCACGCCGTCGCCCGAGCGGGTGCAGACCACCAGCGGACACAGCGCGGCGGTCATCATCAGCGCATCGTCCAGGTGGTCGGTCTCGAACAGCGACTGGATTTCGGCCTCGTTGCCGATCACGAAATCCAGGTCGTGCTGGATCAACGCCAGGAAATCCGCGCGGTGCCGGTCGACACAGAACGGATCGGAAATGGCGATGCCGGTCTTGCCGCCCCCGGCCCGGGTGGCGCGGGCGGCCTGCCGAAAGGCCGTCTTGCCGGCATCATGGTCGAACAGATAGCCCTCAAGAAACATCAGCTGTGCGTTCTCGGTGACATCGTCCGGCACATCCTCCGAGGACAGGGTGGTGGATATGCCCAGATAGGTGTTCATCGAACGCTCGCCGTCCGGCGATACGAAGATCATGCTCCGCGAGGTCGGCAAAGCGCCATCCGCAACCGGCGGATTGACGAAATCGATACCGGTTTCGTTCATCGACGCGGCATAAAACCGCCCCAGAACGTCGTCGCGGACCCGACCGATAAACGCCGTGTCCAGCCCCAGCGCACCGGCGCCGGCAACGGTATTGGCCACCGACCCGCCCGGCGTCTGCACGCGGCCGTTCATCGCGCCGTACAGCGCTTCGGCGCGGTCTTTTTCGACCAGCTGCATGATACCCTTTTCGATGCCCATCTGCGCCAGAAAGCTGTCATCGGATTGAGTAATCACATCGACAACCGCATTGCCGATGCCGACCAGGTCATATGTCTTCATAGAGTCTTGTCCTCGTATTGGCAGAGATCGCGGATCAGGCAGGTATTGCACAGCGGTTTGCGCGCCTTGCAGTGATACCGCCCGTGCAGAATCAGCCAGTGATGGGCGTGCTGCTGGAAATCCACGGGAATATTGTCTTCGATGGCGCGTTCCACCGCATCGACATCCTTGCCCGGCGCAATCCCGGTGCGGTTGCCGACGCGAAAGATATGGGTGTCCACGGCTTGGGCCGGGTGATGCCACCACATGTTCAGCACCACATTGGCGGTCTTGCGCCCGACACCGGGCAGCGATTGCAGCGCGGCGCGCGAATTGGGGACCCGGCCGTCATAGTCATCGACCAGAATGCGCGACAGCCGGATCACGTTCTTGGCCTTGTTGCGATACAGGCCGATGGTCTTGATATGCCCGATCAGCGCCTCTTCGCCCAGATCCAGCATCTTTTGCGGCGTGTCGGCGATCTGAAACAGCGCGCGGGTGGCCTTGTTGACGCCGGCATCGGTGGCCTGGGCCGACAGCGCCACGGCAACCACCAGCGTATAGGCGTTCACATGCTCAAGCTCGCCCCGGGGTTTGGGGTCGGCGGCGTGGAAGCGGTCGAAAATCTCGCGGATCGTATGGTAGTCGAGTTGCCGGGCCATGGCGGCATGCTATGCCCGTCCTTGGCTCCGGGGGCAAGGGACCGGCGCACCGGTCCCGGCATTCGTTCAGAACGACCAGACGATCGTATCGTCGGCGGTCAGCGCTGCCGCCATCGCCGGTGGCTTGGCAACACCGACGCCGTCGATCAGCGCTGACGCATCGGAGCGCTTGCCCGGCAGGTAGATGGCGCAGACCTCGACCGTTGCGCCCTTGGCCATCGCTGCCTGCAGCAGGGCCTGCGGACTGGCCCCCTTGGGCGGTTGCGGCGCAATGGCGCTTTCGGGAGCGTCGCGCAGCGCGATGTCGCCAGCGGCACCGCACAGCAATATCCGGGCCGTGTGGCCCTGCGCCAGGGCCTGGTTGGTCAACACCATCGACATCAGCTGGACCTGCGGCTGATCCGAGGTGACGACGGCGACCAGACGGTCGGGGCCGTCCGCCACCGCGGGCAGAGCACAGCCCAGCGCCAGGGCAAGACCGGTCAAAGTCCGTTTCATGGGGGTCTCCTTTTCGGGATCGGGTTATGGACAGGTTCGAGATACCATCGCATTCGAAAAATGCTATGTGTTATTCTGCCACGCCCGCGCGTATCTGCCTGCGGGGCCGGGTTGCGCAGGAATCGGGTCGAAAAGCCGCCCGGGGGGGCCTAGGCTGGGGGTTGGAAGACGGAGGTGGAAATGAACGTTCAAGCGTCAGAGCGCGACTATCACTACGGTGTCATGCGCCGGGCGATCGACGTGATCGACCAGGGCGGCGAAACGCTGACCCTTGCGCAGCTTGCGGCCCGCATGGACATGAGTCCGGCGCATTTCCAGCGCCTGTTTTCACGCTGGGTCGGGGTCTCGCCGAAACGCTATCAGCAATACCTGACGCTGGGGCATGCCAAGACGTTGCTGCGCGAGCGGTTTACCACGCTGCAGACCAGTCACAGCCTGGGCCTGTCCGGTACCGGGCGGTTGCACGATCTGTTCCTGCGCTGGGAGGCGATGAGCCCCGGTGAATTTGCCCGCAAGGGTGAGGGTCTGGTCATTCGCCATGGCTGGATGGACAGCCCGTTCGGTGAGGCACTGGTAATGGCCACCGATCGCGGATTGTGTGGCGTGGCCTTTACTGCCGAATGCTCGCGTCAGGTGGCCTGGGCGGACATGGCCGGGCGCTGGCCGCGGGCCGAGCATGTCGCGGATGCGTCCGCCGTGCGGGACTGGGCCGAGGCCGCGTTCCGGCAATCGGGCGATACCGCGCTGCATCTGATCGGCGCCCCTTTTCAGATCAAGGTCTGGGAGGCCCTGCTGCGGGTCCCCTCGGGCCAGGTCACCACCTATTCCGAAATCGCCCAGGCCGTGGGCAGCCCGCGGGCGGTGCGGGCGGTGGGCACGGCGGTGGGGCGCAACCCGGTCAGCTGGCTGATTCCCTGCCATCGGGCGCTGCGGAAATCCGGCGGGTTGGGGGGCTATCACTGGGGGCTGCCGGTCAAGCGCGCGATGCTGGCCTATGAGGCGGCGCGCGCCGATGGTGACCCGGCGGAACAACCGACACCTTCGGCAATGTGACCACCAGTATACGGCCGGACGACAACATTGTGACTTGAGCGCTGGTGCGGACCTCATGCTATAGGGGCTGCAATAGGTCTCTGAATGGGACCCGAGCAGAAGGCGAAAAGTCATGAAACACGCAAAGTCTCTTGTTGCGGCGCTGGCCACCCTGTCGATACTGGGCGCCTGCAACGATCCGTCCATACTGGGCAACAGCACCGATCCGAACATCAAGGCCAAGCAGGGCGCGCTGCTGGGCGCAGCAGTCGGTGCCGGCCTGTCGGCAGCCACCGGCGGCGAAGGTAAGAACATCCTGCTGGGCGCTGCCGCCGGTGCTGCCGCCGGGGGCGTGATCGGTCACGAACTGGACAAGCAAGAGGCGGAACTGCGCGCGCAGCTTGCCAATGACGGGATCACCATCACCAATACCGGCGACCGGCTGATCGTGTCGCTGCCGCAGGACATCACCTTTGACACCGACAGCGCCGCGGTGCGCAGCTCGCTTCGTTCGGATCTGGTCAAGGTGGCCAACAACCTGCTGCGCTATCCCGACAGCCGGGTTCAGGTGATCGGGCACACCGACAATACCGGGGACGCCACCTATAACCTGGGCCTGTCCCTGCGTCGCGCCAATGCGGTGGCCGATATCCTGCAGAGCAATGGTGTCGGTTTTGACCGGATCGTCACCCGGGGGGCGGGCGAAGAACAGCCGCTTGCCTCGAACCTGACGCCCGAGGGCCGGGCGCAAAACCGGCGGGTCGAGATCGTCGTCATTCCGAACAAGCGCTGACACACGCTCCGGTCGGCGGCGCAGCTGCGGCCGACCCAGGACGAAACGAGTTGTCAGAAAGGCAGCAGATCATGGCCGAATTGGTTCTAATGGGCATGGCCGGGGCGCTGCGCGCAGCCTCGACCAACCGCAAGCTGGTCCGCGAGGCGGCGCGCCTGTTCGGTCCCTGCCGGTTTGTCGAGGCCGATCTGCGCCTGCCGCTGTATGACGGTGACCTCGAAACCAGCCAAGGCGTACCCGCGGCGGTTCTGACGCTGGCGCGGCAGATCGCGGATGCGGATGCGGTGGTGATCTCCACTCCGGAATACAACAAGGGTCCCTCGGGGGTTTTGAAGAACGCTCTGGACTGGGTGAGCCGGACCGAGGGCAACCCGTGGCTGGACAAGCCGCTGGCAGTGATGTCGGCCGCGGCCGGCCGGGCCGGTGGCGAGCGCGCCCAGTCGATACTGCGCAGCTGCATGGTACCGTTCCAGCCACGCATCCTTCAGGGACCCGAACTGCATGTCGCCGAGACCGCCCGGCAGTTTGACGAGGCAGGCCGGCTGACCAACGAGCGCTATGAAAAGACCCTGCGGGCTTTGATGCAGAAATTGCGGGACGAGATCGGACGCGGCTGAATCGGGCACAGCTCCGCCGCTTGCCGGGTCGTATGTCGCCGATATTGGCAATGCCGTCCCCTGGGTTTAGGCTGGGCTGCATGAAAACCCATCATCCCGAAAGCGGGCATCAGTCCGATCTGATGGATCCGGCCCACGCAAATGCCCTGCTGGTTGCGCTGGGGCGAGCCCCCGATATCGCCGCAGGCACGCCGTTGCCGCCGTTCTTTCACCAACTCTATTTCTGGACCCCGAATCCGCCCGAGGCGCTGGGGCGAGACGGGCACCCGCGCACCGGCGGGCTGATCCCGGATCTGGGTCTGCCGCGGCGGATGTGGGCATCCGGGCAATTGCACTTTCATCGCCCGCTGATCGCCGGGCAGCCGGCCGAGCGGCTGAGCGTGATCGAGGAGACGACGCACAAGCATGGCCGCAGCGGACCGCTGGGGTTTGTCACCCTGCGCCACGAGATGCGCCAGGCCAGTCAACTATGCGTCACAGAACGCCAGATTCTGGTCTATCGGCAGGATCCGGGACGGGATGTGCCGCTGCCGGCCGTGCCGCTTGCGCGGGATGACGAAACCGACCGGCGCGATGTGACGTTCGATACCACGCTGCTGTTTCGGTATTCAGCGCTGACGTTCAACGGGCACCGTATCCACTACGATCTGGACTATGCCCGCGACGTCGAAGGATATGGCGGGCTGGTGGTGCATGGACCGCTATTGGCGCAGCTGTTGATGCTGATGGCGCAGGATCAGATCGGGCCACTGCTGCAATTCTCGTTCCGGGCGGTCTCGGCGCTGTTGCATTCCGAGACCGCCACGCTGTGTCGCAGCGGCACCGACCTTTGGGTGCGCGGCCCGGACGGGCGTGCAGTCATGACGGCGCAGGCGGTGCCCGACCTGGCCTGACCGGGACCGGCGCATATCTAGAGCGAGGCCGAGACGCGAAAATCATCGGGTATCGCATCTTGGTCTTCCAGCACCAGATCGGCCATCACCTGTGCGACTTTCGGCGCCATGCCGAACCCGATCTTGAAACCGCCATTGGCGATGAAATGGCCCGGGCGGTCCGGATAGGGGCCCAGCATCGGCGCCCGGCTTTTGGCGCGCGGGCGCAGCCCGGCCCAGCGTTCGATCACCACCGCGCCATGCAGGACCGGCACCAGGGTCATCGCACGTTCGATCAGGGCCTCCAGGGCTTCATCGGTGCCGGTCGCGTCCTCATAATCCCGCTCGCTGGTGCTGCCTATGGCCAGGGTGTGGTCGGCATGGGGCACCAGATGCAGCCCGTCGACATACAGCTGCGGGGCATCGGCGGCATCAAAGCGCAACAGCGCCGCCTGGCCCTTGACTGCGCCGCCCACGGGCTTGCCCATCGCGCGTGACAGGTCGGCCAGACCGGCCGCGCCGGTGGCGTGAATTACCCGGCCGCGGTCGGTCCCGGTGTCGCGCACCGGCACCCCCATCGTTTCAAGCGCGGCCACCAGAGCCGCGCAGGCCTGGCGCGGATGCATCCGGGCGCTGAGCGTGTCATGGATGACATAGCCGGTGGCACTGGGCGGGGCGAAGGGGCCGATCTCGGCCACCGGGCGCGCCGTCCAGCTTGCCCGTCCCTGCCACAGGGTTTCGGCATTGACGGCCCGTTGCCGCGCCAGGTTCAACGCGTGGGCGTCGTTGATCGGCTGCACGCGCCCGGTGCGGCCATAGCCGGCGGAAACGCCGCCGGTGGCCTGAACCTCGGCCCAGAA
Source organism: Sedimentitalea sediminis (assembly GCF_042687825.1). Taxonomy (NCBI): domain Bacteria; kingdom Pseudomonadati; phylum Pseudomonadota; class Alphaproteobacteria; order Rhodobacterales; family Paracoccaceae; genus Sedimentitalea; species Sedimentitalea sediminis. Next base: position 43,654 of record NZ_JBHUQE010000001.1, on the reverse strand, counting down.
CGTTTCAGACATCAGCAGGCTGTCCAGTTGAAACGCCTTTTTCGCGTTCCAGTTCTCGGGCACATGCGGCGCCAGCGCACCGACCAGCCCGCCCGATGCCCCGGCGCCGGGGCCGGCGGGATCGATGACCTGAACAACGGCACCGCGCCGGGCGCAGGCCCAGGCGATCGACAGGCCGAATATGCCCGCGCCGCGCACCGTTACATCCGTCATTGCCAATTCTCCCGCGCTGCGCCAATGATCGCCGTGATCCCGGTCTTTCTTACGGAACCTTATCATGCAGGACCAGCAGGCAGAACTGCAGTGGCGCGACGGGCGGGTGCCTGTTTCGACGCGGTTTGATGACCCGTATTTCAGCCTGCAGGACGGTCTGGCCGAGACCCGGCACGTGTTTCTGGCCGGCAACCGGCTGCCCGAGCGGTTCCGCGCCGGGTTCCGCATCGCCGAGTTGGGTTTTGGCACCGGGCTGAACATGCTGACCGCCTGGGCCGCCTGGGAGCAGAGCGGGCAAAGCTCGCCCCTGCGCTTTACCAGTTTCGAGGCCTATCCGATGGCGCCCGAGGCGATGGCGCGGGCGTTGGCCGGATTTCCCGAACTGGCGCCCTGGCGCGACCGGTTTCTGGCCGCCTGGGGCGGGGCCGGGACATGCGAGTTGGACACGCTGCGGCTGCAGGTCATCCCCGGCGATGCCCGCGATACGCTGCCGGACTGGCCGGGTCGCGCCGATGCCTGGTTTCTGGACGGGTTTTCGCCGGCAAAGAACCCGGAACTGTGGCAGCCCGAATTGATGGCGCGGGTGGCGCGGCACACCGCGCCGAGGGGCACCGCGGCGACCTATACGGCGGCCGGTTTCGTGCGCCGGGGGCTGGCCGATGCCGGGTTTCACGTCACCCGCGCGCCAGGGTACGGGCGCAAGCGGCATATGACCCAGGCGGTGCTGGCGTGAGCAACTCGGAAATCCAGCCGCAGAGCAACAACGTGCCCCTGGGCATCCTGTTGATGATCGCCACCACCGTGGTCTTTGCGATGCAGGACGGCATTTCACGGCACCTGGCCGGGCAGTACAACGTTCTGATGGTGGTGATGATCCGCTACTGGTTCTTTGCCGCCTTTGTCATCGCCATCGCGACCCGGGCGGCCGGCGGCCTGCGGGCGGCGGCGCGAACCGACCAGCCCGGCATTCAGATCACGCGCGCGGTTCTGCTGGTCGCCGAGATCTGCATCGCGGTTCTTGGCTTCACCATTCTGGGGCTGGTGGAAAGCCATGCGGTGTTTGCCTGCTATCCCTTGCTGATCGCCGCCCTGTCGGGGCCAATTCTGGGCGAGCAGGTCGGCTGGCGGCGCTGGAGCGCCATCGGTGTCGGATTTGTCGGCATCCTGATCATCCTGCAACCGGGGCTGGGGGTTTTCGATCCCTGGGCGATCATACCGCTGGTGTCGGCGGTGATGTTCGCGATCTACGGGCTGCTGAACCGCTATGCCGCGCGGCGCGACAGAACGGCCACCAGCTTTTTCTGGACCGGAACGGTCGGGGCGGTCGTGATGACGGCGGTGGGTGCCTGGTTCTGGGAGCCGATGTCCGCGGCCGACTGGGGGTGGATGGCGACTCTGTGTGTCTCCGGTGTGCTGGGCCATTGGCTGCTGATCCGGTGCTATGAGGTGGCCGAGGCCAGCGCGGTGCAGCCCTTTGCCTATTTCCAACTGGTGTTCGCCTCGGCCATGGGCATCGTGGTGTTTCAGGAGAGCTTGCGGATGAATGTGGTCATCGGCGCGGCGATCATCGTCGGTGCGGGCCTGTTCACCCTATGGCGCGAACGCGTTCAGCGTTGAACCGGCCAGTTCGTGCGAGAACGGCACAGGCAGCGGATCCAGCCCCAGCCGGGCGCGATAGACCGGCAGGCTTTCGGTGACGCGCATCACATAGTTGCGGGTCTCGTTGAACGGGATGAACTCGACCCAGTCCACCACGTCGACCGAGGGCAGGCGCGGATCCCCATGGTTCAGAATCCATTGCAACGGCCGACCCGGTCCGGCGTTGTAGCCGGCCGCCATCAGCACCACATTGCCGTCGAATCCGCCAGCCAGACCGGCCAGATAGCGCGCGCCCAGCTTGGCGTTGTATTCCCAGTCCTGCGTCAGCCGTCCGGTGGCATGGGCCGACACGATGCCCATCTGCGTGGCGACGGCCTGGGCGGTGGCGGGCATCACCTGCATCAGTCCGCGCGCCCCGGCACCGCTGATCACCGTGGGATCGAACTCGCTTTCGCGCCGGGCGATGGCCAGGGTCATTTCGGGTGCCATCGGCAGGTTCTGGCGGGCCACCGGGTGCAGCGGATAATAGGCCGCCGGCAGCACCACCGCCTGGCGGGCCGCGCGCTTGGCGATCATTACCGCCAGGTGCGGCTGGCTCAGATCGATTGCCATCTCGCCCAACTGCCCCGCCTGCACCGGGTCCAGCGATTCGACCAGATGCGTCAGGAAACGTTCGCCCAGATTCAGCTGATCGGCCTGCAACAGCAAGAGACCGGCCTTGAGGACGCTCGAGGACATGAACGCAGCCTGATCCCAGGGCGGCAGGTCAGGCGGATCCGCCAGCACCGGATCAAAGGGCCGGCCGATGCGCTCGGCCGCCAACAGCCCGTAATACGAGGTCTGGTACTCGGCCCCCATGGCATAGGCGGCATGGGCGCCGTCACTGTCGGCCAGCGCCTCGTGCGCGCGGCCCAGCCAATACCCGGCGCGCCCCTTGCTGATCGGCGAGACCACAGCGGCATCGAAATTGCGGAAATGCCGCAGCGCGGTCTGCGGATCGTTCAATTGCCGCAGGGCGATGAACCCGGCCAGCCATTCCAGGTCGGCATAGGCCGAGCCTTCGGTCAGGTGGTTGTTGGCGGCGATGCGATAGGCCCGCGCGCCTTGACCCGCGCGCATCTGCTGGCGGGCCAGGCTGGCCCGGCGATAGGCCCATTTGTCGGGTTCACCCAACGCCGCGGCGCTGATGCTGCGCGCCTCGAGCAGGGCAATCGCGTCTTCGGTACGGCCCTTGCGATGGCGCCAGACAAAGCGGTCATGGGCCAGGCCGGCCGAGTTCTGCAGCGCCTGCGGAACCGCGGCGATCCGGTCGTCCACGCCGGGCGCCATCTCGCGCAGGGCGATCCGCGCCTCGGCCAGGGCGCGGTGGCCATCAGGCACCAGCGGCAACATGCGGCGGGCGCTGACCAGGTGGCCGTCCCACAGCAACCGGTCCAGCCGGGCGGCATGATGCGGCGCCAGCAGATCGGCATGGTCCTGCAGATAGGCGGCCTGGATCAGCCGCCCCATTGGCATGGTCCGCCAGGCGATCACCAGTTCGGCCTCGCCATCGCCGGCTTGCCCGCTGGCCTTCAGCGCCCGGGCATAGCCCAGCACCCCTTCGGGCGATTGCGGCGGTTCGTCGGCGTAAAAGGCCAGCAACTCAGCATCGGGCAACACGTCCATGGCCGACTCGCTCTTGCGCCGCAGCCAGGCCAGCCCCGGCCAGTCGGCCCGGCGGCTCAGGAAATCGCTGACTTCGGCGGCATCGCCCAACCCGGCGCGCAGCCGGTGCCATTCCACGATGTCGCGCGCCAGGCTGCCGGGCTGGCCGGCGGTGGCGCGCGCCTCGGCCCAGTCGCCCTTGCGCAAGGCCTGGAAAACGCCGGTCAGCCGCGCCGCCTCGTCCGCCAAGGCGGCCCCCGGCAAAGTTACACAAAGGCAAAGCACAAACGCCAGAATGCGCAACATCACTTGCATTTCCCGATAAACCAAGGCTAGAGCCTGTGACGATAAGCCGTGGCTTGCCGGGATCAACACACAATCGCGGAAAAATCACGGTGCCATTGGCGTAAATTTGTGTCAACCGCAAGCAACAGGAGCGTGCCCATGTTCAAAGGCTCTATGCCAGCCCTCGTCACCCCGTTTCGCAACGGCGAGTTGGATCTGGAAACGCTCAAACAGCTGGTCGAATGGCACATCAGCGAGGGATCTTCGGGGCTTGTGCCGGTGGGTACGACCGGTGAAAGCCCGACGCTCAGCCATGAAGAACACGAAACCGTGGTGGCCGAGGTGGTGCGCACCGCCGCCGGGCGGGTGCCGGTAATCGCCGGGGCCGGATCGAACAATACGCTGGAAAGCCTGCGATTCGCCCAGCACGCGCAGAGCGTCGGCGCCGACGCGGTGCTGGTGGTGACCCCCTATTACAACAAGCCGACCCAGCGTGGGCTGATCGCCCATTACACCGCGATCCACGATGCCAGCGAGTTGCCGATCATCATCTACAACATTCCCGGCCGGTCGGTCGTGGACATGACGCCCGAAACCATGGGTCAGCTGGCGAAACTGCCCCGCATCGTCGGGGTCAAGGACGCCACCGGCGATCTGGCGCGGGTCTGCGACCAACGTCTGACCTGCGGGCCGGATTTCATTCAGTTGTCGGGCGAGGACGCCACCGCGCACGGGTTCAACGCCCAGGGTGGCGTCGGCTGCATCTCGGTCACCGCCAATGTCGCACCGGCGCTTTGTGCGCAGATGCAGGCGGCGACCCTGGCCGGCGATTTCGCCACGGCGCTGCAGATCCAGGACCGGCTGATGCCGCTGCACAAGGCGATCTTTACCGAGCCCGGACTGGTCGGCGCGAAATACGCCATGTCCCGCCTGGGTCTGTGCAGCGAAGAGGTCCGCTCGCCCCTGACCGGGCTGCTGGACGAAACCAAGACTCTGGTCGAGGACGGGCTGCGCCATGCCGGGCTGCTGAACTAGGTCACACCGGTTCGGCGGCCGACGGGAAGCACTTGCATTCAAACCGGTCATCGCTTTGCTGGGCGCATGGTGAAACTGGTTCTGATGCACAAGGCGGACTCGATCTATGATGACGAGCCGGATGTGGTGTACGACTTTCCGCAAGCCTATCTGAAGGCCGCGCGGGCGGCGGTCGGAGACTGGATCATCTACTATGAGCCGGTCAAGGCAGGGCCTCGCGGGTATTTTGCCGTCGCAAAGATCCAGCGGGTCATACCCAAGCCCGGCGTCCAGGGCCGGTATCTCGCCCTGATCGCACCCGGCAGCTACCTGCCCTTTGATCGCGAGGTGCCCCGCCTGCGGAACGGGCGGCCGATGGAGGCTACGCTGGCTGCACCTGACGGAACACCGAAGAAAGGCGGTGCCGTTCAGCTTGCGGTACGGCGCCTGCCAGAGCAAGACTTTGCGCGGATCGTCAATCTGGGGTTGCCGCAGGACCTGGAACAGATGGAAGCGACCCGGTACGACAGCGGTGCGCCATCCCTGCAAGAGGAACCCCAGCTGTTTGAGCGTCCGGTGATCGAGCGGCTGACGCGCCGCCCGTACCGGGATGTCGCCTTTCGGCGCAAGGTGCGCACGGCCTATGACAACCGCTGCGCCATGTCCGGGCTGCGCCTGCGCAACGGCGGTGGCAGGCCCGAGGTTCAGGCGGCCCATATTCGCCCCGTCGACCGGCAGGGCAGTGACTCGGTACGCAACGGGCTGGCGCTGTCGGGAACCCTGCACTGGATGTTTGATCGCGGCCTGATTTCGGTTGCCGAGGATCGCCAAACGATCCTGGTGTCCCGCAACAAGGTTCCGGGCGAGGTCGTGAACCGGTTGTTGCCACCGGACGGCAAGCTGCTGGCGCCCAAGGACCCGCGTGACGCGCCGCATCCCGGAAACCTGCGCTGGCATCGCGAAAACGTCTTTGGTCAGATCCAGTCCAATGAACCGGCGCCATGGGAATAGGCCCGCGCGTTGGGTAAGTTCAGCGTTTGCCGTAATACAGGCCGACCACGTGTTCGGCCTCGGCAAAGAACAGCCAGCGGGACACGATGACGCCGGCCAGATGCGCCAGCACCGCCAGGCCGGCCAGCGCGTGGCTGAAGGGCAGCAGCAGCAACAGCACCGGCAGCAGCGCCGTCAGGACCAGCGCGATCAGCCGCAGCTTGGCGCTGTGCCGGCGCCCGACCACGTGAACAAATTCGCGTAGCAGATAGTTGCTGCCGGTATGGGGCGGCTCAAAGGCCCGTACCGTGCCGATACCGCCCAGACCGGTGGCGCTGGCCAGGGTGCTGCCCGAGCGGGCCAGCGCCTTGTCCCCCATCGTCCAATGCGCGATCTGGATCAGCCCGGCCAGCACCAGCAGCCCGATGGCGGCGGTGACCTGCCCGGCCAGCAGCGCGCCGCCGCCAACCGACAGGGACAAGAACAGCGCGGGTGTCAGCGGCGTATGCCAGCGCGGCACGGTTTTGAGCTGGGTATAGATCATCGACGTGGTAAAGACCGTGCCCAGGCTGGCCAGGGCGCCGATCAGGCCCAGCACGGCCCAGCGGCTGTCGGCAAACACCAGCCCGGCGCCGTAAATCGCCATCACGATCAGTGCGGTCAGGGCACACCAGGCCTCGCGGCTCAGCCAACTGCTGCGCCATTGGGTGAACGCCTTGGCGGCGCGTTCGGGGCGCCCCAGGTGAAAGGTCGAGGCCATGAGCCCGCCCACCGCCAACAGATAGGCAATGGCGAAAAAGGCAAAGGCGGTCCAGCCGGTGACACCGGGATAGCCGAGTCCCAGCCAGAGCAGCAGGCCAAAGCCGAGACCCGAGCAGGCGGTGAACAGGATGACAGAGGGGGCCGGATGCATCAGAGTTTCTCCAGGGCCTTGTCGAGCCAGCCGAGAAAGCCATCGGCATCTTCGGCGACCGGTTCCAGGAACGGGGCCAGCACGTCGATCTGCCCCTCCAGCCGGTCCTTGCGGCGTGGCGGCAGGTATTTGTTGACCGGGGCGGTGCTCTGTTCCGGCATCAGGTCCATACCGCCGCGTTCCGCCGTCAGCCGCGACACGTTGCTGTCGGGATCGCCAAAATCGCCGAAATGCCGTGCCCCGGCCGGGCAGGTGCGCACACAGGCGGGCAGGCGGTCCCGTTCCGGCAGATTCTCGTTATAGATGCGATCGACGCACAGGGTGCATTTCTTCATCACGCCGGCGGCCTGATCCAGTTCGCGCGCGCCATAGGGGCAGGCCCAGGCGCACAGGCCGCAACCGATACAGTTGCTTTCGTTGACCAGCACGATGCCGTCCTCGACCCGTTTATAGCTGGCCCCGGTGGGGCAGACCGTGACGCAGGGCGCGTCCTGGCAATGCAGGCAGGATTTCGGGAAATGGATCAGCTGGGCGGCGCCGGTCTCGGGCTGAACCTCGTAGCTGTGCACGCGGTTCAGGAAGGTGCCCGAGGGATCGCCGCCATAGGGGTCCTGATCGGATAGCGGCGCGCCGTAGTTTTCCGTGTTCCAGCCTTTGCAGCTGATCACGCAGGCATGACAGCCGACACAGATGTCCAGGTCGATCACCAGGCCCAGGCGGCGGTCGGTGGTGGCTGGCAGTTCGGTCATGCATGGCCCTCCTGATGCGCGCTGACGGGAATCATTTGCCGACCTTCCAGGCCAGTTCGCCCGGCCCCGCCGCGACCGGCGATCCGATCGGATCAAAGGCCGGCTGGCATTCGGCGGGTGGCGCGGTCTTTTCCAGTTTCACCTTCAGATCGAACCAGGCCGCCTGTCCGGTGATCGGATCGGAATTCGCCCAGCGCAGCCCGTCGCCGCGCGGTGGCAGCAATTCGTGGATCAGGTGGTTCAGCAGGAACCCCTGCGTGGCCTCGGGCGCATCGGTGTCCAGCGCCCAGGCGCCCTTGCGTTTGCCGATGGCGTTCCAGGTCCAGACCGTGTTGTCGTTCAGCGCCGCCATTTCCATCACCGGCACGGTGATTTCCCCATGCGGCGAGGTGACCCGCGCCCAGTCGCCGTCAACCAGCCCGTGCTGGCGCATCAGTTTCGTAGGCACATAGAGCGGGTTTCGCCCGTGCAACTGGCGCAGCCAGGCATTCTGGCTGCCCCAGCTGTGATACATCGCCATCGGGCGTTGCGTCAGGGCATTGACGGTAAAGCCGGCATTGCCGGTCTGATCGGTCTCATACCAGATCGGCAGCGGGTCCATGGTTGCGCGCAGGCGTTCGCGCAGATGTTCGGGGGGCTGATACGGACCATGACCCTCGGCGGCGCGCTGGAACCGCCGCATCGGCTCGGACCACAGCGTAAACAGATAGGGTTGCGGGCTGTCAAACAGGCCCAGATCGACGGCCCAGTCCTGATAGGCGGCGTTCCAGGGCTTGTAGTATTGCGCCGCCTCGGGAATGTGATGCACGCAGAACCCGCCATTCTCTATATAGCGGTCCAGCTGATCCGGGTTGGGCGCGCCGCGCCCGGTCTGGTCGCCATCCGCGCCGCGCCAGCCCATCAGCGGGCCGATGCCGGGGCGGCGCTCGTGGTTGACCATGTATTCCGCATAGTCCTGCCACTTCGGCTGACCGTCATTCTCGACAAAGCCGGGCATGCCGATGCGGTTTGCCAGTTGCACCAGCACCGATTGAAAGCCGCGTACGCCGGCATGGCCGGGACGGTCGGGGTCGGCCACCGGCCAGCGGATCGCGTCGGCGGCTGCATCGGCCTCGCAGATCGGCCGGTCCAGCAGCGAAATACAGTCGTGGCGTTCCAGATAGGTGGTGTCGGGCAGGATCAGGTCGGCATAAGCCACCATTTCGCTGGAATAGGCATCGGAATAGATGATGCGGGGGATCACATAGCCGCCATCGTCGGTGCGCGCGGTCAGCATGTCGATGACGCCCTTGGTGTTCATCGACGAATTCCACGCCATGTTCGCCATGTACATCATCAGCGTGTCGATGCGATAGGGATCGCCGGCATGGGCATTGGCGATCACCATGTGCATCAACCCGTGGCTGGACATCGGGTTTTCCCAGGTGAACGCCTTGTCGATGCGTTTTGGTGCGCCGTTTTCGTCCAGCAGCAGGTCTTCGGGGCCGCGGGGAAAGCCCAGATGCGGCCCGTCCAGCGGCCGTCCGGGGCGGCCCTGACCATGCGGCGAGGGATGCGCTTCGACCGGTTTGGGATAGGGCGGCTTGAACCGGAACCCGCCGGGCACCTCGACCGTGCCCAGCAGGATCTGCAACAGATGAATGGCGCGGCAGGTGTGAAAGCCGTTGGCGTGGGCGGACACACCGCGCATCGCATGCATCGCCACCGGGCGCCCGGTCATCGTGGCATGGGTCTCGCCGCGGAAATCGGTCCAGGGCTGGTCCAGTTCGAACGCCTCGTCAAAGGCCACGCGGGCCAGTTCGCCGGCCAGCGCGCGGATGCGTTTTGCCGGAATGCCGGTACGCTCGGAAACCGCTTCGGGCGCGTATTCCGGCGCCAGGTAGCGTTCCGAGAGGTGCCGAAAGACGGTGCGACAGGGCTGTCCGTCGATCGTCAGCTCGGCGGCCAGGTCGGGGCGGATGCCCCGGACATCAAAGGGTTTGACCTTTCCGTCCGTGCGGTCGACCACCTGCAGCCGATCCTCGGCGTCGCGATGCAACAGCCCCTCGAGGGTGACGATGGCCGGAGCGTTGGTAAAACGCGCCAGATAGTCCAGATCGACCTTGCCGGCCTTGAGCAGGCAATGGATCAGCGCCAGCACCAGCAGACCGTCGGTGCCCGGCGTGATGCCGAACCAGTCGTCGGCGACGGCGTTATAGCCGCTGCGGATCGGGTTGATGCCGATCATCCGGCCGCCGCGCGCCTTGAGCCTGCCGATGCCGATCTTGATCGGGTTGCTGTCATGGTCCTCGGCCACCCCGAACAGCAGGAACAGCTTGGCGCGGTCCCAGTCGGGCTGACCGAATTCCCAGAACGCGCCGCCCATCGTATAGATCCCCGCAGCCGCCATGTTGACCGAGCAGAACCCGCCATGCGCGGCATAGTTCGGCGTGCCGAAATTCTGCGCCCAGAAACTGGTAAAGGACTGGCTCTGGTCGCGGCCGGTGAAAAAGGCCAGCTTGTGCGGCGCGGTTTCATGCAGCGGAGCCAGCCAGCCGACAGCGGTCGAGATCGCCTCGTCCCAGGAAATCTCGCGGTATTCGCCGGACCCGCGCGGCCCGACCCGTTTCAGTGGCGCGCGCAGCCGCGACGGCGCGTTGTGCTGCATGATGCCGGCGCTGCCCTTGGCGCACAGCACGCCCCGGTTCACCGGGTGATCGCGGTTGCCCTCGATATAAGCGACCTGTTTTTTGCCGTCGGGGCCGGTCTTCATGTGCACGTTGATGCCGCAGCGGCAGGCGCACATGTAACAGGTCGTTTGACGAACCTCGTCGGACACTTTCGGAGAGGTGTCGAGATCGGGTTGGGTGAAACTCATGTCGCGCTATCCTTGGCCTTGGGTCAGGCTAAGCGTGACATACTCGCAGGTAAAGAAGTTCCTTTCGCGTGAGTCCGGCGGAACGAATGTTCTGCAGCGCGGCAAAGGCCGGGATATCTTCCCCTGGCGCGCAGGGCTGTCGCCGGACCGGCGAGGCGGCCTTCAGCGTTGGTTCAACGGCAGATATGCGCGCGCGGCCGGACCGTTATACAGGGTCAGGGGGCGGATCAGGATGTTGCCGCGCAGCTGTTCGATACATTGGATCACCCAGCCGGGCATGCGTCCGATGGCAAAGATCGGCACATATAGGTCCATAGCGATGCCGTGCAGCTGATAGATCACGCCGGAATAGAAATCGACATTCACGTTCAGACCGTGGCGGGCGTAGGGCTGCATCGCCGCGACCACGGCCTGCAGGATCTCGTACCATTCCGGCGCGCCCACTTCCTGTCCCAGTTGGCGCACACCCTCGCGCATGTGGCGCGCGCGCGGGTCCTCCTTGCGATAGACCCGGTGGCCGAAACCGGTCACCGGCTCGCGGGCCTGGCGCTTGGCCTTGACATAGGCCGCGGCATTTTCCGGCGTTCCGATCTCGTGCACCATCTGCATCACGTCCTCGGCAGCTCCGCCATGGGCCGGGCCGGCCAGGGTCGACAGGGCGGTGACGATGGCGCCATGCAGGTTGGCCTCGGTGCCGATGGTGACCCGCGCGGCAAAGCTGCTGGCGTTGGCGCCATGTTCCGCATGCAGGATGAAATCGACATCGGCCAGCCGCGCGGCCTCGGCGCTGGGCTTTTCGCCCTTGAGCATCCACAGCCAGTTGGCCGCATGGCTCAGGTCGGTATCGGGCGCGACCGGGGCGCGGCCATTGCGGATCGCCTCGTGCGCGGCGACGATCATCGGCACCTGGCTGATCAGCCGGATGCCGTTCTCGACAAAGGCCGCCTCGCCAATTTCGCGGCTTTGCAGGTCCAGCGCCGCCAGGGCCGACACAGCGGTACGCAGAACGTCCATCGGATGCCCGTCCTTGCAGGCTGCGATGATGTCAAAGACCGCTTGCGGCAGGGTGCGGGCGGCTTTCAGCCGGGCGTCAAACCCGTCCAGTTCCGTCGCGGTCGGCAATTCGCCATGGATCAGCAGATAGCAGACCTCTTCAAAGCTGGACTGGCTGGCCAGATCGTGGATCGAATAGCCGCGATAGGTCAGCTCGCCTGCGGCACCGTCTATGTCACTGACGGCAGAGCGTTCGAAATATACGCCCTTGAGACCGCGGTTTATCTTGACTGTCTCGCTCATAGAAGGCTCCTTTGGCGGTGGAAAACGGAGGCGGCCATACCGGTCCTGGACACGATATATGCCGCGGCGCGTTCGCGACAGGCGCGGGTGGTCTTTCCCGAGACCGACGAGGCCCGGGTCGTCGCGGCGATGGTGCAGCTGCGCGACCAGAAGCTCTGCGTGCCGCTGGCGCTTGGCCAGGCGACCGAGGCGCATGTCGACGCTCTGGTCACCCTGCGCGGTCTGAAGCCGGCCATTGCCCGGCGGATGCTGAAAAAACCGATACATCTGGCCGCCGCGATGGTGGCGGTGGGCGAAGCGGATGCGATGGTGGCCGGGGCCGACAGTCCGACGCGGCGGGTCATCGAGGCGGCGCATATCGGCCTCGGACTGGCCCAGGGCGTGACGATCCCCTCGTCCTTCTTTCTGATGCTGTTCCCGGACGGCCGCGAGATGGTGTTTGCCGATTGCGCCGTAAACGTGGCACCGGACGCCGAACAGCTGGCAAGCATCGCCCGCGCCTCGGCCCGGACGGGCACGGCGCTGTTGGGCGAGGCCCGGGTGGCGCTGCTGTCCTTTTCCACCGGGACATCGGGAGCCGGCGACAGCGTGCAGACCGTGCGCGCGGCTGCGGCCGCGACCGGGTTCACCGGGCCAATCCAGGCGGATGCGGCGCTGAACCTGACGATTGCCGCGCAAAAGGGTCTGGGGCCGCGCGACGGGGGGGGCGTCGGCGCGGCCAATGTGTTGGTCTTTCCGTCGCTGGATGCCGGCAATATCGGCTACAAGCTGTGCCAGGAACTGGCCGGGGCGCGGGCGCTGGGGCCCTTTCTGCAGGGATTTGCCCGCCCGGTCTGCGATCTGAGCCGGGGCGCCACGGTCGAGGATATTGTGGCGGCGACAGCGGTTGCGGCCGCCATGAGTTAGGACCCGCACGCGGGGCGAAGATTTCGGCGGCAAGGCGCATTTGGCGCATCCCTGTTGACGGCATTGCCCCAGTCTGGCCCGCCGGTCCTGCGCTTGCAAAGCCTATTGTCGGGTTTCCCCGTCCATCCCCACGACTCGGGTCTGTTCCGCCAGGCGCCGGGCAATCAGAGCAATACCCGGCGCAATCCGGGCTGCGGGAATCGAGGAATAGCCCAGCCGATAGAAATGGGCAGGCCGCGCCGGGCCGGCAAAGAACGGCGCGCCGGGTTCGATCAGCACCCCGTCCCTGCGCAGGGTTTCGGCCAATGCGCCGGTATCCGATCCCAGCGGCGCCCGCATCCATTGCGACGATCCGCCATAGACGCCGCGGCCGGCGATGGTCAGCCCGTGTTCGGCCACGGCGGTTTCCAGCCGCTGGCGGCGGGCGTGCAAGGCCCGCGTCATGCGGCGGATCTGGGCGTCGTGATGACCGAGGGAAAGGTAATAGGCGGCCGTGCGCTGCAGATGTCCCGGAGGGTGGCGCAAGATGCTGGCGCGCAGGGCGCGCGCCTGCCGGATGAACGGTTCCGACCCGACCAGATAGCCCAGCCGCAGCCCGGGAAACAGCGATTTGGAAAAGCTGCCCACATAGATCACCCGACCATCGCGATCCAGCGATTTCAGCGCCGGCGACGGGGCGGCCAGAAAGGCCAGTTCGAACTCATAATCATCCTCGACGATCAAGGCATCCAGATCGCGCGCCCGCTGCAGCAGCGCGTGGCGGCGCGCCAGCGGCATCGTTGCAGTGGTCGGCGACTGGTGGCTGGGGGTGGTGAAAATCACGTCCGTATCGGCGGGCAAGGCCTGAGGCGGCAGTCCGTCGGCATCGACCGGGATCGGCTGCACCTGACAGTCGGATTGCGCCAGCAGATCGCGCAGGGCGTAATAGCAGGGGTTTTCGATGATAGCCTTGCGGTCGCGGTTCAGCAACAGACGCGCCGCCATCCACAGGGCGTTCTGCGCCCCCATGGTGATCAGGATCTCTTCCGGCCGCGCGGTGATGCCGCGCCGGGGCAGGGTGTGACGGGCGATGAACTCGACCAGCAGCGGATCGTCCTGATCGAAATAGTCCAGCGTCAGCGACGAGATGTCCTTTTGTCCCAGCGCCCGCAGGGCACAGAGCCGCCAGTTGGCGTGATCAAACAGTGTCGGGTCGGCCTGTCCATAGACAAAGGGATAGCGATAGCTCGACCAGTCCAGCGGCCGCCGCGGTGTGTCGCCGCCGGTATGGTCGCGGCAGATGGCGGCGTCCCAATCCACCCGGTCGCGGGTCTTGGGCGGCGGCGAATAGACCGGCGGCACCGGCGCATTGTCCGAAATGAAATATCCCGACCGGCCGCGCGAAGTCAGATAATCGTTGGACAGAAGTTCGGTATAGGCCAGGGTCACGGTGATGCGGCTGACGCCGAGGTGATGGGCCAGCTTGCGCGACGACGGCAGTTTTTCGCCGCGATGGAACCGGCCCGAAAGGACACCTTCGGCGATCATCTGCTGAATCTGCGCTTGCAGCGTGCCCTGTGCGTCGGAGTTCAGGAAAAAGGTCTCGACGGATATGGTCATAGGCCAGCCTACTTTGGACTTATCCGTGTTTCAATCTGGACTTATCGCGGCTTTGGCGGAATGGGCCGCCCCGGTCAGCCGGTCTTTTTCCAGATGCCATGCGCGGGGTCGATACAGTCCAGCCCTGCGAAACGGCTCAGATCTTCGGGCAGGACGGCGATCAGATAGGCGCCCCGGCGCAGCCCGGCGACCAGGTGGGTTTCGAACCGGGTCATCATTTCCGGATCGTGAAACGGGCGAAAGGAATAGACCACGTCATGGGGCCCATAGTCGAACGTCATGGCATCGGCGACGCTGAGTTCGTCCTGCAGATCGTACACCGCCCGCCCGGCGGCGATCTGTTCGGCGTTGATGTCGAACCCGGCCAGACCCGCGACCTGCAAAAGCTGGCAATCGCGGACCAGCGACAGATTGCGCCCGGTGCCACAGCCGACATCCAGAAACGACACCGGTCGATGCCGCAATTGCGGGTGCTCATAGTCGGGATCGACGGCCAGCGCCCGTTCCAGTGCAATCAGCAATTCAAAGAACCGCGCCACGTTGATCGCGATATAGCCATAGGACCCGTCATGGCCCGGCAGGCTCTGCCGGTCTTCGTTGCTGGGCAGATCCGTGTGCCGGGCGGTTTGCCGATCCAGCATTTCCGTCAGGCTGCGGCCCAGCGCGCTTTTGCAGCGTTCCGCATTGGCCAGAGCCAGGCGCAGGGCGGTGACCGAGCTGTCGTGCAGCTCGCGATGGGCGCTGTAGCGTTGCGAGACCTGGTGATAGGTTTTGCGGGCGCTGGCATAGCCGCGCCGCGCCCGGTCCAGCGCCTTGCGCAACACTTCGCTGCGGGCATTCAGGGATCTGAGATTGGCGCCCAGATTGGCCTTGGGCGATGTGGCCGTGTTCACCAGCAAGGTTTCGATCCTCGTGGAAACCTGATCGAATTTTCGCTGCAGGTCGTCGACTTCGATCATCGCGGCGTCCAGTGCCGCGAGGGCTGCGTTGAATTCCTTGGCCGTGCCTTCCATGCGCGTCGGCTGGCTGTCCATGACGATTTCCTTTTCCGACCAGGGCGCGTTTGCCTATTCTGCACAGGTTTGCGTGGGGACAAAGGAAAAACACGGTCCGGCTTGACACGAATTCTAAAAACCATATACCTAGTTTTATAGAAATAAAATATAGGGCGAGGATCGACGAATGTGGGAAACGGCGGCGCAGGGCTTTGCGGCGATGGGGTCTGAGGCTCGGCTGCAGGTCCTCAGGACATTGGTGCGGGCCGGGCAGCGGGGTCTGACCGTCGGGCAGATACAAGAGCGCACGGGTATTGCCCCCTCGACTCTGGCGCATCACCTCAAGTTTCTTGCGGCGGCCGGACTGCTGACGCAAGAGCGCGCCGGACGCAGCGTGATCACCCGGGCCGATTTCGATCATTTGCGCACCCTTGCCGGGTTCATACTGGATCAATGCTGTGCGGATGTTCAGGAAAGGGCGGCGAACGATGGTTGAAACGACACAATCTCCGGCCAGCCGGCTGACCCGCCACCTGTCTCGAGGTCTCGGATGGGTGAAATCCCCTTGGGGGGCCATACTTGTCCTGCTGGCGATGGTTGCCCTGCTGGACCCGGTGCAACTGGGTGCGACGATGGTTTTCGCCGTGCGGGCCCTGGGCCATACCACGCCCTATATCCTGTTCGCGGTGTTGCTGTTGTCCTATCTCAAGGCCACCGGTGCCGAGGTGCTGGTCGCGCGTGCCTTTCAGGGGCGCGAGACCCGGATGATCGTGCTGGCGGCGTTGTTTGGCGGGTTGGCACCTTTCTGTTCCTGCGAGGTCATTCCGTTCATTGCCGGTTTGCTGGCGCTGGGCGCGCCGCTGTCGGCGGTGATGGCCTTCTGGCTGTCCTCGCCGCTGATCGACCCGCCGACGCTGTTTATCACCGCCGGCGCGCTGGGCTGGCCCTTTGCCGTGGGCAAGGCTGTGGCGGCGGTCGGGCTGGGCCTGTTCGGGGGCTTTCTGACCCGGGCGGTGATGACGCGCGGCGCTTTCAGCCACCCGTTGCGGACCTATCAGCGCAGCGGCTGCTGCGGTTGCGGGCCAAAGCTGGACGGGCGACCGCATTGGAAATTCTGGACCGAAGCGCCGCGCCGGGCACATTTCGCAGCCGAGTTCGGTCACAACGCGCTGTTCCTGTTCAAATGGCTGGCGCTGGCCTACGTGCTCGAGGCGCTGCTGGTGCAATATGTCCCGGCGGACCTGATTGCCGGGGTCGTCGGCGGAGAGGGCATCCTGCCCATCGCCACCGCCGCGCTGGTGGGGATGCCGGCCTATCTGAACAGCTATGTCGCGCCGCCGCTGCTGGCCGGGCTGATCGAACAGGGCATGAGTGCCGGCGCCGCGATGGCCTTCATGATCGCCGGATCCGTCAGTTCGATCCCGGCCATGGCAGCGGTCTGGTCGCTGGTCAAGCCACGGGTCTTTGCCCTGTATCTGGGCATGGGCGTTACTGGGGCCATCCTGGCGGGGCTGCTGTTCGGTGTGGTTGCCTGAATTATGGCAGGGCGGAACTTTCGACGGGGCAACTGTCCGCTATGAGCCCAAACTTACCGCTGCTGCACCATGACCGAACGACTGCTTCCAGGTTTCAGTGATGTTGCGTTGTTAGACTGCTTTAAGAACGCAGATAGCGGTTTTCATTAGTCATTTCCCAGTAGATCTTGCTAAGTCATTGCGCGGAGATCTCATGCAACAGAATTTCAGTGACTTCCTGAGGCAGGGCGGCAATGGCCAATACGTCCTGTCGCACCGGCACGGGAGCACTTTTGGCCATCTCCTGGCGCTTTCTCTCAAGTCAACTTTCCCAAACTATTCCGCTCTACGGGCCGACTTCAGCGACCGCCTCGACCAGGTGACTGCCAAAAACACCCGGATGTTGCTGAGCGCTTTGACGCCCCCAGATACTGTGCCGAACGTGTCCGAGGCTGATCTAAGGGATGTGTCAGACGCCACAGAAGAAGCGCTAAACGCTTGGGACACGCGCCTTGAGAACATATTCAATGAGTACCAAAGCCACCCACAGCGATTGAGGCCGCTGCGCACGGCAATGGAAGAACGCCTGCTGCGGGCGTTCGCAGGTCTGATCAACCAGCTTCGACAAAAAGACCTTGGCATTGAGCGGTATATTTGGCGCTCGCAGGACGACGCCAAAGTACGCGATAGCCATGCAGAATATGACGACCAAGTGTTTCGTTGGGATGATCCCCCGGCAGGCGGTCATCCAGGTGAAGCGCATAACTGTAGATGCTACGCTGAACCGGTTGCGCCAGCACTTCAAAGCAACGTAATTCTAGCCGATTTTGATGGCAGCATCCCTCCGCAAGACCTTACAACCCATGAGGCGAGCGGAGGCCACACCATTGCCCTCCATGTCGGAAAAAGCGAAGGCTTCCTAATCGGATCGGTTAGCACTCCACGTGGAAGAACGCTTTTCGCGAGCCTGTATCGGTGGCGACACGGGACATTCTCATCCCTTGAAGCGGCTCAAAGCCTGACGAATTCTAATCTTGCTAGAAATGCTGACGTTGTGAATGAAGTTGCCAGCGGGCGGCTGCGTAGAGCATTCATAATAAGTAATTTTTCGTCGGTAACAGGCTTTGAGGCATACAGAACCACTCAGCGAGCTTCATCTCCAATACGACTCCGGCAGACATTTGGTGTGGGAACCGTCATTGAGTATGCCCCGGACATGCCAGATGGATTTGTCATTATCACATCCTATCCGAGGATCGACTGACATGAAGCCACCGCAGTCATTCTATGATTTCTCATTGCAGTTTCACCAAGACCTGGACCTAACCCATCCTGGGTGGTCCGATAGTCATGATAGCCTCAAAGAACTGTTTGAAGATTTCAGGCAGGGTTACGGTGATCAAAGCGTACAAGAACTTGCCACCTATTTTCGCGCGTTGCTCTCTGATCCACACGCTAACCTTGCGTTTCTTTGGTTCAAAAAATCAAAAGCGGAGTGGGTTATCCCCAAAGAAGGGGTTCGGCTGATCTTCAAGAGTTTTGAGGAATGGGCGGCTTCGCTGTCATAAGCGGCTTCTGGACGTAGATACTCTCCAAGCCGGCATTGGTGCAGCCGCAGCGAAATCACCCTTTGTCCGCTCTGCCGACATTCCGTGCGGCAACGCCCCCGCGAAAGTCCACGGGGGCGTTCGTTGGATTGGAACCCGGCACCAATCCGGCGAGGCCGGCCTTGTGTCAACGGTCAGCCGGAGGGATCAGCCGAACACCTTGGTCAGTGCCACATCCACCGCGTCGGTGATCTGGTCGATGTCGCTGGCCGTGGCGATCAGGGCCGGCGAAAAGCACAGCACGTTGTTGCGTCCGGGAACCGAGCGGTTGGACATGCCGATGATGACCCCCTGCGCGCCGCATTCGGCGGCGACCTGGGCCATCTGCTTTTCGCTCACGGGCTCTTTGCTGGTGCGGTCGGCCACCAGTTCGGCGCCCAGGAACAGGCCCTTGCCGCGCACGTCGCCGATCACCGCGTGCTTGTCCATCAGCGCCTGCAGATTGCCCATCATGCGGTCGCCCATGTCGGTGCAGTTCTGCAGCAGGTTTTCCTCTTCGATGATGCGCATGTTTTCCAGCGCCGCGGCGGGGCCGGCGGTGCAGCCGCCAAAGGTCGAGATGTCGCGGAAATAGCTCATCGGGTCCGCCGCGTCGTCCTTGAACATGTCGAACACCGCCTCGGTGGTGACGCAGCAGGCAATCGCCGCATAGCCCGAGGCGACGCCCTTGGCCATGGTCACCATGTCGGGCTGGATGCCGTATTGCTGATAGCCGAACCAGGTGCCGGTGCGCCCCAGGCCGCAGACCACCTCGTCGATATGCAGCAGGATGTCGTATTTGCGGCAGATTTCCTGCACCCGCTCCCAATAGCCCGGTGGCGGGGTGATGACGCCGCCACCAGCGGTTACCGGCTCCAGGCACAGCGCGCCGACGGTGTCGGCCCCTTCGCGCAGGATCACCTCTTCGATCGCGTTGGCCGCGGCCAGCCCGTATTCCTCGCTGCTGAGGTGGTCGAGTCCCTGTTCATGGGCGCGGTATTCCATGCAATGGGGCACGCGCACGAATCCCGGCGCCAGCGGGCCGTACTGCATCACCCGCTCGTCCTGACCGCCCGCCGACATGGTGGCCAGCGTGCCGCCGTGATAGTCGCGGTCGCGGAACAGGATCTTGTGTTTTTTGCCGCCATAGCGCTTGTGCGCAATCTGGCGCACCATTTTGAACGCCTTCTCGTTCGCCTCGGACCCCGAGTTGGTGTAATAGACGCGGCTCATGCCGGGCATCTTTTCGATCAGCTTTTCGGCATAGAGCGAGCCGGGGATCGACCCGGCGGTCTGGGCGAAATAGCACAGCTTCATCAACTGGTCATAGACCGCCTTGGCGATGCTTTCGCGGCCATAGCCGACATTGACGGTCCAGACCCCGCCCGAAACCGCATCCAGATATTCCTTGCCGTTCTGATCCCAGACCCGCATGCCCTTGCCTTCGAGGATGACGCGGGGGTCGGTGGTCTCGAACTGCTTGTGCTGGATCAGGTGGTGCCAGATATGGGCCTTGTCGGCCTCGACCACATGCGAAATGTCGTTTTCGTTGAACGTGCCGTCCATGACAGGTCCTTTCCGGAAAAAGAGGATCACGCGCGACTCTGGCGGCGGACACCGGCAGAGTCGCCATAGATTAACATTTGCGCGAATATCCGGCGATGCTTATGGCCAGTTGGAAAGTTGCTTTAAGTCCAGTTGCTGTTCCTGGGGGCTAGTCCCGGGCCTAGAGGCAGTCCAGCAGCAGCGACCGTGTGTTGTCCGGCGTCATCTCGATCGGGTTGCCGCCGGTGCTGGGGTCCTTGAGAGCCGCCGCGACCAGGGCGTCGATATCGGGGTCCGACACGCCCAGATCGGTCAGATTGGCCGGAATGCCCAGCCGGTCGGTCAAAGCGCCGACATGGTCATGGAAGCCGTCAAATCCGCCCGCGATACCCAGATAGGCGGCGGCCATCGTCAGCCGGTCCTCTATGGCCGGGCGGTTGAACCGCAGCACCGGTTGCATCACCACGGCGTTGGTGGTGCCGTGATGGGTGTTGAACACCGCCCCGATCGGGTGCGACAGCGCGTGAATGGCGCCCAGGCCCTTTTGAAACGCTGTCGCGCCCATCATCGCCGCGCTCATCATCTGGGCGCGGGCCGGCAGATCGCTGCCGTTGTCAAAGGCTGCTGGCAGGTTGTCCTTGACCAGCCGCATGCCCTCCAGCGCGATGCCCTGGCTCATCGGGTGATAATGCGGCGAGCAATAGGCTTCGAGGCAATGAGCAAAGGCGTCCATGCCGGTGCCGGCGGTGATCGCGCGCGGCATGCCCACGGTCAGTTCGGGGTCGGCGATGACCACGGACGGCAGCATTTTGGGATGAAAGATGATCTTTTTTTCGTGGGTTTCCGGGTTGGTCAGCACCGCGGCCCGCCCGACCTCTGACCCGGTGCCGGCGGTGGTCGGCACCGCGATGATCGGCGCGATGGCCTCGGCGTCGGCGCGTTTCCACCAGTCGCCGACATCCTCGAAATCCCAGACCGGGCGGGTCTGACCGGCCATGAAGGCGATCAACTTGCCCAGATCCAGACCCGAGCCGCCGCCAAAGGCCACGATGCCGTCATGGCCACCATCGCGAAAGGCGGCGATGCCGGCCTGCAGGTTCTGCTCGGTCGGGTTGGGATCGACGTCGTAGAACATCGCCAGTCCCAGCCCGGCAGCGTCCATCGCGTCCAGCGCGACACGGGTGATCGGCAGGTTTGCCAGTCCCTTGTCGGTGACCAGCAGGGGCCGGGTGACGCCGCTGGCGGCACAGGCTTCGGCCAGTTCTGAGATGCGCCCCGCGCCAAAGCGGATGGCGGTGGGATAGGACCAGTTCGCGGTCGGGGTCATGTCAGTGTCCTCCGGGGCTGAGATAAGAGCATGTCTGGGTATGGTTGTCAGGTGCCGGCGGGCCGGCAGGCATTGATCTGCCAAGGGCCTGATCGCGGGACCTGATCGTTCTCATGCGTGGCTCTCCGAATAGCTTGCGACCTCGATCAGATTGCCGTCCGGATCGTTGAAATAGACCGAGATGATGGGCCCGCGTGCCCCGGATTTCTCGACCGGGCCTTCAAGGATCGCCACATTCGCGGCCCGCAGTCGGCTGACGACCTGCTCTGGCGCAAGTCCCGTCAGCAGGCACAGGTCGCCTGATCCGATGCAGGCATGGTTGCGGGGTTCCTGGCCAATGGTTTGCAGGTTGATTTTTTGGTCCCCCACCAGCAGCGCGCGCCGCGTTCCGGCAAAGGTGATCGCCTCCAGCCCCAATGTCTGCGCATAGAAATCTACCGCCCGGTCTGTGTCGCGCACCGTCAGAACAACGTGGTCAATCCCGGTGATCATACGTTCAGGCCCTCTCAAAGCCCCGGGCCAGCTCGTAATCGGTCACGGCCCGGTCGAATTCCTCGATCTCCCATTCTGCGGCGCGGCTGTAGTGGTCGATCACATCGTCCCCCATCGCCGCGCGCAGCATGGTCGAACCGCGCAGCAGAGGCAGCGCGTCGCGCAGGGTCGCGGGGATCTCGCCGACATTGGCGGCCTCATAGACATCGCCGGTGGCCGGGGGTTGCAGGTCGAGCCGCTGTTCGATGCCGGCAAGCCCGGCGGCCAGTTGCGCGGCCAGTGCCAGATAGGGGTTCAAATCCGATCCACCGATCCGGCATTCGATGCGAACAGCCGTCGTGCCGGCCCCGCAAAGGCGGAACCCGGCGGTGCGGTTGTCCACCGACCAGACGGTCTTGGTCGGCGCAAAGGTGGCTTTGGCAAAGCGTTTGTAGCTGTTGATATAGGGTGCCAGGAACACGGTGGTATCCGGGGCATAGCGGATCAGCCCGGCCAGATATTGGCGCATCAGGTCGGACATGCCGTGGTTGCCGGCGGGATCGTGAAAGACGTTCTTGCCGTCCTTCCACAGGGACTGATGCACATGGCTGGAACTGCCGACGCGGTCGGCGCGCCATTTTGGCAGGAAACTGGCCGCGTGGCCCTGTTGGCCGGCGATCTCCTTGGCCGCGTGTTTGGCGATGCTGTGATGATCGGCGGTGTCCAGCGCGCCGGCATATCTGATGTTCAGTTCCTCCTGTCCGGCCTCGGCCTCGCCCTTGGAGTTTTCGACGGGGATGCCCGCCGCATAGAGATGGTTGCGCAGCGGCTGCATGACATGCTCTTCGCGGCTGGTCTGCAGGATGCTGTAATCCTCGTTATAAGCGCTGATCGGCGTCAGGTCGCGCCAGCCCGAGCGGGCGATCTCGGCAAAGGACTTTTCGAACAGAAAGAACTCCAGTTCGGTGGCCATCATCGGCGTCAGGCCCAGAGCCTCGCAGCGGGCGACCTGGCGTTTCAGCACCGCGCGGGGGGCATGGGCGACCTCGGCATGGGTATCATGGTCCAGCACGTCGCACAGCACCATCACCGTGCCCGACAGCCAGGGCATTGGCCGGATCGTACTCAGATCGGGCCGCATCACATAATCGCCATAGCCCTGTTCCCAGCTGGTGCTGGCGAAACCGTCGGGCGTCGCCATTTCCAGATCGGTGGCCAGCAGATAGTTGCAGCAATGGCTTTCCTGCCAGGCGCTGTCGACGAAATGCCGTGCGACAAAGCGTTTACCCATCAGGCGGCCCTGCATGTCGATCAGACAGGCCAGCACCGTGTCCACCGTCCCGGCGTCCACGGCGGCCCTGAGCGCATCGAAAGTCATCAATCCCGGCATGGTCTGTCCTTGTTGCCTGTTGTCTTGCGTTATGTGCCGTTGCCCGGTGCATCGTCGGGCAACGGCCTGTCATTGCGTGGCGCGTCAGCCGTAGCGATAGGGCCGCCCGGCCTTGGCCATGTCGGCGTTGTATTTCTTGAAGATCTCGACAACCTTGGCCTTGGTCTCGCTTTCGGCGGCGATCTCGTCCCAGAATTTCACCGCGGCATCCTCGACCGTCTGCCATTCGGCGTCCGGGATCGAGGTCAGCTGCATCTTGTCGCCATTGACGCGCAGGGAGGCCTCGCCGCCCCAGTACCACCACTGGCGATAGTAGTGCGATTGGTCGCAGCAGACCCGGAACAGGGTCTGCAGGTCTTCGGGCAGTTCGTTCCAGCGCTCCATATTGGCAAAGAACGACCCGGCCCAGGCACCCGAGATATTGTTGGTCAGGAAATAGTTGGTCACATCCGCCCAGCCCACCGTGTAGTCCTCGGTGATCCCGGACCAGGCGATGCCGTCCAACTCGCCGGTTTGCACCGCGACCTCGATATCCTCCCAGGGCAGGGTGACCGGCACCACGCCGAACTGCGCCAGGAACCGGCCCGCCGTCGGAAAGGTAAAGACCCGCTTGCCCTTGAGATCGGCCAGGCTGTGGATCGGGTCCTTGGTGGCGAAATGGCACGGGTCCCAGGCGCCGGCGCTGATATGCTTGACGCCGACCTTGGAATATTCGGCGTCCCAAATCTCGTTCAGCCCATACTGGTTGAACAGAACCGGCACATCCAGCGAATAGCGCGAGGCAAAGGGGAAATAGCCGCCAAAGACGGTAACTTCGGTGGGGCTGGCCATGCTGTCGTCATCCGATTGCACCGCATCGATGGTGCCGCGCTGCAGGGCCTGGAACAGTTCGCCCGTGGGCACCAGCTGATCGGCATAGAACAGTTCGATCTGCATCCGGTCGCCGGCGATCTTGTTGAACATCTCGATCGCCGGGTCGATCACATGTGCGGCCAGCGCCGGCCCGGCATAGGTCTGCATTCGCCATTTGACCGTGGATTGCGCCAGCGCCGGGGACGCCAGCGCCGCGGCCGCCGGGGTGACCGCAGCGCCTTTCAGGAATTTACGTCTCGTTGTCATTCTAACCTCCTGTGGTTTGGTTTTTGGCAGCATTGCTGCCACGGGTTGCCCCGCTTTCGGGGTCGTTTTTGTTACTTGTAATACACGTACTCCGGCAGCCAGAGCGCGATTTGCGGAAAGGTCATGACCAGCGCCAGCGCCAGAACCATCACCGCGACAAAGGGCAGGATCGAGGAATAGATGTCCTTTAGCGTGATCTCGGGCGGCGCCATGGCGCGCATCAGAAACAGGTTATAGCCAAAGGGCGGCGTCATATAGGCGATCTGCGTCGTGATCGTGTAGAGTACCCCGTACCAGATCAGGTCGAACCCCAGCGCCCCGACCAGCGGCACGTAGAGCGGCGCGACGATGACCAGCATCGCGGTGTCGTCCAGAAACGTGCCCATCAGCAGAAAGCTGAGCTGCATCAGGATCAGGATCAGCCAGGGCGAGAGGCCCATCCGTTCGGTGAACAGGTTTTCGATGGCCTTGACCGCGCCCAGCCCGTCAAACACCGCGCCAAAGGCCAGGGCCGCCAGGATGATCCACATGAACATGCAGGAAATGCCCAGCGTGCTGCGCACCGAGTTCTCAAAGACCTGCCGCGTCATGCGCCCCTTGAGCACGGCGGCCAGAAAGGCTGTCAGCGCCCCGATGGCCGAGCTTTCCACCAGCGACGTCCAGCCGTTGATGAACGGCACCATCATCGCCGCAAAGATCGCCAGCGGCAGCAGGCCGGCGCGCAACAGGGCCAGTTTCTCGGCCATGGGCACGTCACGCTCGTCCGGCGCCAGCGCCGGACCCAGCGCCGGGTTCAGCCGGCAGCGCAGCGCGATATAGAGAATGAACAGACCCGCCATCATCAGTCCCGGCAGCACGCCGGCCAGCCATAGTTGCCCCACCGGCTGGCGCGCGATCATCGCATAGAGCACCAGAACCACCGAGGGCGGCACCAGGATGCCCAGGGACGACCCGGCCTGGATCACTCCTGTTACCATGCGTTTGTCATAGCCGCGTTTCAGCAGCTCGGGCAGCGCGATGGTGGCGCCGATGGCCATGCCGGCCACCGACAGGCCGTTCATCGCCGAGATCAGCACCATCAGACCGATCGTGCCGATCGCCAGCCCGCCCGAAACCGGGCCCATCCAGACATGGAACATGCGGTAAAGATCGTCGGCGATCTTGGATTCGCTCAGCACGTAGCCCATGAAGATGAACATCGGCAGGGTCAGCAGCGGATACCATTTCATCAGTTTCATCGCCGCCGAAAAACCCAGGTCATAGCCGCCCCGGTCGCCCCACAGGAACAGCGCCGCGATCACCGCCACGAACCCGATGGCGCCGAACACGCGTTGACCGGTCAGCAGCATCAGCATCATGGTCGAGAACATCAGTATGGCGATCAGTTCCTGCGACATCAGCGGGTTTCGCCCCGGATTCGCAGGATGTCCTTGAACAGTTCGGACACCGATTGCAGCAGCATCAGAAAGATACCGACGCACATGATCACCTTGATCGGCCACAGATAGGGTCGCCAGGCGGTCGGGCTGCGCTCGCCGCCATACTGAAAGGAATAGATCGTGCTGTCGATGCCGCCCCACAGCAGGACGGACAGGTAAAAAATCAGGAACAGCACGGTAAAGGCATCGGTCCAGGCCTTTCGGCGCGGGCTCCATTCGCCATACAGCAGATCCATGCGCACATTCGCGCCCAGCTGGATCGAATAGGGCCCGCCCAGAATGTAATAGGCGACCATGGCGAACTGGGCCATTTCCAGCGTCCACAGCGAGGGCAGGAAAAAGGTCTTGGACACCGAGGACCACAGCAAGATACCCGCCATCACGAAGATGCCGTACATCACCACCCGGCCCAGCCGGTAATTCACCGCGTCCACCGCGCGGATATAGCGGCGCATCAGGGCGCGCATCGCCTGTCCTTTGGCGGTTGCGGCATGTCCGGCCAGGGATGGACAGCCCGCACGCGCGCCGGCCTGATCGGAACAGCGGCAACTTGGCCGCGCATGGCCTTGCCCGTCAGGCCGGGATTGCCGCGCGGCGGCGGCCAGAGATTGTCGGCCGGCGTGCCGGGACCCGCTGCGCCGCCCGTTGCGCCGCATTTCCGTGCGGTCACTGTGCGCACGGTCCGGTTCCGGTGTTCTGGCGACATGATTGTTCGCGTTTCCCCCATTTCCTGAGGAAACAGTTCTGTACCCGCCGCATTCTGTCAACAGAACTCTGGCAATCTACCTGCCCCAACCATCTGTCGTGGCGCGCTTTGTCGTGGTCCCGGGCGGGTGGCGGGCGCCTCCGGGGGGGTGGATTGGCTGTAGGCGATGCCGCTGTCACTGCCGGAAACTGTGGTCTCGGACCTAACTAGACGCTGCCGGAAGAAACCCCGCCAGGCCCCCGCGATGCTGTCCGGCAGGCCGGATTATTCCGGATGCGGATTCAGCTTCACGTCGGGTCATGGGAGGACGGAATGTTGACAGAGCACGGGATTTGCGGCCTTGTTTGAGAAAAACACCGGGAAAGCCTTGGCTTGGCGACACGTACCTTCGCAATTCTGTTGCAAGATGCTGGCAGGTCACGGGGCATGAAATCACGATATAAAACAGGGGTATGATATGAACGATTCCTACCAGAAAGCGACGTTTGCCGCAGTGGTTGCGGTGTGCCTAGGGGGGCTGGCGACAGCGGGCGCCGCCGAGAACCTGCGGCTGCTGACATGGGGCGGTTACGCGCCCGAAAACGTTATCGAGATGTTCGAAAAGGAAACCGGCCACACGGTCGAGGTGACCTTGTCCAACAACGAGGAAATGATTGCCAAGCTGCGCGCCACCGGCGGCGGCGGGTTCGATCTGGCGCAGCCCAGCCAGGACCGTATCGCCGGTCCGCAGGCCGAGTTCGGCATCTACAAGCCCATCGATCTGTCGCGCATCGATGCATCGCTGTTCATCGGCTCGATGCTGGCCGCGACCAAGACAAATACGACGGTCGACGATCAGGTTTATGCGGTGCCGCATGTCTGGGGCACCAGCGGGCTGGTGCTGGACACCGCCAAGGCCGGCATGGTCAAGGATTACACCGATCTGTGCGGCGACTCGGTTGCCGGCAAGGTGTCGTACCGGCTGAAACGCCCGACGCTGATCGGGTTCGCCTATGCCATGGGCATGGACCCGTTTGCCGCCTATGGCGATCCCGAGGCCTATACCGAGATCATGAACAAGGTCGAGGCCAAGCTGATCGAATGCAAGCCCAACGTGAAAACCTATTGGGGCGGCGGCGACGAATTGATGGGGCTGCTGCGTTCCGGCGAAGTTGTGGCGTCGATGGCCTGGGACACCGGCGGCTGGAAGCTGAATGCGGATAACCCGGACATCACCTTTGTCGCGCCCGCTTCGGGGGCGCTGGGCTGGATCGACACCTTTGTGCTACCGGCCAAGGGCAAGGCGGACGATGCCGCCTATGACTGGATCAATTTCGTCATGCGTCCCGAAATATCGGCGCTGATCACCGAAGCGGCGGGCAATTTCACCGCTTCGCAGGGGGCGGACAGTTTTGCTTCGGACGCTCTGAAGGCCCGGTTCCAGGCCAGTTTCCCCGTCGAGGCGATCGACAATATTCGCTGGTATCCACCGGTTCCCGCAGGCCTTGAGGCTATCGAAGGCGGCGTTCTGGATCGGGTCAAGGCGGCCAACTGATCCGAAACCAAACCCGGGCGGCATCTGCGGATCAGCAGGTGCCGCTTGCCGTTGGACCTGCGAGATGCCATGACCCCCGATCTGGATTGCCAAGACCTGACCAAACGCTTTGGCGACACGACAGCCGTGCAGAGGGTTTCCTTTGCCGTCGCGCCGGGTTCGTTCTTTTCCATTCTCGGACCGTCTGGATGCGGCAAGACCACGATCATGCGGATGATCGCCGGGTTTCTGGAGCCCACCGGCGGCGATATACGCATCAAGGGCAAATCGATGCTGAACGTGCCCCCCAACAAGCGCCCGGTGAACATGGTGTTTCAGCATCTGGCCCTGTTCCCGATGATGAACGTGGCCGAGAATATCGGCTATGGGCTGCGCCGCGCGGGGCTGGCAAAGCCCGAGATCACCCGCAAGGTCGGCGCGGTTCTCGAACGTATCGGGCTGCCCGGCATCGAGGCTCGCAAGATCGACGAATTGTCCGGCGGCCAGAAACAGCGCGTGGCCATCGCCCGTTGCATGGTGCTGGAACCGGACGTGTTGTTGCTGGACGAACCGCTGGGGGCGCTGGATCTGAAACTGCGCGAGCACATGAAGATCGAGCTCAAGGCGCTGCAGGCGGCCTTTGACACCACATTCGTCTATATCACCCACGATCAGTCCGAAGCGCTGGTCATGTCCGACCAGATCGCGGTGATGAATCGCGGGGCGTTCGAGCAGGTCGGCAGCGCGCGCGATCTCTATTATCGTCCGCAGACGGCCTTTGTCGCCGGGTTCGTCGGCGACAGCAATCGCTGGGCGGGCACGGTCGAGCGGGCCGGCGACGACCGGATCGCCCTGCGCACCGCCGAGGGCCGGCTGATCGTCAGCGCCACCCAGGCCAACGCCCCGGCCGCGGGCGAAAAGGCCGAGATTTTCCTGCGCCCCGAGGCGATCCGGCTGGCGCGGGACGCAGACGATCTGGCGCGGTTTGACAACACGGTCAACGGCGTGGTCAGCAGTCTGCTGTTCAACGGCGCCGCCAGCCGCGTTCTGGTGCGCGACGAGGCCGGCGAAGAGATCGAGGTTACGCTGCCGCAATCGGGCGAGTTTGCCGACCTCAGCCGCGGTGCGCCGGTGCGGATCGGCTGGCGGGCTGATCAGACCACCTGTTTCGCGGCCGGGGGCTGAGGCGGCATGCGGGCGCAGACGCGACTGGGCTTTGTGCTGCTGCTGACGCCGCTGCTGCTGTGGCTAAGTCTGCTGATCATCATCCCGCATATCGACATGGCCCTGCTGTCGCTGCGCGAACGGGTGGGGGTCGGCACCTATGCCACCAGCCTGGCCAATTACGGCACCTTCTTTGGCGAACCCCTGTACATGTGGACCTTTGCCCGCACCGCCACCATGTCGGTGCTGGCGACGCTGATCACTCTGATCATCGCCTTTCCGGTGTCGTATTACATCGCCAAGATGGCCAAGGGGCGGGTGCAGTCCACCCTGTTCCTGCTTTGCCTGGTGCCGTTCTGGGTCTCGGAACTGGTGCGCACCTTTGGCTGGATGATCCTGCTGCGCGAAACCGGACTGTTCTCGTCGCTGCTGCAATGGGCGGGGCTGGCCGATGGGCCGGTCGAGATGCTGTATAACGATGCCGCGATGATGGTCGGGCTGGTCTATACCTCGATGCTGTTCATGGTCGTACCGCTGGTCACGACGCTGCAGAGCCTGGACGATTCGGTGATCGAGGCGGGTTATGATCTGGGCGGCTCGGGTTTCAGCGTACTGCGCGAGATCGTCATCCCGCATGCCATGCCGGGCATCGTGTCGGGCAGCATCGTGGTGTTCATGCTGTCGCTGGGCAACTATCTGACGCCGACCATGCTGGGCGGCAAGGACAGCCTGTGGTTCACCGAACTGATCTATTCGCAGTTCATCGTGCGGTTCAATTGGGAACTGGGCGCGGCCTTTGGCTTCATGCTGCTGTTTCTGTCCTCGGTGATCGTCTGGGGCACCTTGCGCCTGACCGGACAGACCCTGGAAAAGACGATGGGCTGACCAATGATCCCTTCGATCCCGCAATCCCGCGCGCTGCGCCTCGTTTATTCGGCCTATATTGCGCTGTTCTTTGTCTATCTGGCGCTGCCACTGGCCGTTGTGGCCGCATTCGCGTTCAATGACAGCCAGTTCCCGTCGCTGCCTTGGGCGGGGTTTACCTGGGATTGGTTCTTTGGCGAGCAGCGCCCGATGATCGGGGTGTTTCACGAACGCCCGATCCTGCGTGCCATCGGCACCTCGGCCTTTGTCGGCCTCTGCGTGGCGCTGCTGTCAGTGGCGGTGGGCACGTCCAACGCCTTTTTGTTCAACCGCTACCGGTTCCGGGGCCGCGGTCTTCTCTACGTGCTGATGTTGTTACCGCTGGTCATTCCGGGCATCGTGCTGGGGATCTCGATCCTGGTGTTCTCTTCGACCATCGCCAACGGGCTGTGGGACGCGCTGCGCCATGATGCCGAAATCTTGCGCCCAGGACTGGTGCTGGTGATCCTGGGGCAGTTTTCGTTCATCACCACCATCGCGACTCTGGTGATTTCCGCCCGGCTGCAGAAATTCGACCGCACGCTAGAGGAGGCGGCGCTGAACCTGGGCGCGGACCGGCTGACAGCGGTGCGCACGATCACGCTGCCTTATCTGATGCCGGCGGTGGTGGGGGCGATGGTGGTGGCCTTTCTGATGAGTTTCGAGAATTTCAACACCACGCTGATGCTGGTGGGGTCGGACGCGCCGCTGACCATTGCCATGTTCGACCGGATGAAGGAGGGCTCGACCCCCTTGTTGAACGCGGTGTCGCTGCTTTTGATGGTCGGCTCGTCGCTGCTGGCGCTGGTGATGATCGCGTTTCAGCGCAAGCCCTGACCGCCGGGGCGCGATCGGTCGCGATGAGGGCGGGATCTGCAGGTCCGACGGCCCAGGCTTTTGCGCGCATCCTGATGAAAGTCGCCGGCCCGCTGTGGGGCGTCAGACGGTCCGATCCGTGTCGATCCTGAACCAGCCGTCGGGCAGGATATCCGGGTTCACCAGCTTAGGATCGCCGAACCAGCGCGCCGGCCCGGCGACGCGTTTATCGGGATTGCGGTTCAGCCACGCGCCCCACCATGAAAACGACGAGTTGCCGATGATATTATGATCGCAAAGCGACATCAGCCGCATGTCCTCGAAATCGGTATCCGCTCCGTTGAAATCGATCACGACCTTGCGGCAGGGCAGGGGCAGGTTTTCTTTTGCCCAGCCCGGATCGTCTGAAAAGACATAAACCGTCGGGTCGCCGCCCAGCCCGTCCAGCACCCGCGCCAGGGCGGCGTCATAATAGGCCTGATCACACAGCACATGCGCCCCCAGCGTCAGATAGTCACCGCGCCGGACATGCAGCGAGACCGAAAGGCCCTCGTTGATGCGCCCGGCCATCGCCGCATTCTCTGCCGACGAGAAATCGGGAAAGCGGAAATCCTGCCGGATCAGATCGGCGGCGTGGGCGAAGTACCGTTCGCTCTGCCAATATCCATGCAGATAGCTGCCATCGCCAAAATCCTCGAACTGCGGATTGTATCCCAGCCCCTGTTCGCGACGGAACCGCCTGCTGGTCAAGCGCCAAAAGGCATAGCGCAGGGGGGCCTTTTTCCGCAGTGCCGGCAGGGTATCCGCGGCAACCACCGGAAGGTCGAAGACCCGGGTCAGAACACCTTCGCCCCGGGCCTCGGCCAGGCGCGCGTCCAGCGCCACCTGTGTGCCCAGCCGCGCGGCCAGCCCGCGCGCGGCGGCGTATTGAAACATCTGGTTGCCCAGGCGGCCGTGCAGGCGGGTGGTGATCATGGGATACAGCTCCGGTCGGCGGACACACTATGCGCATTATGGTATCCGCGCCAGCCGCCCAAGGCGTCAGATTGACCGGTACGTGATTTGCCTGAACGAGCACCTGTTTCCGACCCTGGGCCATGCCCGCCATTTGATTGCGGCATGGCGCGACGACTACAACAATCACCGCCCGCACTCGAGCCTCGGCAGCCGCACCCCGCAGGAGTATCACCAACGGTCAAGAAAGGACCAAACCCTGAACAGAGCTAACCTGTAAATGCGGTCTCAAAGGGGGGCAGGTCATGAAGTACCGCATGTTCCGTTGCAGGCAATAGAAAATAACACGGGAGGCAATGACAGTTCTGATGAACGTGGTGCCTCAAGAGGGACTCGAACCCCCGACCTTGTCCTTACGAATTGTTTGTCGGGTTTGGTGGACCTAGTTGCACACAAGCGCACGGCACCTGCTCAATCCATACAACCCTCTGGTAGAAAAGGCAATTTTCCAGTCTTGATCTTGCACCGCGTTGCACCCGACCGTCATCGATTATACCCTGCTCCCCTATTAATCCCCTACAGATTTCGGTTTGCCCTACTAATCCGCCAAATGCCTATGCCGGGGCTTGAACTGTCGTGCCCCACGAGCAATGCAGCGGGGCACGACGAATTTACCCTTCAGGGGGTTATTTCTTCTTGATGGTCTCCACCACGTGGGTGGACTTGCGTTGCGTGGCCTTCTTGACCGTGGTGAAACGGCCCGTCTTGGCGCTGCGGCCGACTTTGAACGTCTTGGATTTCATGTTCTGAACTTTCACTTTTGCGTTGAGGGTGGGAGGCGCGCTCACCGCGCCTCCCGTTTATTTGGGTGGGGTGGCTACTCCGGGATCAGAATAGGCCACGCCCGCAGCCCAAACGCTTTCGCGTAGAGCCGCTTGCCGGTCTGCGGGCACGTCCGCCAAGGGCGGAAGACGTACCGATAGCCGGGCGGAGGGGGTGTGTGACGCTTGGTCATAGCACTCTCCACTTCGGGGCGTATCTTGCCTTTTGACCCAAAATGCGCTAAGTGCAGTCCTTGCTAGGGAGACTGATTTGCGTTTTGGGAGGCTCTGCATCGTCAAGCCCCTGATGCACGATGAAGACATCCGTTTGGAGGCTCGGGCGCCAACCTGAGCCTTCTTTCGTTAGAGCCTCCCGTTCTTGTGGAGGTAGCGCAGACGGTTGCGCGCCGCCTCCCACGAGACGCCAAACCGCTCGATCAGGTCATCCTCTTCATCCGAAGCGCAAATGAAGCACTCAGGCATCAGGAACTCGGCGGCAAACTGGTTAGCCTGCGGCTCCGCGAGCCGGTAAGCCGGGGTGCCGTCTCCGCGTTTGGCACGGGCGAGCGGAATGTTTGTGTGCATCGCCCAGTGGCCCAATTCGTGAGCGGTGGTGAACCGGTCACGGCCTTCGCCGGCCCAGACACCATCATACACATCCTCGCGCAGCATGATGAATTCGCCCTTGGGACAGGTATAGCCCTCGGCCCGCCCCATCTCCTCGCGGCTGCCAACCTCGAAACGGACAAGCCCGAGCCGCTGATCCAGTACCCGTTCGATAATCTCGATCACCGGCACTCTGGGATTATCCGCCTGCCCAAGCTGGCGGCGCAGGTTGTCCGCGATGCCGCCAATTTCGGCCCAGCGCCGGGGCGGCACAATGAAGTCACTTTCGTCAGTCATTTCGCGTCCTTCTTGCTGAGGATTTGGAAGATGTTGTTGAGCTCCTCCTCGGACAAGGAGTTCATCCGGCGCGCCATCAGCCCGGCAGTGTCCCTTGCGAGGAGGGTGTCAGCCTCAAGCGTGAAGCTCTTTCGCGACCTGTCGGCGGCACGGCGTAGTGATGCTGCGGCATCCTCGGCCAGCTTGTATGCCTTGATCACGAGCTCAACGAAGCCCTCGGGCGGGGTCTTAGTGCCCCGCTCCACGGCAGAGATGAACGCCGACGATTTGTCCAGCCTCGCGGCCATATCCAGTAGTCGCTCATCCTCATCAATTCGCAGTTTCCGCAGCTCCTTCCCGATTTCTGTGGTCATGGTGGTCTCCTAGGTGGTTCAACACACAACATAAAGATATCGAACGCGCTCGTCAACCAGTCAGGTTAATTTCTCGCGCCCATCAGGTTAACAAGCGGATCATCGGCGCAATGCCGGTTGAGCCCGGTCGCCCGCCGCCGGTCGTGACTAGAACTTCATTGCGAATTACTGCTTGTACCACGCAAGGCACCTGAACCATGTAACCGGGCTGGGTAGAGCTCCCCCCATTGGGTCTCTGGACCAAAGCGGATTCACAAGAACGGCTAGCGTCCGTGAATTACCTATCTCAGCCTTCGGCTCTCTGGATTGTCACCACGTGCAAAAACCGGCGGCTGGGATGGTCGATTGCCCGTTCTTCCTTAGCCAGCACAGTCCAAGTCAGCGTGTCGGGGTAAGCTGATAGGGTCTTCATGTTCTGTGTTTCCGGGTCACGCTCGCCCCTCTGCACAACAATGCGCACACTCATTCCGGGTTCAAACATGTGGTAGGCGTTTTGGTGGACATGTGCTTCGGCCCGGTTTGCCTTGATGTTCTCTTCCCAGACCGAGAGAACGTGCACGCCATCGCTCGCCGCAGCGTGCCATTGCGAGCGGTTGATTCTTGGCACGCCTTGGTGGGCAAATGCTTCACCTCGGTTCATGGGCCATCCTCCGACACCGTATCAATATCGAGTTTGGGCAGGCTCCGAACGATCCGCATCGTTTCCAGCGACACGGTGATAACCCTCTGGAACAGTTCCAACGGGTATTTCGGGTCACCGATGGTTTCGTTGGCGTAGTCGTTGGCATCGTTCACGATGCCGCTGGCCTTGTCGGTTTTGACTACCTGCCGTTCCATAACCCACTCCAACGCGGGCTTGCCGTTCACCACGTAGTCGTACGCCTCCAACGGAATGTTCTGCATGCTGATGTTGTCGTTGTAGATGACGGTGGTCTTGTCCTTTTCTTTTCCCTTGCCACCGAACTTCATCTTCTTGACCCGATAGAACTTCACCGGATCGGCCTCGGCCTCGGGGATCAGGCGGTGGTCGCGTTCCTTGAACGTGACCATGTAGGGTTCGACGCTCTCAAAGTTTACATGCAGATCGCCCAGAGCTCGGCCTGCGTCCCTGAACGCGGCGAAGTCGGCAAAGCTTTTGACCGCCGGAATCCGGGGTAGTTGCTTGGCGAGGTTGTTCTTGAACCGCTCCCGATAGTCGGGCGAATGCAGCAGGCCGTAGATGTAATAGAACAGGTCTTCCTTGCTGATCTCCTCCCCCGGATAGGCGGCTTGGAAATGTGCGAGGCCGTCATCGGTGATCGCATCGCGGCGAGACAGGCCGCCCGCCTGATCGCCCGTGGCGGCGAAGAGGCCGTCATCGGGTTGGGTTTCTTCGTAAAGGTAGAGGGGGAAGCATTGACCTTTCTCGATGTTGTCGAGGCAGGGCACGTCCTTCGACATAAAGGCAGTGAAATTTCGAGCGCCAACGCCTGAAACTTGCATAAGCAGGTTCTCAGATGCGCCTGTCGGAAAAATACGATGCATCTGATAGATCATCGCATTGAACTGCCTATCAAAATACATCCACTGACGAAGAAATGGCCGGTACATTGACGTCATGACACGGCCTGCAGAATAGGTGTACCGCTTACCTTTTTCGAGGTCTTGAAATGCGTTTCTGTTCCAACTGAAACGTTTTTCCTCAATGGAGGCCAAGTCTGCCTTTTTCTCGGGGGCTTCGTCCATAAGGCGGTCACATTCCGAATTGTAAAACGCGATGCTCGCCTCCACGTTTCTTTCAAGCTTCGCACGAGACGAATTGTATGCCCAAGCATCTCGACCGCTTGCCACGCCAAGCGAATAGGTTGCGAACGTTATCGCCCCAGCGCCTTTGGATTTGTTTCCCAACTCTATGAATTGATCAAAACTGCGATCCACCTGATCCAGCCAGTCGTTGTTTTCATCTGGTGTGATCCTCTTCCAGCCTTTGGCTTTCGAAATGCCGTCAACCGAACCGAAGTCCCGAATGATCGCCAGTTTTTGCTTTTGATCGAGATAGTCGCCAATGTCGTGAAAATGGATGCATTCGTGTTCGGTGGCGTCAGGATTCTTGACGAGAACTGAAATCGCGATTGGGGCGCGGCTGCCTGAGCCAAAAATCTTGCCCCCTTCCTTTCGGGAAAGCTCACCGGACGTGCGTTGGTTTCCCCTAAGATGAAAGATGTACAAATCACTGAATTCTTCGGCGAGGCACTTACGCATACCATCGGCTGAATTGCCTTCAATCCATCCTGCATTGGTTACGAACGCCATAACTCCCGCGTTTCCAATACGTTCAGAGGCCCAGCGAAAGGCACGAATGTAGCTATCATAGAGGCTTTTGACCGAAGTCATGCGAGACGTCTCGGCATAGTTCTCGCGGATCGCAGCATCCAGTTGGGTATACGAGATATTCGCAGCGTTATCGTTGGCGCTGTTTTGCCCCACTGAATACGGCGGGTTTCCAATGATCACGCGGATATCCAGCGCCTTTTGTTTTGTCCGGCGTTCCGAGTTGTCGGGCAGTAGGTTCGCCACCATGTCGCGCTCCTGCTCGTACATCTGAAACGTGTCAGTCAGCAGAATGCCGGTGAATGGGTGGTAGGGCGCGTCCTCGCGCAGCTCGCCCTGAACCAACTCGTGATACACGGTCTCGATGTTGATTGCAGCGATATAGTAGGCCAGTAGCACGATCTCGTTGGCATGGATCTCCTGCTTGTACTTGTGCTCCAACTCCTCGGGCGCGATCAGACCTGATTGCAGAAGCCGCGTGATGAAGGTGCCTGTGCCCGTAAAGGGATCAAGGATGTGAACGCCCTTGGAGCCAAGCGTTTGCCCGAACTGGGCTTCCAACACGTCATTGACCGAATGGATGATGAAATCCACCACCTCCATCGGTGTGTAGACAATGCCAAGGCGCTGGGTCAGCACCGGGAAGGCGTTGCGGAAGAACCGGTCATACAACTCCGTAATCAGCGTTTGGCGACCTTGCGCCGTAATCACGCCCTCGGCACGACGCTCCACGCTGGCATAGAACTTGGCAAGGCTTTCGGATTCCTTGGCCAGATTGTGCTCGTGTAGCTGCCCAAGCACGATTTCCATCGCACGGGACACCGGGTTTTCCTTGGTGAACTTACTGCCCTTGAACAGTGCATCGAAGACCGGCTTAGTTATAAGATGCTGGGCCAGCATTTCGATGGCTTCGGCTTCGCTGATTTCGGGGTTCAGGTCGTCGTGCAATTCTTCGACGAAGGCTAGAAACGCGTCCCGTTCTGCCCCCGGCTTGGCCACGATAGTGGTAATGCGTGTGATGTGGGTTTGGGCGATCTTGGCAATGTCTTTCGCCCATGTATCCCAGTATTCGCGGGTGCCACACTTCTCCACGATCTTGGCCATGATGGCGCGGGTGAACTCGTCGAATATGAACTCGCCCTGGACCACCTCGCCGCCGTCTGGCCTGCGGTCCGGGCCGTCCTGCCCAATGCCAGCACCGGTCTTTTCTGCCTTGGTCTTGGTGGTGGCGAAGTCGTCTACAACGGCCGTCAGTTCCTTGAGTTCCGTTTCCGAGGAGATACGGACCAGTTCGACCTTGTCGCTGATATCCTCGCCCAGCTTGGCTTGGTTAATGCGCGCGTCTAGCCGCTCGTCGTGGGCGCGTAGGGCGTTCAGAATCTGCCAGACAACTTGGTACCGTTCGTTGTCGTTAAGGGCTTCCTCCGGCTTGGTGTCGGGCGGGATGGCAACCGGCAAAATCACGTAGCCCAGCTTCTTGCCTTCGGCCCTGCGCATGACGCGCCCAACGGACTGCACCACGTCGATCTGGCTCTTGCGCGGGTGCATGAACATGATGGCGTCGAGGGCAGGTACGTCTACACCCTCGGACAGCACCTTGGCATTGGTCAGGATGCGGCATGTGTTGTCGTCCGAGTCCGCCTTGAGCCAGTTCAGAAGCTCCTCGCGAGCACTGGCGTTGTAACTGCCGTCTACATGGCGAACTTCGGTTGCCAGTTGACTGTCATCTTCGATCAGTTCGTTTCCGGTGTATTCATCTACGACCTTGGCGAACTCGTCCTCTATGATCTTCGATTTTGCAATGCTCTGGCAGAAGGCCAACGCCCGCTTCATTGGGTGAGGGTCGAATTCAAGGTCGGAGGTCATGTCGGACTTGGTGAGCGCCTTGTAGCAGCCAATAATCTTGGTTGCGTCGTCAAGCGTTAGCTCGGCGCCTTCCTTGAGGCGGTTTTGAATGGTCGTTGAGATAAGCCCTTCGTCCACGGCCAAAACGACCACCTTGTAGTCGGTCAGAAGGTCGTTCTCGACTGCCCAGCCAAAGCCCCGGTGGAACAGGTCTTTTCCGAACTTCGCCTCGTCGTCCATGGAGGCTAGTTCGGCGTCGTGATCGTCTGCTTTGCGCTTCGCGGCATCCCCAAAGATGCGGGGCGTCGCCGTCATGTAGAGCCGCTTTTTGGCGGCTATGTAGCCGTTGTTATGGATACGGACAAAGGCGCTATCGTCCTCGTCCTTGAGAGTGACGCCGGTCGTCCGGTGTGCCTCGTCGCAGATGACCAAATCGAACTCCGGCAATCCGTAGTCCCTTTGGGCACGCGTAAGGACATCAATCGAATGGTACGTCGAAAACACTACGGTCATCTTGTCCGGGCTGGCAAGGTTGACCTGCCGTGCGATCTTCTCTGGGTCGGTGGTCGCGGGAAATCCCAGGTCGTGCACATTCAGGTCGAGACTATCTGCATCCGCATTTCGTCCAACTTTAGTATCCGAACACGCCGAGTAGGCAGTGAAGTCTTCTTGGCAGTCGTTCTTCCATTCACGAACTGTCTGGGACATGAGCGCAAGCGACGGCACCATGAACAGTACCCGTTTTCCCTTGCCTGCCATTTCCTCGGCAATGCGCAAGCCGGTGAAGGTTTTGCCTGTGCCACAAGCCATGATTAGCTTGCCGCGATCCGCGCCTTCGAGGCCATCGACAACAGCTTTCAATGCTTCGCGCTGGTGGTCTCTCAGCTGTTTTTTGGGTGCGAGACTGATCGTGCCCGTTCTTATGAACTGCGACCAGTCAATCCGGCTGGCTTCGAGTTCGCTGATCCCGATCCGGTTCCAGTCCTTCGATAGCTTGTCTAGCGTTTCGTTTGCGTTCCGGCCGAATTCTTTGCGTGTCGTATCTGCAATTATGAGGCGCGTGAAAGCATCGTTGGAAGCCGCAGAAATGAAGGTGTCTAAGTCAGGTTTTTGGATGCTGTAGTTTGGAGCGTAAAACTTGCACTGAATGGCCGCATAGCCCGATCCATCAACGAGGGTAGCGACTAGGTCAATTCCAATGTCTGTGCTACTCCACCCGTTCTCCTTGGCCCATACCGAAAACGGCACAACCTTGGAGTAGAATTGCTTTTGAATGTCGTCATTTTCCAAAAACACACGAACTAGACGTTCGAAGTAGTCGCCTTTTTCACGCTCGCTACGCGCCGACTTTCGGTAGGAATCTAATAGATCTTGCAGCTGCATCGCGGTTATTGGCCCCAAAACTCGTTTCTGTTGTTGGCAGAGCGCAACGAACGCCCGGTGCTGTACGTATTCGTAGCGATTGAGCGGCGTCGGTTCCACCAGTGATTGATGCGCTTGGCGCTGCTTTTGCACGCGTACGACGCAGTACAGCCTTTCATTGTGTTTGACACGGCCCGCCAACGCCTCATAATGCGATGAAAAGTCGAGCTTTTTCTCGAAATATGCCTATACTGGAGCGTGGCCAAAAGGAGGTCACGATGCCCAGTCTACGTCTTACCCGCCGCGTGATTGATGAAATTCCCTTTGCCGAGAAGGGGCAAGTCCTGTACCGCGATACGCTGCTTCCCGGCTTCGGTTTGCGTGTTGGAGCGCAATCTAAGGTGTTCTTTGCCGAAGGTCAGGTGAACCGCCGCACGCGGCGCGTCACCATTGGTCGCGCGGATGTTTTTGCGCCCGAGATTGCCCGCAAGAAGGCTCTGACGATCTTGGGTGATATGGCCGATGGGCATGACCCTAACGCCGAAAAGCGCCAAGAAGCCGCTGAAAAGGTGACGCTAGAAATTGGGCTAAAACGATTCTTGGAGGTCCGCAGCCTGTCCGAGCACACAGTCAGTCACTACCAGCGCACCGAGCGCCTGTACCTCAAGTCGTGGCGCAAGAAGCCTCTGAACGAAATCACCAGACAGATGGTGCTGAAAAAACATCAAGATATTGGCAAGAAGCATGGCGAGACCACGGCAAACAACGTGATGCGGCACTTTCGGTCGATCTATAATTTCGTTGCCGCGACCCAAGACGACTTCCCGCCGAACCCGGTGCAAATCCTGACGCAGGCGCGCGCATGGTATAAGGAACGGCGGCGTCAGACCGTAGTTACCGCCGTGGACCTGCCCGCGTGGTGGGAGGCCGTTATGGCGGAGCCGGAATATTCGCGCGACTTTCTGCTGACCGCGCTGTTCACGGGAATGCGCCGGGGTGAATTGACCAAGCTTCGCTGGGAGAACGTGGATCTGAAAGGCAAGGTGCTGCACCTGCCCACCACAAAGAACGGCGACCCGCTGCACCTCCCGCTGTCGGAGTTTCTGGCTGACCTGCTGGCCCAACGGCGCGAAGCCAACCCGAACTCTCCTTGGGTATTCCCGGGGCCGGGCCGTACCGGTCATCTGGTCGAAACGAAGAAGTTCCTTCTGCGCGTGTCGGCCGGGTCTGGCGTCAGCTTCACCCTGCACGATCTTCGGCGCACCTTTATCACCATCGCCGAGAGCCTCGACGTCCCCTACTACGCGCTCAAGCGCCTTCTGAACCACCGCACCAATGGCGACGTAACTGGTGGCTATATCGTAGTGAATGCCGAGCGCCTGCGGGAACCTGTCGAACTGGTGGCCAAGCGCATCCTTGAGCTGAAAGAGCCGCGCGACTGAACCGGCTTGACCCCTCCCCATCGACGGCGACTAGACCGAAGGGCAGGTGGAGCGATCCGGCTTCGAAGGAATCCACGATCAGCGTTCGTAGCTCGATATTTCGGCAAAGGAGTCAGAAGCATTTAACCCCTGATCACACACCTGTTCCCTCGCGCGCGCGAGCGCGAAACCGTAAATTGCTGGAGGGTTTTGCATCCGTGCAAAAGTTCCTTGACCGGTGCGCAGCATGAAGTTTAAGGCGGTTGACAGGAAGATTACCCAAAAGCGGTGTGACAACCGTGGGGCGGTGCAAGTCCGTAATCGGCGGTTGGGGATTCACCATTTATTTGGCCCCCATAAGCGGGAAGTTCCCGCCCGAGGTCTAAGGCCCACTCTGGCAGACTTAGAAACCTCACACGTGAAATATCACGTGATGCCGAAGGTAATCTGACAATGACAAATGAAGTCACAGCACACGCGCATCCCACTCACAGCGCAAAAGCAGATCTGAAAAAATCCCTACTCACCACCAAAGAAGTAGCCACCCTTACCGGGTTCAGCACATCGTATTTCGAAAAGGGTCGAATAAACGGATATGGACCTGACTTCCTGCGCATTCGTGGGCGGATTCTGTACCGCCTTGAAGCCGTGGAAAACTGGCTTGCGGCGCATGAATGCCAGCCGAAAGGGGGCGCGGATGACCGGTAATCTAAAACCCAACCCGATCCGCGCTATTGAGTTTGTCCGCTGGCTGACCTCAGAGGCGCCTGTGCACCTTGAGTCTATGGCAAGCCAAGGCAAGGCGGCACCGAAGGTCAAGGTATTTGGCATTTCGGACAACGATCAGGCTATTTCCTTCGTTGCGTCCGGCAACGCGGAGGACGTCCAGCGTAATATGTACTTCCTGCCAAATGCCGAGTTCCTGGATGGCGTGCGTAAAAAGGTCAACCTGAGAGCTGCACGTTTCCTGCATGTCGACCTAGATTATAAGGACTATCCCGGCGACGAGACTGACCAAGAAGCGTTCGTCATGAGTATTCTGATGGACGACGATAAGCGTCCTAAGGGTATACCGCGCCCATCTGCAATCTGGAAAACGGGCGGCGGCTGTCAAGCAGTTTGGAAGCTGGACGAACCGCTGGAAGTCGAGAAGGCGGAAAAACTCAACGAAGCCCTGCTATTCGTGCTTCAGGGTGGACCGGGAACCCATAACGCCGACCGCCTGCTTCGCCTGCCTTGGACGATGAACTGGCTCAATGACAAGAAGCGCGCGGATGGTCGCGAACCTGCTCCGGCATGGCACTTCGAGCCGATGGATCTTAAGAAGCCGCCTCGCACTTACTCAGTGGGTGACTTCCGGGTGAAGCTGCCCAAGGAAGTTAAGCAACCTACTGCGGTGCTCGCACCTGTGGTCGAGATCGAACCGCTTCCGCTCCCCGACCATCATTACGAAGTGCTGCCGCCAGAACCGGATTGGGCCGAGGCAATTATGACCGGGAACAATCCCCCCGGTAGGGCTTA
The DNA here is from genome assembly GCF_042687825.1 of Sedimentitalea sediminis. Classification (NCBI taxonomy): domain Bacteria; kingdom Pseudomonadati; phylum Pseudomonadota; class Alphaproteobacteria; order Rhodobacterales; family Paracoccaceae; genus Sedimentitalea; species Sedimentitalea sediminis. The sequence continues at coordinate 1,611 of NZ_JBHUQE010000001.1, read as the reverse complement.
CGCATCCCGGTCCGAACTGGTTTTTGCGGCTGTTATTTGGATGCTTGGCAAAGGGATGCAGCCGGGGCATGTCCTTGCGATCATCCTCTCGCCCGATGTAGGCATCAGCGCCCATGTGCTGGAACAGCCAAACCCTCTTACCTATGCGCGTCGTCAAGTGGTGCGCGCGATCGCTGCGATTGAGGTACGTTCGGGCGGCTGGCCGATCCGCGATGACGATGGTCGGCCTGTTAGGAATCTTCCACAAAACATCCGGTACGCGCTGGCGGTGCTGGGCGTCGATGCCCAGCGCAATACTTTCACGGTAACGGACGAGTTTCGCGGCTACGGCCTTGATGGGCGTGACCTGAACGATATCGTGGAAATACTGTCCAGCTCGTTCCTGCGCGATTTGGATTTCATTGCAGCTCCCGCGTACATCAAACGTGAGCTACTCTCCATCGCGCATGAGCAGAAGTACCACCCGGTGAAAGACTATCTTGGCGGCCTCGCGTGGGACGGTAAGCCTCGTATCAACAGTTGGCTGGCTGACTACTGCGGTGCCGAAAACAACGCGCTGAACGCTGAATTCGGCAGCAAACTTCTGATCGCTGGTGTGCGTCGCATTAAACAACCGGGCGTCAAGTTCGACACGATGCTGGTACTCGAAGGTGCGCAAGGGGCAGGTAAATCCCAAATCGCTCAGCGTCTTGCCATACGCGAAGAGTGGTTCTGCGGCAGCCTCGATCTCAAGAGCGACGACAAGACCAAGGCCGAGATGATGACACGCGCCTGGATTGTCGAGTGTCAAGAGTTGGACGGGATGAACAAGACGACGAGTCAGAGCCTCAAAAAGTTCCTCAGCACTGCTGTCGACATGTTCCGCCCGGCCTACGCTCGCAGCACTTCGGAGTTTCGGCGGCACTGCATTATCCTGGGCACGACCAATGAACTTGCCTACCTTCGTGACCTGACAGGCAATCGCCGTGTCTGGCCTGTGGCAGTCGGCAAGATTGATCTCGTGCGCTTTGCGGCTGATGTTGATCAGCTCTGGGCAGAGGCGGTCGTGCGGGAGGCCAAAGGCGAGTCGATTACCCTGTCGCAGCATCTTTGGGACGCAGCATCGAAGGTACAGGGACGACGCATGGTCGAGGACGCCTACGCGGACGTTCTTGAGGATGCCTTTGGCGAGGCTAAGGGGCGAGTTTCTATGGACAGCATCAAACTGCTTCTTGGCATCGACACAGCCCGCATGACGCCTATGGATGCCCGGCGGATCAAGGCGATCATGGCGGGACTGGGGTGGGACTATGGCTCCCACCGCCTCCATGATCTCGGCAAGCTCGAAAAGGCCCAGCGTAAAGGGTTCGCACGTGGTGACGCGGATGAGCGTAAGACCGAGTTCATCGCCAGGCGCATGGACGGTGGTGTGGTCGTGATCGTACCTCTCGACGTACGATATGATGAACCGCCGTTTTGAGCTGCCCAGCGCAACCTGTAACGTAACATAAGGCCCAAACTGGCCTGTACTACCCGGCGGGGCACTATGGTGCCCCGCCATTTACTTTTCCAAACCCTTCTGAGCTAAGTTACGGTTACAAGTTACAAAGTAAGCGTCCGGTCTGACTGCTC